>JACQHZ010000421.1 GCA_016198745.1 Verrucomicrobiota bacterium
CCTTGCCCAGGGTGGAAGAAGAGAAGAACCCGTTTCATGCGAATGGGCGAAGAAAATCCAAGCGAAGAACATGCACTTTCAAACCGGCCAGTTTTCGGCAGTTTCAGAACGGCTCTGGCACGCGCCGAACAAGTTGACCATCTGGACAGGATGAGGTAGGTTCAGCGCATGGTCAAAACCTATTACGGCGAGACTGTGGTATCGGAGAACGGCAAACTGACGCTCGATCACCTGCCTTTTTCGCAGGGTGAATCCGTGAGGATTGTTGTTGCACAAACCAAGGGTCCATCCGGCAAACGCGATGCGTTGCGAGGCACTGTTCTCAAGTATGAACGCCCTTTTGATCCTGTGGCGCTGGATGATTGGGAGGCGACCGCTTGATCGTTCTCGACACTCACATTTGGGTTTGGTTGGTCAACGGCGATTCTGCTTTGTCGCCAACCAAGGCGGCAGTCCTCATGCCGCATGAACCCGGTGGTTTTGGGGTGAGCGCGATCAGTTGTTGGGAGGTGGCTAAACTGGTTGAAAGGGGGCGTTTGGTCCTTTCGTTGCCGGTGGCTGAATGGCTCGATTCGGCGCTGGCGCATCCTGGCATTTGCCTCTTGCCGCTCGATCCTGAGATTGCAGTCGCCTCAACCCAGTTGCCAGCGTCTTTCCACAAAGATCCGGCCGATCAGATCATCGTGGCAACCGCCCGCGTGTACGATTGTCCGTTGGCGACAAACGATCACGAGATATTGGCTTATCCGCACGTCAGACTGGTTTGGCAAACGTAACCCGCATGTCAACCGACCGGGCCGTTTTCGCTGGAGTGACACTTGTCACATATTTTTTGGATGACTTGGGATCGTCGCGTGCCTCAACTTTGGCGCGGAAAACGCCTCGCGGCGTCACTGCGGACGGATTGTCAAGATTGGAGGTGGAGGAAATGCAGGTCGTGGAAGTGCCGGTAGTCAGCGTCGAAGGAGACCAGCCGGCAGCCTGCTGTGGAACGGAACCGGCGCGAGTTCAATTATCTCTTCATCTTACCGGACGCCGGGACTTAGGATTTCGGTGGAGATCGCGAGCGTGAGCCATCCAACAAGGCGCGCAGGATGGCATAAAAAGGCTGGCTCCTGCCAAAAATCTGGAGGAAAACGCCGGTGTCAAGGCAGACCGTCATGCGTAACGGTGTCCGGCGCGGAATTGCTTGACCAATTCAGGAATGCGCCGGAAAACGCCCTGCTCATGGTCTTTGTCAAAGGCTTCGCTCAGTTGATCGGCGAGATCCTCCGCTTCGAGTTGAAGCAAGACGCGGTTGAGAAGGACCAAACGCCGACCGTCCATGTGCTCGATCTTGTCGTGCAGAACGGGTTTCAACTTCTCCGGCTCAACCGGCATGGGCTGCAGCGCAGATTTCATGATGGGACGATAACCGATTTGGCGAGAGGTTGGAAGCCCATTGTTTTTGGGTTCTGCCTTCCCTGATTTCAGTTTTTAGTGATGTCGCGTTCGATTCCCTGACAGTGGGCGCGCATGCGCCGAGGCAGGCGCGGAGATTTTACACTCGCGGAGGGTGAAATATCCGGGTTAGGGTGGCTGCATGGAACGAGTTTCGAGAGATGGCGGAGACGGTGGAATCGGCGTTTCGACCTTTGTGGCGATTGATTTTGAAACCGCCGATCATGGCGCCGACAGCGCCTGCGCGGTCGGACTTGTCCGCGTGGAGGAGGGAAGGATTGTTCGACGGGAAACACGCTTGATCCGTCCGCCGCGATGTCACTTTGCTTTCACGCACATCCACGGCATTTCCTGGGGCGATGTCGCGCATCAGCCCTGTTTCGCGGAGGTCTGGGCGGAATTGGAGGATGTCCTGGATGGGGTCCAATGTCTGGCGGCGCACAACGCCGGGTTCGATCGCTCGGTTCTTTGCGCCTGTTGCCAATCGGCGGGCATCGCGCCGCCTTCGCTTGCGTTTCTGTGCACGGTCCAAATCGCGCGCCGTCTTTGGCGGATTCACCCGACCAAGCTCTCCAATGTTTGCGCGCGTCTCGGATTTCCGCTGGATCATCACAACGCGCTTTCCGACGCGGAGGCTTGCGCTCGAATCATGATCGCAGCCGGTCCATCCGTTCGCGTTTCTTCAGCCGGCCGCCTTTGTGTAGCGTCCCGCGCCGCCGTCTCTTCCGATAGTTCCGACCATGGCCGCTGATTCCCTTGTTTCGCATTCCCGCAAGCCGCCCTGGCTCAAGGTGCGGATTCCGGGCGGACAAGCGCACATTGCGGTTCGACGGCGGGTGGTTGAAGGCCGGCTTCACACGGTATGCGAAAGCGCGCGCTGCCCGAATCTCGGCGAGTGTTGGGGAAGAGGAACGGCCACCTTCATGATCCTCGGCGACGTATGCACGCGAAGCTGCGGCTTTTGCGCCGTTCACACCGGTCGCCCCGACGAGGTGGATCAGGATGAACCGGCGCGTGTGGCCGAGGCCATCCGTTTGATGGGACTGAACCACGCGGTGATCACTTCGGTTGCGCGCGATGAACTGGCAGATGGCGGGGCTTCCGTTTGGGCGGCAACCATTCGCGCGGCGCGGCAAGCGGCGCTCCAGTGCCGGATCGAGGCGCTGATCCCGGATTTCAAGGGCGATGAAACCTCCCTTCAAACCGTTCTTGACGCGAACCCTGATTTGCTTGGTCATAATGTCGAAACAGTTCCGCGCCTGTACAAAAAGGTCCGGCCCCAGGCGAAGTACGATCGGACGCTGCAACTCCTGGCGCGCGCCAAGGCGCGCGGGTTCTTCACGAAGTCCGGCCTGATGCTGGGAATCGGCGAGGAGCCTTCTGAAATCGAGGAGGTCCTTCGCGATTTGCGGGCAGCGGGCGTGGATGTCATGACGCTCGGCCAATATCTTCGGCCGACGGCGGCGCATTTGCCGGTGGCGCGGTATTTGACACCGGAAGAATTTGCGGGATGGAAGTCGCACGGTTTGGCAATGGGATTCAAGGCGGTGGAAGCGGGACCGCTTGTGCGCAGTTCTTATCATGCGGAGGAACAAGCGGCGTTTCTGACCGAGAACCGCGGCGCAGCCGCAACCAAAGGACCGGAACAGCCGCAAAAAGGCGCAAGATGCACAAATATACGGGATTCTGTTTTGTGATTTTTGCGCCGTCTTGCGGTCAATAAATCGGCATGGTTCAACGGTTGGCGGTTTTCAGGCTTAACTCGGTCAACCGTGAACCCCTGAACCGTGAACTTTGAACCATGCCAGTTTTCGAGCGTTCGCAGCACAAAGGGCTTTCATCCAGGCGGGATTTCCTGTTTCATTCGCTCATGTTCGTGATACCCGCCATTGATTTGAAGGACGGCAAGTGCGTGCGTCTGAAACAGGGGCGCGCGGAGGAGGTCACTGTTTACTCGGATGATCCCGTGGCTGTGGCGCGGCGATGGGAAAGCGAGGGCGCGGATGTCATTCACGTGGTGGATTTGGACGGCGCATTCACCGGAGATCAACGCAATCTGGACTGGGCTGCAAAAATTTGCGGCGCGGTGAAATGCCGGATTCAACTGGGCGGCGGCCTGCGTTCGCGCGAGGCGGTCGAGCGGGCCTTGGGGGTCGGGGTTTCACGCGTCGTGCTCGGGACGAAGGCGATCTCGGAACCGTTTCTCGATCGCATGCTGGCGGAATTCAGCGATTCCATCGTGGTGGGCATTGACGCGCGCGACGGCAAGGTCGTCATTCAGGGGTGGACCCAGAAGTCGGGGCTGGATGCATTCGAGTTCGCGCGCAAGGTGGGCGCAATGGGCGCCACGCGGGTTGTCTTCACCGACGTGCAAAGCGACGGGATGCTTTTGGGGCCGCCGCTGGCCAGCGTGGGGCGCGTCTGCGTCTCGGTGCGCGGTTTTGTGATCGCATCCGGCGGAGTGTCGAGCGTCGAGGACGTGAAGGCGCTGCAGGGATTGCGTCACGGCAACCTGGAAGGGGTGGTCGTCGGGAAGGCGCTCTATGAGGGGCGCTTTTCGTTGAAAGACACGCTTTGATGAAATCGGATGCCTCATCCCCACAAAAACAAATTTGGGATTGCGCATTTCCCATTTTGAGGGAATACAAACGGGTTTCATGGATCGTTCAACGACAGCGTTCGGTTTTCGCGCCTGGCCCCCTTGCGCTGCGCGCGAGTGTTTCGTCTTTCAAATCTTCGCCCTTCCATGACAGCCATCTGATTTCCAATTTCTGATTTTACGTAACGTCCATGGGAAAATTGCTGATCATAGCTGAAAAACCGAGCGTGGCGGGGGATATCTCGCGCTCGCTCGGCAAGTTCAAGAAATCCGAAGGTTTCTACGAAAACGCCGACATGGTGATCACGCATGCCGTTGGGCACCTGGTCGAGTTGTTCATGCCGAACGATTTCAAGCAGGAATGGCGCGCATGGACGTTGGACAACCTGCCGATGATTCCTGAGCGGTTTCAGCTCAAGCCGATCGAAAAAACGCAGGGGCAACTCAACATCATCCTCAGGCTCATCAAGCGAAAGGACATTGCCGAGATGGTGAACGCCTGTGATGCGGGGCGCGAAGGCGAACTGATTTTTCGTTATATCTACGCGCTGTCCGGAACCAGCAAGCCCATCCGCCGTCTCTGGCTTTCTTCCATGACCGCCCCCGCGATCAAGGAGGGCTTCAAGGCGTTGCGCGACGGCGCCGAATTTCAGGGGTTGGCGGAGGCGGCCACCTGCCGCAGCGAATCCGACTGGTTGATCGGCATCAACGGCACGCGCGCATTTACATGCAGGATTTACGGTCACGCGGGAAAACAGATGTGCACCGTCGGACGGGTCCAGACGCCCACGCTGGCGATCATTGTGGACCGCGAGACGGTCATCCGGGAGTTCAAGAAGCGGCCCTATTGGGAAGTGGTTGGGACGTTTCATTGCGCGCAGGGCGATTACCAGGGCAAGTGGTTCGATACCGGCTTCAAGAAAAATGAGCAGGACCCGGACGCCAAGGCCGAGCGCCTCTGGGATGAGGCCAAGGCGCGCGCCATCGCGGAAAAGACACAGGGCAAGCCGGGCGAGGTCAACGAAGAGAAGAAGACCACGACGCAACTGTCGCCGCTTCTCTACGATCTCACCAGTCTCCAGCGCGAATGCAACGGCCGCTTTGGATTATCCGCCCGGCGAACGCTTCAGATCGCGCAGTCGCTTTATGAGCGCAAGAAGATGATCACCTACCCGCGCACCGACTCGCGCGCCCTGCCGGAAAATTACATCGCCACCGTCAGGCAGACGCTTTCGGCGCTCCAGGGAGGTCCCTATGCGCCTTTCGCC
>JACQHZ010000443.1 GCA_016198745.1 Verrucomicrobiota bacterium
ATGCGCCTTGTCTTTTTGCCTCTGGGAAGAGGTCCCGCCACGGCGGGACAAGGCCGAGTTTTCCCCAAGGTCAGCCCCGACTTTCAGGCGATCTTCTCGCGACGAATGTCGGAGTTTCGGCCTCTGGGCGGATATTTCACACTATGCAGCTAAAACCCATCACACGGTGTCATTCCAAACGAAGTGAGGAATCCCATTGAATCCAGCGGTCGAGAGAGGGATGAGTCTTCGACCTCATGCACCTCGCTAGCGCTCGGAGTGACAGAAAACTTGTGAAATATGCAGGCTAGGCCAGGGTGAGCACTTCAACCGCGCGTTCGACGGCCAGTTGGCGACGGTGATGCTTGAGGCGATCAATTTCGTGAAGGGTATCGGCGGTGAAATAGCTCTCTCCGCAGCACGGGCAACTGACCATCGGGATGTTCTCGATAACGAGAAGGTCTTTGCCCCTGCCATGCGTTTCCGAGACGCGGCGAATGCGCGCTCCCGCCTTGCCGCAGAGATCGCAAACTGGTTCGCTGGATGATCGTCTTTTCATAATGCGTAAACTGTGATCACAACCAATTTACCTGTTGGACTGATCTTTGCAACTACTTCGACTTGCCTTCCGTCAGTCGCCTCGCCCTGCAGGCGGAATTTCAACTCAGCCGTGATCCGGTCCTTTTGTCTTTCCAAGATTGCGCCGGTGAAGATTGCCCGCTCAAGGTCGTCCGTGTTCAAACTGTCGTCGTTCATCTCCTTGCGAGCGTGAGAAGTCACAACATACCGGGCGGCGCGAACCCTTTCCCGCATGATCTTCAAAACGCTCTGGAACACACCAATTTCTTACCGCGTAAATCGCTTCCTGCCAAAGCTTTTTTGCGCAGGCAATCGTCTGCACGCCGACGAAAACCATCGCAGGCCTGCTTGTTGCGGGGACGCAGACAACCCCGGCGCATCGAAAGCAAAAAACGAAATGCTCAAATTCCTGAAAGCCTCCTTGCTGTAATTTGACGAAAAGGAAAATGGAGTCGGGCCATGTTGGATTTGGAAACAGCTCGCGCTGGCGCTTCTCTCCCGTTGCTGACGGCCAATTTTCTCACTCCTTCCCAATGCAAAGTCGCCGACACTGGCGGCAATGCATGGCAAAGTTGCCTGTCTGCCGTGCTCGGCACAGGCAGGCCGCCATCTTCCGGAGTCCCACTGAGACGGGAACCACATTGCAACCCTTTTGCACTTTGATGCAACCTCCGGATGTTTGCGCCTTTCCTTTTTCCGGGCCTGCGGTATATTTTCGCGGGTTCCATTTTTCCCGCGATCCTTTCCTCCGCTGACGACCTCCTGTGAAACACCTCCTGTCCATCGAAACCCTCACCCGGGACCGGATCGAAGAACTTCTTCATCTCGGATTCCGCCTGAAGGCGCTGCGGGGCAAACCGCGCCATCCGAGGCCGCTTTGCGGCCAGACCTGGGCGCTGATTTTCAGCAAGACCTCCACCCGCACGCGCGTCTCGTTCGAGGTGGGGATTCGCGAGTTGGGCGGGGCGGCCCTTTTCCTGGACGTTCACGATATCCAACTCGGCCGCGGCGAGACGGTGGAGGACACGGCCCGCGTGTTGTCGCGCTACGCCCATGGCGTGGTGATCCGCACGTTCGCGCAAAACGAGATTGAGACCTTTGCGCGCGTCGGTTCGATCCCCGTCATCAACGCGCTCACCGACGACGAACATCCGTGTCAGATTCTGGCGGATTTGATGACGTGGGCGGAAAGGCTGCGAAGGGCCGCGCCCCAAAAGCCGAAGCGCCTGTGCGACCTCTTTCAAGGCAAGACCGCCGTCTTCTTTGGCGACACGGCCTGCAACGTCGCGCAATCATGGATCTTCGCCGCCGCAAGGATCGGATTCCGCCTTCGACTTGCCGCGCCGCGAAATTATCAGCCCGCCGCCGCCGTGCTGGCGCGGGCAGGAAATGCCGGGATCATGCTTTGCGAAGACCCGCGCGCGGCGGCGAAAGACGCTGATTTGTTATATACGGATACGTGGGTCTCGATGGGCAAGGAGGCCGAAAGCCGGCAGCGGCAGCGCGACCTCATGCCCTATCAGATCAACGCGAGCATCGTTCGCGCCGCCGGGCCGGGCGCGCTGGTGATGCACTGTCTGCCGGCGTATCGGGGGCGCGAAATTTCCGCGGAAACCTTTGAGGCGCACGCCGACGTCATCTTCGACGAAGCGGAAAATCGGCTTCACATTCAGAAAGCCATTCTGGCCCGGCTTGCTGATGGAAAAGCATGATTCGCCTGTCTCACGCCGATGGATTTGCGCGGTTCTGGCCGCGCTCACGCTCCTGGTTTTCGGGCAGGTCCGCCATTTTGATTTCATCAACTTCGATGATCCGTTCATCGTTTCGGCCAATCCGCATATCCAGGACGGTCTGACGCTGCAAGGCATCCGTTGGGCCTTTTCCGCCGATTTTTTTTCGGATTCGTTGCACGCCGATTACTGGCAGCCGGTCACTTTTTTATCGCGGATGCTCGACATCGGGATTTTCGGGATGAACGCGGGAATGTTTCATCTCGTCAATCTGTGTTTTCACCTGCTGAACACGCTGCTGTTGTTTCACCTGTTGCAACGAATGACCACCCTGGGAGGGTGGCCACCACCAAGGGGTGGCGAGCAAGCTACCCTTGGCGGGTGGCGGGCCGGGGCCGTGGAGCGGAGCGCGTGGGTTGCGGCGCTTTTCGCGGTGCATCCGTTGCGCGTCGAAGCGGTTGCCTGGGTGGTGGAGCGGAAGGAATTGTTGTGCGGTTTTTTCTGGATTCTGACCATGCTGGCGTATCTGCGCTATGTGGAACGACCGCAATGGCGGCGTTACGTCCCGGTCATCCTCCTGTTCGCAGCGGCCCTGATGTCCAAGCCCATGGCAGTGACGCTTCCCTGTGTCCTCCTGCTGATGGACTGGTGGCCGCTGGGGAGGGGGAGGGGTGAAGGTGGATGGTGGATGGTGGATGGTGGACAACG
Source organism: Verrucomicrobiota bacterium (assembly GCA_016198745.1). Taxonomy (GTDB): domain Bacteria; phylum Verrucomicrobiota; class Verrucomicrobiia; order JABWAM01; family JABWAM01; genus JACQHZ01. The sequence continues at coordinate 2,997 of JACQHZ010000443.1, forward strand.
AACGATGGACCCTGGACCATGGAC
>JACQHZ010000444.1 GCA_016198745.1 Verrucomicrobiota bacterium
AAAATTCATAAACCCAACTTTACAATCCAGTGGGTCTCCCCTCCGAAAAAGGAGCGGGAAGCCACTTTTTTACGAATTATGGGATGGCTGTGAAAAATATTCATGTTTTCTGACTTTAAAATCCAAAAGACCAGCGGCAGCCGGCAGCAAATCGCCGATTTTGTCCGGCGCATGATCGGCTGCGGCCGGCTGTCGCCTGGCGTCAAATTGCCGCCCACCCAGAAATTGGCGCAGCGCTGGCAGACGCACACCGCCACCGTTCATGCCGCGCTGACGCCGTTGGTTCGGGAAGGTTTGTTGATGCGATGTCCCCGTCGCGGCACTTTTGTCCGGAAACGGGCGGAGCGGTTGACGCGCATCGGGATATACTATTCTGAGAACATCTGGGCAAAAGAATCGGCGTCCTTTCAGCGGGTGGTCTATGAGTCTCTCAAGGAGCGGTTGCGCCGACTCGGCATTTCGCTTCGCGTTTGGGTTGATCCACGGTCCAGGAAGAAACAGGGCGCGCCTTGGGACGAATTGCTCAAGGCGGCGCAGAATCGCGAAATCCAGGCGCTGATTGTCCCGACCACCGATGGGCCGCATCTCGCCTGGCAAAACAAGTTGCCCGTCCCCTCAGCGCATGCCACTTCCGCCAGCATCCCGAATCGCGTTCTTTTTGATCTGCCCCAGTTTGTGGAGTTGAGCTTGCGGCGACTGGCGGCGCAAGGTTGTCGATCCGTGGGCTTGATCGGCACGCTATCGCCGCGCCATTCCGCGCCGGAGCGCGACGGTCATCCGCACTCGGAGTTTTTTGAGCGGTTCGTGGACCTGAGCCGGGAACTCGGGCTGAGGCTCAAAAACGAGTGGATCCGCGTGCTGCGCGATGAAGATGATTTACGCAGCCTGTTACCGGAACGTTTTGGCTACCAGCAGTTCCATGCGTTATGGCGGCAAAGGCATCGGCCGGAAGGTCTGGTCGTGTTTCCCGATTTGGTGTCGCGCGGCGTGGTGATCGCCCTGTTGGAAAATCAGGTTGTTGTTCCCCGCGAATTGACCGTGGTTTTGCACAAGGACCTCGAAGTGGACATGCTTTGTCCGTTGCCGATGCATTATGTCACCTCCAGCGGGCGCCAAATGGCCGGCGCTCTGCTCCGGCTGATTCAGCAACAGTCTCGCGGCGAATCCGCCACGCCCGTAACGCTTCCGTTTTCCATCGCGACCAGCGAATCCGCGCCGTGAGACGCTAACCCGGATATTTCACACCAACCTGAAAATGATATCACAGTGTCATTCCGAATCCTTCGCTTGCTGTCATTCTGAGCGTAGCGAAGAATCCCTTTCTCTCACTCAGGATAAACTCCGTGATGTGCATGCGGTCGAAGACTCATCCCTTTTTTCGGCTCCCACCAGAGAGGGATTCCTCGCGAGAACCTGCCCTGAGCGGCGTCGAAGGGCTCGGAATGACAGAAAATTTGTGAAATATGTAGGCTAACCGCCACCCTAGCCGCCTTCATAACCCAAAATGTTGACAAACATGACAAGTTTTCTGACAAGGAAAGTAGGACGGGCATCTTGCCTGTCATCCTCCGGTTTCTCCGACAGGCATCGCCGCAGTCGCGGGACAGGTCTTGCTTGTCGCTGGTTTGGGGAATGGACAGGCGGGACGCCCGTCCTACTTGGGGCGACAGGCAAGATGCCTGTCCTACTTTACCCGCCCAGCCGCTGGTCGGTTTGAGGCGCAACTTCGCTAGAAAGGAACCCGTTAATTATGGCCGGCGACTATTCAATCAAAGGTTACACGTGGAAATGCGCCGACGGCGCGGAAACCGCCGAGGTGTGGAAGGCGAGTCCCGAGGCGGCGGCGGCGACGCAGCCGGTCATGGCCAAACTGCGCGAGTTGGAAAAGCTGGGGGCGTTCAAGGGCAACCTGTTCAGGCCCGTTTTTTCCTACAACTTCAAGGGCTATCCCCGGCATCATCCGATCAACCTCGCGGCGTTTCCCCAACGCCACGTTGATTTCGACATGCATTCCATCGAGCCAGGCTACGGATTCCCCATCCACCTGCATGATTACGCCGACGAGAATTACCTGGTTATTGGCGGGCAGGGGAAGGTCGTGATCGAAGGCGAAGTTCTCGACGCGGACCAGCACGATGTTTTTTACATCCCGCCCGGCAAATGGCATTGCGCTTTCAACCCGGCCGGTAACTGCGCGCCGTTTCATCTGTTTATTTTCCAGACGCCGCGTGTCAGCGATGAACTCAACGAACTTGGCTACGTCGAGATCACCAAGTCCCAATGGGATAAATTGGGGCTGCCGAAAAAGAAATGGGAGAACCGGAGCGACGAACGAAAGTGAACGGACTATTTGAGAGTAAAACAAAGTTCATGTGAAATCTTTCAGGACATTGAAAAAGTGGGACCGGCATCTTGCCCGTCCTTTTCAGCGGGGAAGACAGGCAAGATGCCTGTCCTACTTTGGGTGGCGCAAGGCGCCTCCTTTTTTTCCGCGTGGGCTGAAATGGTTCAGATATGAAAACAGGGCATAAAACAGCATTTACGCTGATCGAATTTCTTGTTGTCATCGCCATCATTTCGATTCTGGCGGCGCTGCTCACGCCGGCGTTGACCAAGGCGCGTGATAAAGCCAGAGCCATCACCTGCATGAACAACCTCAAACAGATCGGCTTGGCGGTTGCGATGTATGCCAATGAGAACAACGATGCTTATGTGCCCATGATGTATGAAGGCACCGCCATGACGGACCCGGCGATGAGCTTCATGCTGCTCCCGCCTAACGATGGTGAAGCTAATGGTTATGTTTGTTGGCTGTGGCTGCTTTACCCGTATCATAAAAACGCGAAAATCTATTCCTGTCCGAGCGTCCGAAACCCGCCGCAACCCTGCGGTTGGACTTATGGCATCGCCGAAGGATTTGCCGCACAGATCATGCCGGACGGAACCGTGCGGGACCCGTGGAGTCAGCCGACGTGGAAGCTGGCAGGCAAGATGGGCCAGGAGACATTCAGGGATAAAAAAATTTTTATCGCGGACGGCCCGGCCGGATGGCTCGTGCGATACGTGTTCGTTTACGTCGGCTATCAACACGCCATCCACAACAATCGTGTCAATTGCCTTTTTATTGACGGCCATGCCGGCTCGCTGCCCTCGACCAGCGCCGCTTTTAATGATTCTCAGCACACATGGTTCCGGGCGGATGTCGAAAGCGTGGGGGAATAGGGAAATCCATGAAACATTACTGCTCAGGTTCACGGTTCAGAGGTTCGCCCAAATGAAACCCCTCTTTTCGATTGTCATGTTTCTCGCGTCGGTGATTTCCGCTTTCGCCCAAACCAAGGAGTTATGGACGGGCGACATGACCGGCTGGAGCCTGCTCCCGCATCAAACCGGCCATGAAGACCGGCCGCACGCGGTCAATCTTCGATCCGACAATGCCTTCAAGAGGACCGGCAATGGCAGTCTCGCCTTTGATATCGCGCGGTCTGATTGGAAAGGCTTTCGCTACACCGAGCTGCGCCTCTCTTTTCCGAAGCCGTTGGATGCCCGGTCTTTTGATCAATTGCGATTTTCGTATCATGCGCCGGCCGGCCTGAAACCCACGCGGCTTTACGCGAGTTTCATCGCGCCGGATTGGCAGAACACCGTCGAACTGCCCGAGGCGATCAAGCCGGTCGCCGGCGCATGGCAGGACGTCGCCATTCCGCTCACGGCCTTTGCGAAGCAAAAGTCCGGCTGGGACTGGAGCAACATCGGCCACATGTTGATTCTGTTTTTCTGGGACGAAGAACCGCCACCGATGGGAACAGTACATCTGGATGCAATCCGCCTGGAACGGGCTGGTCAAGGAATCGGCAATCGGAAAGCGCCGCCGGCCATCCTTTTTCTCGACTATGATCCGAACGCCAAAGAAGACGTGGATGCCACACATCGGCGTAATGTCGAAACCAAGGGTTTCACGGTGGTCTGGAATTTGTTGCAAAAGCAAACCTGGGAAACGCTCAGCAAGTTCAATGCGGTGGTGCTCGGCTTCCACCCGGAGTCGGACATCAACAAACCGGGCGAATGGGCGGGCGAGATGGCCGGCAAACGGCAACTGCTGGAACGCTATGTCGCCGAAGGCGGCGGACTCTTGGTGACGAGCACGCCCTACAGCAAGAATGCGGGCGCCGGCATCAATCTGTTGCTGGAACCCATGGGACTGACACTGGTGAACGAACAGGTGACCGATCCCAAAGGAATCGTCACCGCGCAGGAGCGTTTCCCGAATATGGAGTTTGCTTACACGGACGCGGTGTTCAAGGGAGCCTTGACGGAGGGCGTCACGGGGGTCTGGTATTGTACCTCCGTGCAATTTACCGGCGGCGGCGGCGGAAGTTTTACGGCCGCCTTGAAACCCGGCCCGGATTGGAACGTGTTGATCAAAGGCAGCCGCACCGCCGGGTCGCATCGGTTCCAGGGAGCGTTTGGCATCGAGGAAGCGGCCGCCTCCTTTGACGCTGTGCCCCCCTTGTGCGCGGCCCGGTCACTGGGCAAAGGGCGTGTCGCGGTGTTGCCCATGAATATGACGCATACCTGGCTGTCCGGTTATCACCCGTGGTGGCAGGGGTTGGTGATGAACAAAGGCGCGGAAGGCAAACCCAGCGGCATGGAACGGCTCCTGCTCAATTTGTATGCGTGGCTCGCGGAACCGTCGATTGCCAGCGGCAGCGTGGGCGGTTACCAGGACAAGGCGCTCGAACCGATTAAGGGCGCAAAGTTTGTCTCCGCCAGCGACGAAGGCGGGATCATTGACTGGAAGAACCTGAAGCCGCCCACGCCCTCCGACCATCAACATGTCGGCCTGATTGGCGCGCACTCGGCCTTTTCCGACGGACAAGGAACCGTGGCGGAATGGGTCGCGGCGGCCAAGGCGGCGGGATATGACTGGGTGGCTTTTACGGAATTCCACCCGAAGATGACCGCCGAAAAATGGGAACAATTGAAGGCCGAGTGCAAGAAAGTGTCCGACGACAAGTTTTGCGCCCTTCCCGGTTTGGAGTTTGTGGATCAGGCGGGCGATCATTCGCTCGTGCTTGCGCCGATCCCGTGGCCGGACCCGAAGTTGGAGAACGACCGGATGGATTTGCCCCATGCGGTCGGTTACGCTTACAATTTTCCCGCCCAGGTCCAGTTCCGATTTGGCGAGGGACTCGCGCCGTGGTATCGCAACATGTTCCGGTTCGCGGGCATGTTCACCTACCGCGAGGGCAAGCTCGTGGACGACGCTGAAGAAAAATTCCATGAACTTTCTGCACGCACCTTCAACATCTGGCCCGTGGCAGTCCACGAAACCTTCAAACCGCAGGACGTGGCGCGCGAGCGCGCGACGGGTTATCAGACCTGGTACACCTTTGGGGCGATTGACCAGATGCGCGAGCAGTTCTGTTTCCCCGGCTACAACCAGTTTTTTCATCGCGATTTCGTCTATGTCAGTTCTGGGCCGCGCATCGGCCGGTTCGCCGCGCAAAACAACGGCACCGCTTATTTCGACATCCCGCCCGAATCGCCGGACGCGTTTCGCTCGACCGAGAGCGGCGACCGCTGGCGGGTCGTGATTCACGCCGCCGCAGACGCGGGCCTGAGCCGGGTGCGGCTGCTCGATTCAGGCAAACCGCTGCGGAGTTTCCGGGCGGCGGAATCGAAGTTCAGCCAGACGATCGAGGGTCACCACGACCGCCAGTATTGTCTCGGCCTGGAGGTTGTGGACAAAAAGGGCGGGCGCGCCCTGGCGGCCGCCGCGTCGTCGTCGGCGGGCCGGCATTGGTTCGGCAATTGCACCGACAACGTGAATATCATGGAAGGCGGCACGTACGGAACAACCGATCGGCGGCCGTTGGGATATGAGTGTTACTTTCCGCGTTGGGGTTACTGGCTTTGGCCGGACCTGGCCGTCAAAGACAGGCCGCCGCTTCAGTTGCCGCACGACGAACGGTTGCAGTTCGCCTCCGCCGACTGCACCATCGTAGATCATCTTTTCACAATGACCCACGACCCGAAGGTATTGCCGGTGGGCGGCGGACGCATGCTGCGCCCCCTTGCGCCGATCCGGGACTTCGAGGCGCGCGTTCGCGCCATCCGATTCACCGCCGGGGTGGATACACCGGAATTTGTCATTCTTGAGCCGTGGGTTAAACTCAAGCGCGAGGTGACGGTGATGGCCGGCGCGTTCCCGAACCTGCGTCTGCTTTACATCCTTCACAGCAAACCGATGGCCAAAGGCGATTTTGCGTTTGCGACCGTGACCGCCGAGGATGGGCGCACTTTGGCGGAAGCAACGCCGGCGAGCGACGTCTGGCCGCGTGTCAGCCATCAGGGAACGTTACCCGTCGGCGGTTATGCCGGCGCGTTTCCGAACTACACCGGCGCGGGCGCCGTCTTTGCGCTTGAACCCGGCATTCAGTTTGCCATCGAAGGCAACGCGGAGGGCCGCCGGATTCAGATCGGCAAAGACCTGGCCCCAGGCACGGTCTTAAAGTCCGGCACCATTCTTTCCACCCGCGTGCTTTACATGGAAGGCAAGTGGCGCCAGCCGGCCGGCAACACCGAAATTGAAACGGCCCGGCAGCTCTTGGGATTGAACGGACGAGCCGGTTATATCGCCGTCCCTTCGATTGGCGCGGTGGCGGACACCCGTTTCACCTGCACCCTTAAAACGGAAAAAGGCGCTTTCCGGTCCCGCTTCAGCCGGGCGCCGCTGCCGGTGGATTTGCCGATTCTGGTCCCCGGCTTGCAACCAGGATGGGATGCCGTGGTCTGGGTGATCGGCGCGGAACGCGCGCGGCATTTCGGCATCTTCGAGGGAACAGGCCACACCACCTTGCGGCTGGATAAAAAACCGCTGGAGGCGTTTATCGGCCATCCGTTGACGTGCGACTCGCCCCGGTTGAACGTGTCGCTGGTTGAAGCGGACAAAAATCACCTGCTGATCGTGCTGCACAACCCGACGGAAAAACCAATCCAAACGCGCCTTCGCAAGAGCGCCGGTTTCGACCTCGGCCCGCCCTTGGACAAAAAAGTCGTGGTGCCCATGGGAGAATCGGTGCGAATCGAAGTTGCGCGGTAAAAAATGTATCCACTCAGGTTCACGGTTCAGAGGTTCAACGGTTCAACGGTTGGAAAAACATGAAGACCCTGTCCCCGCGAAAGCGGGAATCGATCACTTACGGAATGCCCCTTGAAAAAAAATAACCTTGAACCGTTGAACCGTGAACCTGACAACCTGAGTTTAAAAAATGGAAAAGTCATGAAAAAAAAATTCAGAACTTCTGAAGTCATAAAAATGGTGCTGCTGCTGGCTGGCGCGCTGGGGCTGCTGGCAGGCGTTCGCGCCGGGCCGATTGAAGAGCTTATTTCCGACGACACGGCGGCATGGCATATCACCATTCACGGCGACCAATCCAAAGCCAAGCTCTCCGAGCTGCGGCTGGATTCGGCGGATAAAATCGCCGGACAGGGAAGCGTGGCCTACGATGTCTCCGGCGAATCAAGCCCCAATCTCTGGCTCTCGCTGCACGGCAAGTTGCTCGACATCGTGGACCTGACTTATCACGAAATGGTGTTTTCGTATAAGATCACCGCCAAAAATCTTACCTCGGAAAAGGGCTTGCCGAAGATTAGTCTTCGCGTCGGAGTTTCCAGCTCGGACCAGAAGTCGTATGCCGCTTTTAGCGGTGAATACGTTGCGGACGGCGAATGGCATGAGGTGCGCGTCAACAACAACCTCCTCAAGCCCCAAAGCCCGCAGACCGGCGAACCGACCGACTGGGACCTGACGAATGCAAGATACATTTCCATTGACCAAATGCTCCATGGGTTGAAGGACATCAGTTTTACGGTCCGGATTGACGCGCTCAGGTTGGAGAAGAATTAACTACTCAGGTTCACGGTTCAACGGTTCAACGGTTCACGGTTGGAGAACTATGAAGAACCTGTCCCCGTCTGCGCCCCGAAAGCCTTCGGGGTTGGGGCGGGGCTAATCCCAAAAGCCCCGATTACTTCGACCAAGGCGCCCTTCAAATGTATCGGAACGACAACAATGGCAACCTGCCCGTCAATAACAGTCAAACCATTCGCGGTCTCCCAAAAACATGAGATTTTCCGCAAGCAACTCCATTGTCATTCCGGCGCAACCTTGAATTTGAGCTTCAAGGCTTGCTCTCGCATTCGTTTGTCCAGCGAACAAATCCGCAACGGTTCGTCGAGTTGCTGCTGGAAAAGGAAAGCGGTGGCAAGGTGAATCGCGTCGAGCGTCCGGCATTGAGCCAGTTCAGTGGTTTTCCAGAGGGTATCAAGAACAGAGCGATCGACCTCGCGCAACGTGATGAACGCCAAATAAAGGATCGGCGCGGGTCTCGTCCAAGAGAGCCTGCAAATTGACTTTCACGTTCAACCTGGGCAGTTTCAGGAGTTCTCGCAACGAAGGTCCCGTCCCTTTGGCCCGGCGGATTTTGCCCAGGCGCTCTTGTTCGTTCAGCCATGCTTCCCAGCGGCTCAATTGGCCGGGCTGGGGTGTGGTGGGTTTGTGGATTTCGGCAATCACCTCATCGCGATCGGTGACCCAGATCAACTCTCCCGCCCGAACTTCCCTGAGATAACGGCTCAGGTTGTTTTTGAGAACCTTGATTCCAACGGCCTTCATCCTCTTAAAAAGGAAAAAAGGCTTGCACTCGAAAAGACGCCGATTATATTGGTTGATATGGTTGGTGTTTTGGTATATAAACAATTGAAATGACTTCACGCGCTTCCAAAGAACAGATTGCCCGGCATATCGCGATTGATCCGTTTTCGACCTCGTCGTTGTACCTGCAGATTCGCGAGGGGTTGATGCAATGGATTGCCTCGCAGGAGGTCGGCTTTCGTTTGCCTTCGGAAAGGCGTCTGGCGGAAGTCCTCGAGGTCAATCGAACCACGATTCGACAGGCGATTGCGCCGCTGGTGCGGGACCGCGTGCTGGTTCGACGGAGCAAACGAGGAACGGTGGTTGCGCGAAAACAGGCATCGTCCAATGACGCGCCGCATCCTTTTGCTGAGATGGGCCAGGCGCAGCGGCATGGGGGGAAGACGGCGGTGCGGTTGGTCCTTTTCGAAAACCTGCCCGATCAGCAACGCGTGTGGACCCAACTGGTCGCGGCGTTCAACCGGAGTTCCTCCGGCGTCCGGCTTGTCATTGAATGGCTCCCGCGCGATGTTGATTCGCTTCAGAAATACCAGCAATACATCCGCGATCAACAATCCGAGCTGGTCTTGCTGCCTTATTCCTTTGCGATGGCGATGAGGGAGCAGGGGATGTTGCTGCCGGTACCCAAGGACCTCGCCGAATCGCTGCGTGGCGATGCGTATTATTCCTGCATTCCGGGGGCCGACGCGAAGGGCATCCTTTCCTATGTGACGCCGGTGCATTTCCCGCCCTGGGGCGTCATTTGGAACGAGTCCCTGGCGGCCCCGTTGACGGCCGGGCTGGGCGCAATGACCCAGCCGGAGCTGGTCCGATGGATGCTGCGCAGCGCGAAGCGTTTGCCAACGGGCGTTTATCTTAACGCCAACACCTGGGATTTTGCCATGACGGCGGGGGTTCCGGTTCAATCGCCCAACAAATCCGCCGTGCGGGCCTTTCTAAAGGAGACGTTTGGAGCGATGGCGCAATTGCGCCCTCAGCATGATCGTTTTATCTGGTCTGAATCGCGGCACGGTCAGTTCCGCGAACTGTTTCGCGGGGGGAAAGCGGCGTTCTTCGCCGGCAGTCTGGGGCATGTCATCAATTACCTCAACGACATCCCGTTTTCATGGCGCGGCATGGCGTTGGCGCCGTCGAAAGGACGGCATCTGGCAACGAGCTGGAATTGTGTGGCGATCACCAGCGAATGCCGGGAGCGGGGCGCCGCTGTCGAATCGCTCCGTTTTCTGGCGTCGGCAGAAGCGCAGAACGGCGTTGCGACAGGCCCCCTTAATGCGGCATTTTTGAAAAGCGCGAACCGCCATCTCCTGGCGTTTCTACGCGCGGGGGATGAAGGCGGGATGGATGCGGCCATTCGCCGGTTGTACATGCACGAGGTGTATCCATTCAACTGGGGGACATTCGTCAGCCACGACCTGCGCGGGTTGTACCGGGAAGTCATGCTGGGACAACAAACGGCGGCGGACGCTGTCCTGCGGGCGCTTGAAATGTATTCAAGAAGAGGCGTATGAAGCAAAGACTGAGCATGCTGGGGCGTGGATCACTTTTGGGATTGGTCTGTCTGTCGGCCATGCCGGCCCGGCTTATGTCTCAGACGATCATCCGGGATCCGGATTTTGAAAAAGGCGATCCGTCATGGAAAGCGCGCGAGGGGTTTCAGGCGGTCGTGCAAATCGGGACCCATGCGGCGGCGCATGGCGGGAAGCAATCAGCATATTTATCCGCCGGTCACTGGACACGGAGCTATGGCGTCACCTGCGCCCGGCAGGATTGGTTTCCTGATCCGACTCGGACGGCTGTGCTGTTGGAATCCGACGGCCTTGGCGACAACACCACCTTCCGATGGGCGGCCAATGGCGATTATATACCCACGTATCATCCGGGAAACACGGGTTACGGCGGAAACGTCGTCTTTCTCGACGGTCACGGCGAATACGTCAGCCGGTCGATCCCCGCGTATAGCGATTCGATTTTCGGCGGCGTCGTTCCGGATGGACGCACCCAATCCACCCCATGAGAAGGATCGTGGACCACCCTGAAAAATCCGTTTACCTGGGCGACACCCGCCATTGCGCGACTCAACAAGTGAAAGAAGACCCCTCCGACCATGAACCCATCGAAAACCATGACCAACCCCTGTTGTTTGACTTATAGCGGGGCAAAAGTCCTCCTCCATTATGAAAATTGAATTGTCCAATGGCGTTGCCATTGAACTGCTCGGCAGGCAACGCCCGCATGACCACCGCCAGGCAGTCGAGTTTATCGGTTTGGGCGGGATTTCCGTGGGCCGAGTCAGATTGCGCGCCGCCCGCCGGCCGTTTTTGGTGCGAGCCGACACACCGGAGGGCGTCTGCTACGCGCGGTTCCAACTCGGCCGGTTCCAGCGGCGCCGCGACCAGGTCGCCTTCGAGTTGTGTGCCGAGGGCTGGCCGTGGGGCCGTACCGAGTGCCACGACGAGTACAACCAGCAGATGATCGCGGTCGGGCACGATATCGAACCGGTCACAGACAAGCTGAGGCTGGCGCTTGCGCCTGCGGAGTTGGAGTTGGGAAAACGAAGATGGGTCGGCTTCAGCTATTCGTTTGAGTTTCGCAGCGCCCGGCGGAAAGTCCACCGGTTGTGGACTGAAGCGACATGGGAAATCGGCGGTAGTCTTGTTGGCAATACCGTGCTGCATCAGGGTCATTGCAATCAACCCGTTTATCGCGGCGCCAAGCGCACGGTCTTCACGACACACTGTCTCAAGACGCTTCACCAGTACGGCTCGCCATTAGGATCGTCGTTCCAGCTCGCGCCGCGCGGCGGGCTGTTGCAGACGTTCGATTTCCAGTACGCCGCACAGGGCGCGCTGTTGCAATTCTGGCCCCGGATGGAAAGCATCGCCAGCCTGATCGAGTCGCCACCCGAAAGCGAGTTGTTGCATGTGATTGATGAGTACCGGTTTGAGTTGTCCAACTGGGTGCGCACGACGCCAAAATGGGTTCTGTTTTCCATTGGCAAATTGGCCGATCACGAGGCGCGCGACCTGTGGTGGGCCGCCCATGAATACGTCAACGGCCGCATCCGCGCGCGTTTCCGCGTGCAGCCGACCGTAGCCGCCCCCGAAATCGGGTTAAAGTATCGGTCGCGCGTGGTGGGCAGCAAATTCCGGATGACGATCCTCGACCAAGAAGTGGACAGCGTCGAAGTGCCGTACGTCATTGCGGACCGGTTGTTTCCCCGACTGGCAGCGCAAGGGATTCGCCGGTTCATCTCCGAAGTGATGAGCGAGAGTGACGTGACAACGTTGGGAATGCGACGGAAGCTCGACGACGGCGTGCATGGCGACCTGCGTTGCGCCAGTGTATGCGCAACGCATCGTTTCCTGCCGTCGAAATTCTGGGGCGGCCTGAAGGCGTGGCGGTACATGTACGAGAAGGCGCATGCGCACGGCATCGAACTGGGCGCGTGGTTTGCTCCGCATCTCTCGCCGCGCGCGCCCATCTTTCAGGAGCACCCGGAGTATCGGGTGATTGATCAGAACAGTCAGCCTTTCGGCGGCGGCTACAGTTTCGTTGGGCTGAACACCGCCGACTGGAACACCGGCATCTACCACTGGGTGCTGCGCGATTTGCGACGGTGGAAGCAGGAAGGCGGCCTCGATTACCTGTTCACCGACTCGTGGCCGAACCTCGGCCTGTTGCCGGTCAATTACGCCGCGCGCATGCGAACCAATTTTCGCCCTCTCGGCCGCCTGTTTCACGACATCCAGAAACTCGGAATCCAGTTGCTCAGTTTCGAGGGCATTTCACCCTTCGGCATCACCCGGATTGGAATCACCGACCTGCAAGGCGCGCAACAGGCGCAGAACCGCGCCGTAGCCGGTCAGAACGATTTCGGTTGGTGGGTCGGCCACGAAGACATGGCGTTTGGGATGTGTCCCATGGTGTCCCCCAGCCGGCGCTCGGCGCGGGAGTTGGAACGCATCAGCTTTCGTGCGCTGGCCAATCGGGCCTGTATCACATGGGACAACCAGTTCGACCTGAACTACCGGTTGCCCGCCTGGTGGGTGCGGCTGAACCACATCTACCAACGCGCCGTTCCGCACATGCAGTGGAGACATCTGCTGCCCAACGGCGCAGGGGTGAAATGGACGGATGGTTCAACCGAAATCCTGTGGCTCTACCATGACCTGCCTTTGCCGCCGCCGCAGGCCGGTCAGCGTCTCGTGCGGGCCAAGATGCAGCGCGTCGAGCGGGTGACGGCAACAGGATTTGTCGCGATGCCGGCCACCTGCAGGGTTCTGGCGGGTGGCCAGGTGTATCGCCTGCCTGGCGAAGTCGCGCTTCAAACCAACCATTCGAGGGTGGTGCGCTGAAGAATCTGTCGCGGCGAACAGGGTGCAAGCAGGCGAAACTTCACAAGCCATGAACACGACCACGCTCAAACAACTCATCTTATCCCAGGACTGGATTTACGAGAATGCCGGAACCCGATGGCAGGACGGTCTGATTTTGGGCAACGGCAATCTCGGAATCATTGGGTATGCCCCGTATGGCCTTGAATGGGTTTTGAACAAGGTCGATGTGTTCGATGGACGCATGAATCGGGGGGAACTCGTTCCGCATCAACAGGTCATGGAGCGATTCCGAAAAGAGCGGCTCTCCAACTTTGAATTTCTCAATCACGACGAAGCCCCGCCGTCAAACAGCGTCGCACCGCTTTCCAAGACGGCGGCCTTGGTGCGGTTGCGATTTGGAAATGAAACGGATTGGGCCGCGAGCCGCCCGCATCAGGCCAGACAACGACTTTGTTTGTGGGAGGGTGAACTGTACTGCGAACTGGATATGCACCTTTCGCATCCGCGGCTGCGCTGCCTCGTGCCGCGAGACCGGAATCTGTTTTGCATTCGTCTTGAAAACGTTGGCGCCGTCTTGTGGAACCACACGCTCGAACTCGCGCGCCCGCATGATGACGATCTGAAGCCGCCGCGATGGCAAGGCGGCGACAGTATGATCGCCATGGAACAAGTGATGCCGCACGGAAATGCGCGGTATGCGGTCGTGGTGTTGGTCGTTCCCGGCAGAGGACCGAAGCCCGACGATCCGTTTCATCGAAACGTCTCCCGGCGTTATTGGGCGAGGGCTTCTTCCGTTGGCCGCGCGTGTTGCGGCAGCTTGCACGCGCAGATGCTGCAGGCGGGCAATGCGGATATTTTTGTTTCGGTTCACACATCCTACGAGGACCGCAATCCAATGGCAGCGGCGATCAAGGAGGTCCGTGTCGCCGCGCGTCAGGGATTTGACGCGCTGGAACGTGCAAACAGGCGCTGGTGGCAGCGTTTTTGGAGCAAAGGATGGGCGGATTTCGGCGCGCACAGACAGATTCAGAAATACTGGACGTTCAGTTTGTATGAAACGGCCTGCCTGCTGGGCAAGGCGCCCGTGCCCGGTCTCTACGGCCTGTGGCATGGTCCCACCGACGGACCACGTTGCGGCATCGGCGCCTCGTGGTACACCCACGATCAGAACGTGCAAATCCCGATGATGCCGATTTTCCCGCTCAATCGCGCGGAACTGGTCGTTCCTTTTGCCGACACCTATTTGCATCTGGCGCGGAAGCTGCGCCGCAATACGCGTCGTTTGTTCGGACGGAAAGGAATTTGCATCCCGCTTTGCATGAATCAAATCGGGGATGAAGTGACGGGGGGAATGTATCGCTACTCGCTTCATGGCGGACCCTATTCCGGAGTCATCCTGGTCTGGGCCTGGCGTTATACGCGCGATCTCAAGTTGCTGAAGGAAAAACTTTATCCGCTTTTGCGCGAGTTTGTGCGGTTTTATGTCGAGGCCATGAAGCTGGGGCCGGATGGCCGGTATCATCTCGACTGGGAAATTCCGCCGGAGATTTTTACCGTATCGCGAGATGTCACCGCCACACTTGCCTTGTTGAAACCGTGCCTGGAAACCGCGATCGAAGCTGCCGGAATTTTGGGGCAGGATTCGAAGGAACGCCGACGATGGGAACACGTGCGCGACCGGTTTCCGGAATATCCGAAACGGCGCGGCGGCGACTGGTGGGCGGGCGCGGATGTGCCGCACGATCACTACACGCAAGCCGCGTATCTGCTGTACCCGTTTTTCCCTGGGGAATCGCACGATGGTGATGGAGAAAAAACCGCCGCCCTGACCCTGGACCGGATGACGCAGCACGACATCGAGATGTCGTATGCGGATACCCATGCCCGTTGGCATTACAAACGAAGCTGGGCCTGGTTTTTTCCCACCATCACGCGCTTGCGACTTGGAAGGCGGCAGGAGGCCTGGGCCGCATTGCACGACGGTTTGCGGTTGTTCAGCAAACCCAACGGCCTTTTTTCGCACAATCCTGTGATCGAAGCGGAACCGGGCGAAACCGAAGCCAATCTTCGGCATATCCCCAAAGGGACGTTGCGCCAGGCAGATGGCACGCGTTCCTCGATCTCGGAATTCCGATGTCACGACGCGGGACCCGCCGCAACCTCCAATCCGAACGCTCGCCGGTGGGTCACCCCGGCTTCCGAAGGCAGCGGGGCATTTCTGTTGGCCGCCACCGAGGCGCTGCTCCAAAGTCATGGCGGATTGGTCCGGCTGTTTCCCGGTGTGCCGGAGGATTTCACCGGCGGGTTCGAGCGATTGCTCGCCTCCGGCGCCGTGGAGGTATCGGCGTGCATGAAGCGCGGCTGTGTTGTGCGTTGCAAAATGCGGGCGTGGCAGGCGACCGTCGTGCGCCTGCTCAATCCGTGGAAAACGGTTCCGCGATTGCATCGAGGGGCGGCGGTTGAGACTCAGGAGGATGGACGCTCGATCATTTCCATCTTGCTTGCCAGAAATCAAGTATGGGATGCGCAGCATCCCCAAATCCGGACGCAAAGGGATGGGAATTTTGATTTCTGGGTAAGCACTTGATTCCCCTAACCTGCATTTTCACAAGGTTAAAAATGCACCTGGCCAAGAGGCCAGGCAGCACTATGAGCCACAAGAACTAACGAGTGTTTGTCTGATTCTAGCGTTTCCGCCAGACTGCCGGAATCTAAGCGTGAGCGGCAAAGT
>JACQHZ010000431.1 GCA_016198745.1 Verrucomicrobiota bacterium
CACCCTGGGCAAGGAGGACAATCCGTCGCCCGTCTTGGCATTGGCGGTGTGCACTTTCAAACCGGCCGATTTTGTACATTTTCGCGCCGGCGCTCGCAGGCGCGATCCGCTGTTATGATTTCGGGTCGGATGAGGGGACGGGGAGGTTCTTCATCACGTCCAGTGGGCGGCATGGGAAGAAGCCCCGCCGATAACGAAACGACCGGGCTTGCATTCCGGTCTTGAAGGAGCCGCAGCCAACGGCAACCATCTCCTGGCCATGCTACCGGAGACAGAACCCGGTGCGCAAAGGCCTGTGCGATTCACCCAAACGACAAACTGATCCGCCCAAAGGGGCGGCGAAGCCACCCCGAAGGTTGGCGCCGGTGACCGGGGGCGCTGCCGTGAATCGAGCGGCAGATCAAGGTCTGAATGGCGACTGCCCGATCCCCGGTCCAGAGTCCTACAAAAAACATGTGACACGTGTCACGCAAATATTGGGAGTCGGTGAGGAAATGCGGCTCCAGTGCGGGCGCGCCGCCCCACCGAAAGGACAACCCGCCAATGCAATGAATCTCGGACCGCCTCCGAATCGGGGACTGACGCCGTCACGGCAACATGCCCAGAATTTGGTTCTCCCGGGTTAAGTGTGGGTAGCAAATGCCCCCGAGACAGCTGAGGAAGAAAGGTGGATCGCATGATTTGATGCGCAACTGGTTCTCTCTCAACCGCTTGTGGGGTAAACAGCCTACAGGCGATTTGCAGCCGCACCATCAACGCGCCGCTTTTCCTCTTTCAGCTGTCGCTGGGCACCCACAGTAAAGGAATAAGTGTTTGGCGCGCGCGCCAGGGCGATCCGCGCTCCCATGCTCGTGACCAATCGCGTGGGACGATCGTGGGTTTACAATTGCAAGGGCGGCTGCGTCATTTATTCGGCAAGCGGCCGGGTTTTGGCCAAGGCCAACCGGCGCGGCAAAGAGGAAATCCTCATTTACAATCTGAATCTGAGGAAGCCCCGTGTCCGGTAAAACCCATTTGTCCACAACCCGATTTGTTCATTCGAATGGAAATAACCGACGAAGTTTCGGATTTCGGTTGGGTTTGGCGTTGTGCTTGCGCAAAAAGCTAAATGGAACCCGCGCACCCCGATTTTCAGATGACAGGCTTGCGCGCGCCCTCTGCTGTTCGACTCCATCGCATGATGACCGTGACGACTCCTGTAATCCAGCGTGAGCTTGGCAGATGCTCGGCATCGTTGATGGACGATGTCTCGCGCAAACTTCAGCAACTTTTTTTGTGGAGATGTCCTCGTTGACTTCATTCATTACGCTTCTGGCGCTTCACATGCCGCAGGATCACCCGGTTGTTGATCTGTCCCCAGTGTGGTCTGCCTGTGCCGGCCACCTGCTTGTGCGCAGCGCGCAGGCAAGTGGCAGACAGGCCTCGAAGGGGCTGGAGGACCATTTTTGTGGAGGTCGAAACCCGTATCCCGCTCCGCCTCAGTCCCGCCCAAAAATCTTCCCATCCTTTTATCCTTCTTCCCACACCACTTTCCCGCCCACGATGGTCGTGACGGCCTTGCCTTTCAGCGGTCGTCCGTGGAACGGCGTGTTGCGGGACTGCGACGCGGATTGCTCGCGATCCACAACCCATTCCCGGTCGGGGTCCAGGATGGTAATGTCGGCTTTTGCTCCAACGCCCAGGGCGCCCCGGTCGAGTCCCAGAAGACGGGCAGGATGGACCGTGAACATGGCGATCATCTTCGGCAACGGGATCACCTTCTTGTGGACCAGTTCGGTGAGGAAGATGCCCAGTTCGGTTTCCAAACCGATGACGCCGAAGGGCGCGTCATCAAACTCGACCTCCTTTTCGAAACTGCAATGAGGCGCATGATCGCTTGCCAGAATCTCAATCACGCCGTCGGCGATCCCCTGCAGAAGCGCCTCAACGTCGTCCTTCTCGCGCAACGGCGGATTCATCTTGAAATTGGTGTCATACCCCTTGATGGACTCGTCCGTCAGCGCGATATGATGAGGGCAGACTTCGCCGGAAACCATCGCGCCGCGCCGTCGCGCGTCGTGCAGGATTCGGACCGATCCCTTGGAACTCACATGCTGCATGTGCACCTTCCATTCGCAAAATTCCGCAAGAAGACAATTTCGCGCGACGATGATCTCCTCAGCGATGGCGGGCCAACCGCGCAATCCCAGAATCATGCTCCAGTATCCCTCGTGCGCCACCCCGTCGGAGGAAAGCGCGAAGTCCTGGCAATGATCGAGCACCGCCAGCTCGAACATCTTGGCGTACTCGATGGAACGACGCATGATCTCGTTGTTTTGAACGCAATGACCGTCATCGGTGATCGCCACCACTCCCGCGCGTTTGAGCGAGCCGATTTCCGCCATTTGTTCGCCTTTGAGTCCCACCGTGATGGCGCCCGACGGAAACACGTTCACGATTCCCTTTTCGCGCGCCCGCGCCTTGACGTATTCGACGGTGCCCGCGTTATCCGCCGGCGGGGTCGTGTTCGGCATGCACACAACGCTCGTGAACCCGCCGCGCGCAGCGGCCTGCGTGCCGCTTTCGATGGTCTCCTTGTCCGAACGGCCCGGCTCGCGAAGATGAACATGGATGTCGATGAGACCGGGACAAACCACCCTGCCGCGAGCGTCCATGCGCCGCACGGCGGGCGCCTGGTCATCCCCGGCGCCCGAACCTGCTGCCGGCCCCGAGGCGGCGTCCGCGATCCTGCCATTCACCACCAGGACATCCCGAATCTCGTCCACCCCATTGGCGGGATCAATCACTCGTCCGTTCTGAATCAGAAGATCGTCCATAAATGATGGATGTTAACGAACCCGGGCCGCCGTGAGAAGCCTGTTTTCACGAAAAATCATCGCCACTCGTGCCTGGGGTATTTGCGCTGCAATTCCTGTTTGATTTTCGGATATGCCTCGCGCCAAAAAGTCGAAAGATTCTGTGTCACCTGAACCGGCCGATGATTCGGCGCCAGGATGTGAATCACCACCTCGACATCTCCCCTCGCGATTTGCAGGTTTCCTTCCACCCCGTAAAGATCCTGGATGCGCGCCGAAATCGCGGGCGGTCCTTCCGCCGCATAGACCAGCCGCGCCTTGCGTCCGTTCGGCAGCGTCAGCCGTTCCGGCGCGTACTGCTCGACGAGCGCCTGCTGCGGCTGCGACAGCCAGGATCGCACGACAGAGGCAACAGGGCGCTCCTTGATTTCCTTATAGCTCGACGCCCCTTCGCAGATTTGTTCGATCATAAACCGCCTCGCCTCACGGTCGATTTCGGGCAACCCCAGATTCGGGCGCCATCGCCGCAAACAATTCACCCGCAGGATCCACTGTTCGACCGAGTCATCCCAACATTTGAGCGCGCAATGTCCCTGAAGAACCTGTTCCGCCAGAATCGCTGCGGCGGCGGCAGACGGAGGTTGATCGGATTTTTTGCTTTCCAGCGCCAGGTCCCGGAAAAACCTCTCTTTCAAAACAATCACGCGCCTCAAAAACGTGTCATAGACGAGGGTGTTCTTCTCGCTGAAATCATCCGGAAAAAGATCGCGCACCCATTCCTCTTTTACCGCCGTGGCCAGCGTGATGAGCACATTCAATTCGCGCTCCCGCCCTTCCACCTCGCGCACTTCGCCGGCCACAAACAAAGGGCTTTTCTGCGCCACGCTCTCACGCGACAGCAGCCCGGTCCGTCCGTGCTCAAGCGCGCAGCGGAGCGTCCCCGCGTCGCATCGCTTCGCCAGGTTGTCCGAGAAGCCAACCAACAGACAGCGTTGGATCGCCTCGGAGGAGGCTGGACGCTCCTCGAAATCCAACCCCTCGTGCCGCGCGATCCGCAGGAAATGTTCAAAGATCGGGCGCACCTGGCGCGCCGCCGAGGCGTGAATCCCAACGCGCCGGCATCGCTGAAGGTCATATCCGCACTGCTCCGCGTAACGCCAGGCGCGCATGAGAAGAAAAAAATCCGAATCCGATTCCGGCCCCAGCGCATTCTCGCGCTCTTCATCCATCGGTTTGCCCGCGCTTCGGACCCAGATATTTCGCCCCTGGGTCAGCGCGGCAATCAGCGCCACGGGCCGCACGCAATGATATTCATGGGCCGCAAGCAGCATCCGCGAATACCTTGGATGAACCGGAAACGGCAACATCCGCCGGCCCATCCCGGTGATTCCTCCCGTCGCACCGTCCAACGCCCCGAGATCCTTCAGAAGTCTCTCCGCGCGTTCAAGAGAGCGGGCTTCGGGATGCTCAAACCAGCGGAACGCCTTCACGTCGTCAATGCCGCTGGCCTTGAGGGTCAGCACGATTTCCGACAATTCCAGCCGTCGCACTTCCGGTGTCTCCTGTGCGGGACGGGCTGCATGCTCATGTTCGGTCCAAAGACGCAGGCAATGGCCCGGCGCGGTCCGCCCGGCCCGGCCCGCGCGCTGGTCGGCGGAGGCGCGGCTGATTTTCTCGATCAACAGCGTGTTGATGCCGCGCCATGGGTCGTGCCCCGCCATCCGGGCAAGGCCGCTGTCAATCACCAGCCGCACCCCATCGATGGTCAGCGAGGTCTCCGCCACGTTGGTGGAGACGATCACCTTGCGGCGATCGTAACGCGCCACAGCCGCGTCCTGTTCCGCAGCCGGCAGTTCGCCGTGAAGCGGCAACATCACGCAATCTTTCGAGGCGGCGGATGCCCGAATCGCCTGGAGCGTGCGGTGAATCTCGTGCGCGCCCGGCATGAAGATCAACACATCCCCCTCATGGCCGGCCTTCACAAGCCGCTCGAATTCGCGGGCGGCAATCTCCCAAACCGGCCATTCGTCCGCTGCGTAGCGCCGGTCCGCGTTCCTGCCAGGTTCACCCGCCTTGCGGGTCAGATACTCGATGGCGACGGGGTGCATGCGTCCCTTGGAATGAAGTGCGGCGCACGGCTGCAGATACCTTTGGAGCGGTTCGGCCGCGAGCGTGGCGGACATCACGCCAATCTTCAAATCCGGCCGCGTGGATTCCTGAATTTGCAGCGCGCGAGCCAGAGTGATGTCGCTGTAAAGGTGACGCTCGTGAAATTCGTCGAAGATGACGGCTGAAATCCCCTGCAACCGCGAATCCGAAAGCATCTGGCGCAGCAGGATTCCTTCGGTCACGAATCGGATCCGGGTGCGGGGGCTGGTGACGTCGTCGAAACGAATCTGGTAGCCGACCTCCTCGCCGAGATGCCCGCGACGTTCCGAGGCAACGCGCGCCGCGAGCAGCCGCGCGGCGAGGCGTCGCGGTTGGAGGATCACCGCCTGCCCCTCGCCCAACAGGCCGTGGTCGAGGAGCATTTGCGGAACCTGGGTGGATTTTCCGGAACCGGTTGGCGCCTGAATGATCACGCGCCGTTGCGAATGGAATTCTCGCGTCAACTCCAATTCAAGTTCAAAAATGGGCAGATTCTTCGGATTCACGCGTAAGACAAAACTTTGAGGAGCGTTGCGAAACAAGCTCTTTTTCAATCTTCATTTTTCTGTCCCAAACCCTCTGTGGTTTGAAAAAGATTTTTTTGCGCTCGAAATCCAATCCAGCCTGTGCTTATTTGCGAGCGGGGATGACTCATCCAGTCTGGCGCTGGACATTGACATGATTTTGAGATGAAAACAAACTCCACCAACTCCGATTCCGCTCCATTACCGGGGACACAGGCCACGTTCGAGGATTACCTTCGCGTGCTCTCCGCGCGGAGATGGCTTCTCGGGTCCATTGTGACGGTGGCCGTGGCGATCACCGCCATCATTAATTTCCGAATGCCGAACCAGTACCGCGCCATCGCCACGGTTCAGATCAACAAGGAGGAGCCCAGGGTTGTCAAACAGGAGCAGGTGATGCGGCCCCAAGACCAGGGACTCGAATTTCTCCAGACGCAGCACAAGATTTTGCAAAGCCGCGCGCTCGCGGAAAGGGTGATCCAGCGCCTCTCGCTCGACAAGAATCCCGAATTCAGCGGAAACCCTCCCGCTTCCGGACAGAAGCGTGATCTGGTCAAGGCTTACTACGCGTGTCTCGCGATTGTTCCCATTCGCATGACGCTGCTCGCGCAAGTCGCGGTGACGCTCAAGGATCCGGCGCTGGCGGCCCAGATCGCGAACGTTCATGCGGAAGAGTACGTGCATCTGACGCTCGAACAGAAGGCCGGCATTGGTCAGGAGGCCACCCGCTGGCTGCAGCAACAAGTCGTGGATATGCAAACGCGGCTTCAAAAGTCGGAGACCGCCCTTCAGGAATATCGCATTGCGCATTCGATGGTTTCCTCCATTGAGACGGAGGAAAAATTGATCGAAAAGTACAAGGCCGACCTCCCGCAGAAAAGCGCCGAGGTCGCCAAATTGGAGGAGCGCTATCTGCACAAGCATCCTGCCCTGATCCAGGCGAAATCGGAACTGGAAGATCTCAGGAATCTCATCAAAACCAAGGAGGCGCTGCTGGTTGATTTGCGCGAGAAAAACATCGAATACGAGCCTCTCAAGCGCCAGGCCGATACCGATCACCTGCTTTACGAATCGCTCCTGACGCGAGTGAAGGAGGTGGGCGTCTCCAAGAGCCTGGATGCCACCAACATCACGATCCTGGATCGCGCGGTGGAGCCGACCGAAAAGTATCGCCCGCGCCGATTGATCAACATCCTCGTGGCGTTCGTATTGAGCCTGATGGGAGGCGGAGTCTTCTGCTTTGTTTTGGAATCCCTCACCGAGACCGTGCGTGGGCCAGAGGATATTGCCGATCCCTTCGGCGTGCCGTATCTGGGCTGCGTCCCTCACTTCGCTGCCAACGGCGCCGAACAGGATGCGCTTCAGCCTTATGAGGTTTCCCCGGAAATATCCGAGGCCTTTCGCGCTGTTCTCGCGATTCTGAGCTTGAAACCCGAGACCGCCCAGGCCAAGTCGTTCATCATCACCAGCGCCGTCCCCAAGGAGGGCAAGTCGAGTTGCGCGGTCCAACTTGCGACGGCGTTTGCCCAGAAGGACCTCAAGACGCTTCTGGTGGAGGCGGATTTGCGCCGCCCGGTGCTGCTCAAAAGCCTCGGCATCGAATCCAAGGGAGGACTCGACGCTCTTGCAAAAGGCAAGTGCGCCGCCCGCGATCTGATTCAACCGACGCGTTTGGCAAATCTCTCCGCTGTCGTGGCCTGCCAGAGCATTTCCAATTCCCATCACTTGCTGGCTTCCAAGGCCGTATTGGAGTTCATCGAGGAAGCGCGGCAACGTTTCGACCGCGTGGTGATTGATACGCCGCCCATCGGCGCGGTGAGCGACGCGCTCGGCCTTTGTCAGCATACCGATGGAGTGATCTGGGTGACCCGTTTTGACACCGCCCGCAAGAAAATGGTCCTCAATGCCTTCTCTCGGCTTTTTGAGATCAAGGCCACCATCATCGGGGTGATCATCAACGATATTGATTTCTCCGATTCACACAACAGCTACTATTATTATCACAGCGGTTACGGCGCTTATTACGGCGATGGCGAGGACTCCAAGTCCGTCCCCACCGGCCGGTTCCTGCCCGATAGCGCGATCAAAATCCCGTTCTCCCGCGCCCGGGAGAAAGTCAAAGACCGGACCCGCGCCTTCATCCACAGGATCGGGAAAAGACGCTGATGGCGGCCCCAAAGCCATCCACCCGCGAATCGGAAGTTTTATGAAATTTTCCCTGAACTGGCTCAAGGAATTGACGCCGTTCACCTGGTCGGCGGACGAACTGGCGGAACGCCTGACGATGGCCGGCATCGAGGTGGAGGGCGTGGAAATCCAGGGACGCGGATTCGATCGCGTAATGGTGGCCCGCATCCTCAGTTCAGAAAAGCATCCGAATGCAGATCGCCTCTCCGTTTGCGAAGTCGAAGACGGTTCGGGCAAAAGGCAGATTGTCTGCGGCGCAAAAAACTACCAGGCGGGCGATCTCGTTCCGCTTGCAGTCCCCGGCGCCAAACTCCCGGGGGGCATGGAAATCCGCCGTTCAAAAATCCGGGGCGTGGAATCCGACGGCATGATGTGTTCGCCCAAAGAACTCGGCCTTGCAGATGACGCGCAGGGGTTGATGATTCTCCCAGCCGATCTCAAAATCGGGCTGCCGCTGGCCCAGGCCCTGGGATTGAACGACACGCTGTTCGATCTGGAAATCACACCCAATCGCCCCGATCTGCTGAGCCACTGGGGATTGTCCCGTGAGATTACCGCTCTGGCGGATTTGCCGCAGCCAGACCAGGGGCGTCTCCTTTCGGAAGCGGACGAGCCATGCCTCGCGGAATCGCCCGATCCTTCGAGCGGAATCCCCGTTCGTGTGGAAGATTTCACAGCCTGCCCGCGTTACACGGCGCGAATCATCCGGGGCGTGAAGATCGCTCCAAGCCCGGACTGGATGCGCCGGCGGCTGGAAAACCTCGGACAACGCGCCATCTCCAATGTGGTGGACATCACCAATTACGTCCTGCAAGAGATTGGCCAGCCCTTGCACGCCTTTGATCTCAAACTTCTCGAAGGCCCCGAAATCATCATCCGCCAGGCGCGCGCCGGCGAAAAAATCGCCCGTCTCGACGATGAAACCAGCGAGTTGCGCCCCGGCATGCTCGTCATCGCGGACGCCCGCCGGCCCGTCGCCCTCGCAGGCGTGATTGGAGGAAGGGAAACCGGTGTTTCCGACGCGACAGCCGACATCCTTCTCGAATCCGCCGCTTTCCAGCCGTCGAGTATTCGCAAGACATCCAAGACGCTCGGCGTGAGCACCGATTCGTCTTATCGCTTCGAGCGGGGCGTTGATCCCGAACTTGCAGCCTGGGCCAGCCGTCGCGCCACCCGTCTGATTCTCGAAATCTGCGGAGGGCGCGCCGAGGGGACGCTCATGGATGTGCGATCCGCCGTTTTGCCGCGCCCAGAAATTCGATGCCGCCATTCGAGGGTCCAATCCGTGTTGGGCGTTCCCATTGAACCTGGGAAAATGATTTCGCTCCTGAAACGGCTGCAATGCAGCGTCGTGGAAAACGAGCGCGACTCGTGCCAGGTCGCTCCGCCGTCGTGGCGTCCCGATCTTGAGCGCGAGATTGATCTCATCGAGGAAATCGCACGACTCAACGGCGTCGAACGCATCCCCGCTGCGCTCGCTCCCGCGCCTCTTTCAACGACAAGAGACAGCGTCCCTTTTTTGTTCGCGCGGCGGTTGCGCGCGCTGGCCGCCGCGCTTGGGTTGGATGAGGCGTTCCATTATCCGCTGGTCGCTTCCGCCCAAAACCTCGCGGACGATGCCCTGCAACTTGCCAATCCGTTGACGTCGGAAATGAACTCGTTGCGTCCGTCGCTTTTCACGGGGCTGCTGGAAACGGCCGCGCGGAATCTCGCCGGCGGAAATCCGGGCGTGGCCATGTTTGAGCTTGGCAAGGTCTTTTATGTCGAAGACAGCAAGGTCCAGGAGCGCCTTTCCCTGGGAATTCTCCTGGCGGGCGTCCGCGAAGACGGCGCCCCGTGGGAACACGGCGTTGCCGGCTGCCCTTATGATTTCTACGATTTAAAAGGCATTGTGGACGCCTTGTTCGAGAACCTCGGCGTGGAACATCTCCGTTCTCCCTCAACGGCGGAGGTGTTGCCGACAACGCTGAAACCGGGCGCGGGATTCCTCCTGCGCCACGGAGAAGGTGTTGCTGGATACGCTGGCAAGGTGGCTGATCGGGAAACGCAACGCGCGAAAATCCCGGCGGATGCGTTTTATGCGGAATTGGATTGCGCCTGGCTGATGAGCGTCGAAAAAACGGAGCGTCGTTACCAACGTTGGCCGGTTTATCCCGCCGTGCGACGCGACATTGCCCTGACCGTTTCTCAGGAGAAAAAGCATCAGGCCATCGAGGAATCGCTCCGGCGTCTGGCAAAAAAACACGCAGAATCGCGCGGATTTTTTTTGCAACAGGCGCGTCTCTTTGATATATTCCAATCTGAAAAGATTGGCGCCGACCGGAAATCGCTTGCCTACTCGATGATTTACCGAAGCTCGGAAAAAACGCTGACCGATGCGGAAGTGAACGAAATCCACGACGCAATAAAAAAAGATTTGACCTGCGAGATTCCATGTGAGATTCGTGATTAACCTTTTCACCGTTCTTTGACAGCACCGCGCTTGTGGCACGCTCATTCGGCATCTCTCATGTCAGACATGGGAGCAAAGCGCGGTTGCGAAGAGAATTGGATTTGCCCTGCCCTGCTCGTGAATCGAACGACAATTCTTTGAGCCGATAGTAAATCAAGTATGGGGGCCGTGCTTCATCCGCAGCCGACATGCCTCTCCAGGAAGTCGAAACCGGTTGAGCGGTCACCCACCCTGTTGACCCAGGGTTCAAAGTCATCGTTCTCCTACGGCAAGGGCGGGGCATTTTTTTTGCCGCGTTCCGTATCGCCCGTGGCGAACAAGTGAAGCGTGACTAGTATCGTGACAATTTAATTATGCA
Source organism: Verrucomicrobiota bacterium (assembly GCA_016198745.1). Classification (GTDB taxonomy): domain Bacteria; phylum Verrucomicrobiota; class Verrucomicrobiia; order JABWAM01; family JABWAM01; genus JACQHZ01. Next base: position 10,465 of record JACQHZ010000431.1, read on the forward strand.
ACCGTGGTGGGAGCGCCGCAAGAGACAGCGCGCCATCCGGGAGCCTCGGCGAACGCAAGATCAGATGTCTGAATCGGGTTCGTGATGACCGGCTGCAGGCAAAGCCGCGGCGTTTGGCGTGACGCTTCCGGCTTTGTAGTTGTGTCCTTCGTGTGATTGCCCAAACACCACGGAAAAGGCGCTGCCTTCGGCGGGTTTGCTCTCGACCAGAATCTTCGCCCCATGCGTCCGGGCGATCCATTGGGCGATGGCGAGTCCCAGACCGGTGCCCGCGGTTTGTTGGCGCGTCGGGCTTTCCGCGCGGTGGAATCGCTCGAAGATATGCGGCAGATCTTCCGGCCGTATGCCCGTCCCATGATCCCGAATCAAAACGCGCGATTCATCCGCCGTTTGCCGAAGCCGGATCTCGACCGTCTGACCGGCTGCGGAATGTTTGACGGCATTGTGAATGAGATTGAAGAAGAGGCTTGCCAGGAGGTCGGCGTCGCCGCGCACGGTCGGGGTTTCTTCCGAGGACCGCCCTTCCGGATTTTCAATTTGCATCAACAATTTCACCTGCATCCGGTTTGCGAAGGGTTGCAGCCGTTCCATCGCTTCCAGCGTGATCTCATCCAACCGCACTCCATCCTTGAGTTTGAGGGGGCGCCCTGAATCCGCCCGCGCCAGCAACAGAAGGTTGTGGATGATCTGCGAGATTCGCTGCAGTTCCTCGGAGGCGCTTGCAAGAAATGCCTGATATTCCTCGATGGAACGGGGTTGCTGACGCAATACATCGAGTTCGCCCTGGAGAATGGTCAGGGGCGTCTTCAATTCGTGCGATGCGTCGGCCACAAAACGCTGCTGGCTTTTGAACGCTTTTTCCAGGCGATCCAGCATTTCGTTGAGCGTCACGGAAAGGCGTTTCAGTTCATCGTCAACCTGCGGCACGGGAAGCCGTTCCTCAATGCCTTCCGCGCTCAGCCGTTGGGCGGCGGAAACAATGCGGTTGATCGGAAGAAAAGCCCGTCGCGCGAGCCACCAGCCGCCGGTGCCCGCGAGAAGGATGGCGAGCGGAACGCCGATGAGGAAGAGCGCCGTTCGGAGACGCGCCAGCGACTGGTCGTGCGCCTGCGTGCTCACCCCCAGTTGCAGAAGGATTTGCAGGCTGCCGCGCGCGATCAGCGGCATGGAGAGGAGCCGCAGATCGCCTTCGCCCCAGAAGGATTGCCCCTTGCCCATCGAAGGCATTGTGACGTAGGCGAACTGTCCCTGTTGGATGAGCGCAAGCAGATTTGCATCCAGCGGAAGCGAATGGGTCTCCAGATTCTTCGAATGCGCCAGTGACTTGCCGTCGGGCGAGCGGATTTCGATGTATTCATTTCCAAATTCAAAAGGGAAAAGTTTGCCGGACTCGGCGATCAATGTCTGGTTGATTTCGAGCTGCCCATGTGCGTCAATCGAAATGCTTCGCGCGATGCCGAGGGCGCGTTTGTAGAGGCGCCGGTCGAAGTCGGCCGCCTGATGCCGCTGATAGACCGCGTAGAGGATCGCGCTGAAAAGAAGGAGGGTGATTCCAAACACCGCCACATAAAGGAGGGTGATCCTGAAACGCAGCGTTGAAAAAAAAGGGCGCATGGCGTTAACGGATGATTGAGTGCTGATTCTTCCTCCGGATGCCTCCTGTTTCTCACGAATCATGGGCCGCCCGTCCCTTGATTTATTTCATCCGTTTCTTCCAATACTCCGGCTCGCGGTGGCCGTGAGCAACGGCTGCGATGATCACGGAATTTTCCCGGATGAAATAGGCAATGTAGTAAGGGAAGACCGGGCAATTCACGCGACGATAGCCATTGTCGCGCTCACGCCACAAGTAGGGATCCGAACTGACGTGTTCCAAAACATGAGCGACTTCATCTCTGAAACGGATTCCGAGCCCTTTTTCCTTGGTCTCATAATAAACCGACGCTTCAAAAAATTCCTCGCGCGCTTCAGGAAGGAACTCGATCTTCATCGGGCAATCCGTTGATCAAGCTCCTTAAAAACCTGGGAAGCGGCAATGGTTGTGGATTTCCCGCCATCATAACGGCGAATTCTTTCGCGAATTTCATGGTCCCAAGCGGCTTCGACTGCGGGGTCGGGATGAGGTTCTACGCTTGCGATGAGGCGATGGGCGAGTGTCATTCGCTGGTCTTCCGGGAGTTGCATGGCTTCGGCCGCAACGGTATCAACGGTGATCAGCATGCCATCAATCTAAATGAGTCGGCGCAAAAAGCCAACTCCTTTCAGAGGGATTACTGCTTGCGGACGTAAATCTGGAGGCGTATCTTACACCCGCCAAGCGCCAGCAACCCTCATGGAATGTAAAATTCAGGCTGGGGCGGATCAGAAAGCGCGATGGCCGCGAAAACTCGGGATCGTGGTCGCGCTCCTCGTCGGGGTGTACGCCCTCTACCGCTACCCGCTGCATCATCAGGTTCAAACCCGCTTCGACGCCATTCGCAAGCAGGGGTATCCCGTCACGCTCGCGGAGTTGGAAAAGTGGTATGAAACGCCGCCCGCGGGCGAGAATGCCGCCGACGTGCTGACCAACGCCTTCGCGCATTATGTGTCCTGGACGAATCAGTTTCTGCCAGAGCCGTCGGTTGAGACCAAGAAGCGGGTGCTGGAGCACGCGGAGGCGTTACAGCGCATCGCATTCGCCAATCAACCTCCGCGCCGCTCCCGCCGCATGGCGGTAGGGTCGGCCGCAGCGCCAGCACCGGGTCCGGGAGATCCCATGAAGAGCAACTGGCGGCTCAGCAAGCACGAACTTCTGCCCGTGGTGGGCGAAGCACCCATCGGCCCGAGGGATGCGCTTCCCGCGGAGATGAAGCCGTTGATCGCTGAATATCTCGCGGACAACAAAGCAGCCCTCGATCTTCTGCATCAAGGCGCGGCCATGAAACGATGCCGGTATCCGGTTCGATTCATCCAGGAGAAGTCTGAAAAAGATCAGGACCTGCGCCACCTGAGTTCCGTCCGATTGGGCGAACGACTGCTTGCCTTGGAGACCATGCTTCAGGTGGAGGATGGAAAGTCCGCCGCCGTCGAGATCTCCCTGCTGGCATCATTTGGTCTCGCGCGTTCGTTGACCGCCGAGCCTCTTGTCTCTTCACAACAAACTCGCTCTGTTTGTGTTGGAATATCCGTCCTCAACCTCGAACGTGTCCTGAACCGCGGCTGGCTTGAAGATGAGCAACTCGTTCAGTTACATGCCGCGCTGACGGAAGCGGAGTATCCAACAGCAATGACGCGAGTTTATGTTGGGAAACGATGTATGAACATTGATGATATCCAGAAATTTGGGAAACCAGATTTGCATTCTATGGATCCAGGACCGGATATGGGTTTTATTTTCAAAGTGATTGGTGTGAATGACATCATGCTTCGGAAATATCTCGATCTGATAAGCGATTACGTAGAAGCCACCCATCAACCTCTGCCAGAACGTTCGAAAACCGCAGTTGCCTTGCTGAAGAGACAGGAAGCTCTTCCTGAAAGTCTTACAAAGCTTTTCCTTGATAACAGTAGATGGGAATTGGTAAGGGATATTGGCTGCGTGGCTTATTTGCGGATCGCTGAAACGGCCATCGCTATCGAGCGTTACCGGCTGGCGCGAGGCAGGCTTCCTGATCAACTGAATGATCTGGTTCCCGCAAATCTTCCCGCGGTTCCCGTGGACCCATTCGACGGCAAGCCGATCCGCTACAAGCCATCGGGCAAAGGTTACGTCGTTTGGAGCATTGGCAATGACGGGAAAGATGATGGCGGCAAAGAATGGCCGCGAGATAATGCGGTGCCTTCCACACGGTATCTGATGGCCAAAGCCGTCATGGACGAAATGCAGGGAAGACCCAGCGACGGCGTCATGAAGCCAGTTCCCGCGCCTGCGCCGCTGCCGAAGCGGGGGACCTCCCGCCGCCTCTCGACCCGCGAAGAGGATGAGGACACGGTCGATATCACGTTCCGAGTCGAACGATAAGCCTCTGCGCTTCGTGTCCATCGTGATCTTCGCTGTGAGACCTCGGATGGTTGCCCGTCGGATTACTGCCATGAAGATCACGAAGGGTCCAATCTTGGCAACGAGCACAAAAAGCTGAGCTAACGAGGGGCTGCGAAGCCGCCCCGAATTTAGCTTCAGCAACTGGGATGCTGCCCTGGATCGAAGGGCAGATCAAGGTCCGAAGGTCGAACGCCGGATCCGGAGCCATACAAAAAGGATGTGACACGTGTCACAGAAACGTCGGGAAACCGACGCGGGAATTTGGATGACATTTGTTCAGGAAAGCGAATGCCGCAGAAGCCGGCGCGCGAGCGAGGGCGGCAGTATTCTCACGCCTGGATGCGCCTGGCGAATCCGCGCGTCGAACTCGGCCTCGCTGAGCGAGAGAAGCCATTC
>JACQHZ010000429.1 GCA_016198745.1 Verrucomicrobiota bacterium
CTGCGCGTTGCCGGAGGTGAGACGCGGGCTGATGTGCGGCTCGGCGTAGAAGTACACATGATCCGGCCGACGGTCGGCGGGGATGGGATCACGATAGGAGTGAAAGCTCTTGATGATCTGCGCCTGGAACTCCGCCACCTTTTTGGGGTCCAGCGGTTCCTCCACCGCCCAGGCTTGCGGGGCTACCTCCCATGCGCCGGCGGGCGTCGGCGACCAATGTTTTTCCACCAGGGCCAGCACCTCCGGCGGAACCTTGGCGGGATAGCCGATGCTGGTGCGCGCTCCCGCCAGGGTCATAAGGCGGACATGATGTTCGAGATTCGGCGTATAATGCCCGCCGCCGTAACTCCAGTAGCCGAAGAGCGCGCCCTTGCCGGTCCACCTGGCCGAGCGCGTGTCGGGCGCAAGCTGTACAAACGACCGTTTCTCCGTCCAGGTCCTCCCGCCCAGATCCAGCGTTGCCATGATGTCATGATAACCGTTGAGTTTGACGGGAACGGGGAGGTTGATTTTGGCCGTCGCCCCCTTCGCGATGGTCACGGGTTTTTCCTGTCTGGTTTCCTCGGTCCCATCGTAACTGCGGGTGGTCACGGTTAATTTGCCGCTCTGATCGGAGTTCGTGTGGTTGGAAAAACTGGCGGTATAAGCCGGCATTTCGGGGGTCGTCCAAACGTGGCCAAACCTATCCGGCTCCAAGGAGTAACCCACGGGCGCTTCTCCCAATGTGGCGGCGTAAATGTGCGCGGAAGAAGGCGGGCCGCCCTGGTGCCAGCCGTAGATGAAGGGGTCGGGATACGAACGATATTGATGAACTTGCTTGGTCAGTTCCATCTCGATGATATCGAGATCACCGAGGGAGGAAAGTTTGCCGGGATCAAGCGGGATTTTGACCAGCCAGAGATTCACCTGCCGCCCATCTTTCAACACAACGGGAAGCGGTTTGGCTTCGGAGGATTTCGCTGCCGGCCCCCCGTAGCCTTGGCGAAGGGGGGTCACCAGGGGAACCGTTGCCTCGAACTGTTCGGAAAAGCCGCATCCTGGACGATAGAACATGGCGGTGACCACCGGGAGGTGGTGCGCCTCCTCGCCGGCGCCGGCGATGAGGTAAAGGGCGTCAAATTGCCGATTGGAAATTCGGATCTGGATGCGAGCGCGATCCGGCAGCGCCGCGCCCGCCCAGGCGGGGCCATTGACCGGATAGTAGCCCTCCATGTTGCAGAATCGAAAGAGACTGGCGGAGAGGTCAAGATGGTCGTTGCCGCGAAAATCCGTCCCCGGAAAAATGAAGGGCACGCCTTCGACCGCAATCCGTTGGCCAGATGGAGGCAGGGACTCCTGCTTGACCGGCTTTTCGCGGAGCAGATCATGGGCGTTGAGATAGCCGTCCAACCGGACGGGAATGAACCCCCGGTTTTCAACCAGATTGCCCACCTTCAGTTCCGCGAGCTGGACGCCCGCGTTCATGTCCGCCCGCGCCAGTCCCACGGGGCTGATGTGGTCATCCTGCTTTTCCGCAACCGCCCGGTCGTTCAACCAGACGCGGACCAGTCCCTGCTTCAATTCCACCCGGAGATCGAACCACTGGTGGTTGTGGTCGGGATGCCACGCTGCATCCCGCTCAACCATGGTTCGAAAATCCTCCGGCCAGCCTGGCTCGATCCGGGCAAAGGGACGGTAGTTCGGATTAAATTGGTGGGAACCATCCGCCGTCCATTCGAGCTTCTTCGTCGGTTCCCCAAACGGGGTCATTGAATCCTTGATGGGTTTGCCGTTTTGATGGACCTGGCAGTTGATGTTTTCGTTCGCGTGGTTGGCATTCAGCAGAATCATGACTCCGGGATCCTTGTCCTCCTTTTTCGCGACGCAGAGTCGAAAGTAGGCGCCGGGGCTGAGGTCGGTGCGCAAGCGGACTTGGGCCCGGATTTCGCTGCCATCCGGATTGCTGGTGTGCCCCGCGAAAGACAATTCGCCTTCCGTTGCTGTCAGAACCTGCCAGGCACTCTCCTTGTCCGCTGAAAGCGTAAACTTGCCGGTGATCTGGTTCCACGATGTGTTGGTTCGCTGGGCGGAAACCGCATCCTGAAAAACAGTTTGCGTGGCGCCTTCCTGCCACCATTGCTCCGCCTGCAACATTTTTATATTGAGGAGGATGAGCGGAAGCAAAACGATCAATGGGAAACGGGTAAGTTTGTTCATTTTTATCATTGGATGGGAAAGTAAGTTTCACGTCTTATCTAATCGCGATTCGCGCCAGGTGCACCGACGAACGGTCGCCCTGGCCGGTGTAGTAACCGGCAAGCAGGTTGCCGTCGGGCAATGATGCCAGGGCCGGCCAGCCGAACGTCCACTGGCCCATGTTTTGCAGGTAGTCGCCGAAATCCTTGCCCTTCGACCGGGCAAGGTCGTCGGTGGAATGCGAATGGAAAATCCAATCGTCGCGCGTTTGCCACTCCCGGCCGTCGGCCGAACCCATCGCCATGCGGATTGCGGGATGGCCGTGCCGCACGACGTACAGCATGAGGAGCCGGCCATCACCCAACTCGATTACCGTGGAAAATTGTCCATCCAGTCCCGTGGGCGCGGGCGCGCTCCAGGAACGGCCGCCGTCGGTCGAACGTGTCCATATGATTTCGCTGACGCCGGCCCTGCGACGATCGTCAGCCCACATCACGTTGAGCAAGGAATCGTCGCGCAGCGGATACACGTGCGGGTCGAAGTAGGAAACCTGATGCGATGGATCAGCGGCGATGATTTGTGAAGCCCACGTTTTCCCGTTGTCGTGGGAGACCGCGGTCGCGGCGTTCGCCGACCAGGGCGATGGATCGTCGAAATGTTTGTAGGTCTCGAATGGGACGAGCAGATCGTTGTTCGGAAGGCGCCGCATCGGACCATTACCGGCCGGCTGGACGAGCGGCGACACATCAATTTCGCGCGGCGCGGTCCAGGTCGCGCCTTGATCCACCGAAGCCGTCCAGCCGATGTGGACCGGCAGCAGCCCTTCGGTCTTCGGGTTCACCAGCAGCGGCGAGTCATCGGGATGATCAATCCAAGTAAGCAGCATGGCAATCCGGCCGCTTCCGATGTCGCTGACCGACGCGGGACGGAAATCAGCGGGATTGCCCGCCGGCGTCTTGCAAGGAAACGGCACGCGCCTCCACGTTTCGCCGTCGTCGCGGCTGCGCCAAAGCCATAGTTCGCCGACCGGGGAATTCTTCTGCGCACCGACGCGATGAACGAGAAGCAAAGAACCGTCGGCGCAGCGCAAAAAATGCGGAAAAGCCGCGTTGTGCGCCGGCCCCGGCGCCGCCGTGCCTTCGCAAAACAAAACGTCATTCTGAATCGAAAAAAAACGGGTTGCAGGCATATCTATGCCGAAAGCCGGAACGTCATTCCCGCGCAAGCGGGAATCCAGGCAAATTGAAGAAGAAAAAGACGGATTTCATAAGCTTATTTTGGACAAAAATGCGCCCTCCACTCTCCCAGGTTCTGTTTCCCGGTTGAGGCGTGTCAATTTGGGATGATGTAGTATTTGAACCCCGGCCTCACGGTCTCATTGTAGCCGGTTTGCACGTTTCCATCCCCCGCTGAAACCGGGTTTTGGGTTCCGATAAAGGTCAAATTTTCGACATGGCCATCCCAAAACACGCAATTAAGCCGTCCACTGGTGTTATCCGTCGGTCCGGTCGAAAAATGGCGATTCGACGGGGTGAGATAGAGTCGGTAAAAAAACCCATAAGAATCACCGATAAAAAGCAGCTTGCTCTTCTCGGTTTTGGTGTGCTCCCCCACCCGAAGGGCCTGTCCAAAGGCCGGATGCCAGCTCCCATCGCTCTGCACCCAACTGGTGATATAACTGTTGATGGCGTAATCAATGGCGACATCACCCCAGCAACCATAGGTGCCCGCATTGGGCCAGGCATATTGTTTGTTGGTGGCGGGACACCAGAGTGGGCCTGGAAAACGGGTGCTCATATCGCTGGAAGTTTTATAGCACCGGTTGGCGACGGCGCTGTATCCCACGCGAATTTCCAAGGAGCCATGGTTGAAGTTGTCGTTGACATAACTTTCCCCAGTTCCCTTGTAGCCAAGATAAGGGATGAGGAGGTAAGGCCAGGTAATGGGATAGCTGCCCTGTTGCCACCAAGTGGTGGTGTAATCGCAGTTGAGGGGCGGATAATCGTTATTGTCATTCGCATACTGCATCGAAGCAAAATAGAGCTGGCGCAAATTGTTGGTGCAGACGATCACCTTGGCCGTTTCGCGCGCATGTTTCAGCGCGGGCATTAAAAGCGCCGCCAGAATGCTGATGATGGCAATGACCACCAGCAATTCGATCAGCGTAAAGGAGCAGCGAGTGATCGGTGACCGGTGATCAGTGATCGGTCGTTCATGTCTGCCGATTCGAGACGGATCGCGGGAGGAGCGCAACGGATCACTGGCAACTGATGACTGATAACTGATTTTTCTCATTTGAACCATTGGACCGTTCTCAACACGCTTACCGTGGGAGGACTTGTCGGATTTTCCACGCGCTCTTTCAAGCGTCGAAAAGCGATCCGGCCCATCATTTCCGCATCCAACAAAACGGATTCATAGAGCCGAACTTTCCCGTCGAGAATGCGGGTCGCCAACGCCATGATTTCCAGCTCTTCCGGCATCTTAATTTGCCGCGCCCGCATCTCAACGCAGCATTCATCCGCATACCGCCCTCCCGTGAAAACCACCGCATCCGGTTTTGGATTCAGCGCCATGAGACGGTCAATAATGGCTGCTCCCTGGGTTAAATCCACGGCAGGGGAAACATCCGGGTTTGGATTCATGGAAACCACGTAATCACCGGGCAAGGCCAGGCTGGCATCGTGAAGCGCCCCCTGGTATCCCGCCAGCGCCCGGCGATTGTAATGGATGCGGGTGTTGTTGCAAAGAAACGCAATCCGGCGGCGTCCATTCGACAACAGGCGGCGCGTCGCTTCCCGCGCCAAGAGGGGGACATCACAATCCACCTGTTCATAAGCCGGCGGAAGATCATAAGCGCCCAGAACGACGATCGGAATGCCGAACGACTCCAGATGACGGCATATCTTTTCGTCCACAAAACCCGATATAATGATCCCATCCGCACGCCCATCCCTGATCCATGGAGATTCCAGGGAGGACTCCATTTCCAAACGCTTCAGGGTGTCGGTGTGAATCTGGACATGGTGTCCCGTCTTGCTTTCCTCGATGATTCCCTGGAGAAAAGGAGCGTAGGACGGATCATCGAAGCGTCCGTCCACCAACGCAAAAACCAGCGACTCCAGAACGCGCGTGCCGCCGGTACGACAGCCTCGGATGAGGCGTTGCGCATGACGGTTCACCCGGTAACCCAGATCGCGTTGAGCCTGGAGGACTCGTTCGCGGGTTTGCAGCTTGATCGCCGAGTGGTTGCGTAAGGCGAGCGAGACCGTCGCGGGACTCACGCCCGCCAGGCTGGCAACGTCGCGCATCGTCGGAACACGATCCATGATGGCCTCCCGCTGTTTCATGGATGCAAACTACGAACGCAGTCTCGGACTGTCAAATTAAATCTGTTTTTTAAATGCTTTTAATTTCGCTTGCTCTACGAAAGTGGCCAAGCATCATCCGCCTGAATCGAATGATTTCCATGACAACCATTCGCAAGGAAAATTATCCGCTTCCCGCTGCCGATTTGGGGCCGGAGAATCCGCTCCCCATCTTTCGCGAGCCAAAGCAAAACACGGAAGTGCAACACAGCCGTCCCATAAAAAATGGACAAAGGGGTGGGGAGCGCACGCGTCTCGCGTGCAAATATCGGCGTCCCGCCGATTTTCTCGGAGGGAAGCGGCTTGGCGGGACGCCAAGTCGGACACGCGAGACGCGTGTGCTCCCCAAAGCCAAAATTCATAAAC
>JACQHZ010000430.1 GCA_016198745.1 Verrucomicrobiota bacterium
AACAGGATTTTCAGGATTTGTAGTACAGATGCCTTTGAAGTGTCCATCAGAAATAATTCCTCGGCACCGCCATCTTCTCGAACTTTTCAGCAGCCGCCTTCAGATGCTTGCCGCCGTCCCGCAGCTCGAACGGACCGTGTCCCGGAAAAAAGGCGTCAATGTCCAGCTTGCCCAGCCGAATCACGCTCTTTGCGTAATCCTGCAGGTTGCAATCATAAGTTGCGATCAGGCCGATGGTTCCCCCGTAAAAAACAACGTCGCCGGTGAATATCACCTTTTTCCCGTCAACCTCGCCGCGGAAACACAGATGTCCCCTGGCCTGGCTGGGGGTTTCCAGCGTTTCCAACGTCCAACGGCCCACGCGAATCTGATCGCCGTCGCGGACCCGGCGATCCACCGGACATGCGCTGAACCGATAGTCCGAAGGATAGTATCCGTGTTGACGCGCCAGATCGAGCGAGATGGCGCGTTCGTCGCCCCGCTCCATCGCATCCGCCGCGTCGTGCGCGCAAATCACCTGGACATTGGCGTTCTTGCGCCAGCCGGCGGCCCCGCCTGCATGATCGGCGTGGTAATGCGTGAGCAGGACATACCGCAATTTCGAAACATCGTGGCCATCCTTCGCCGCGTTGTTCCGGATCGTATCGGGATCCCGCCCGCCGCCGGCGTCAATGATCGCCGCCTCCGTCCCGCCGTCCACCCAATAAACGTGACAATCGTAGGCGTCGCTCAATCCGAAACCGAGAACGCCGCTGCCGACAAGAGAAATCGAAGGAGTGAGTTTCATGCCTCGCACTCATAAAATGTTTTGCGCCGCAAGGAAAGATCAAAACCGCGCGAGCCTCCGTCCGTTTCAGGGCGAGCGGCCGTTTCCGCCGCCCCAGGCGCTGCGGGTTGTGACGGGGACGTTCACCTTGAGAAACACAGCGTGCTCGCCGATGATGTGGCGCAGCTCATGGACAAGGCGTTCGTCCGGACGGACATGGAATTCCGGCGATGTGTTGACGAAGACCACCTCGCCGCTCGCCTGTTCCATGCACAACAGGACCGGCAGCGGTCCCGGATAAAGCCGGAGGAGATCGCGAACCTGTTCGAGATGCTCCACCCCAAAGCGGTTGTTCGGGATGTGCAGATGAATGGCGCGCGTGAAACGCTGGGCGGCCTCGTCAAGCGGCCAGATGTCGGAGGCGGTGATCTTCGGTTTTTCGTCGCGTTTGTCCACCCGACCACAAATGAGCACGGCCTTTTCCAGTCCAAGGCAAGCCTGGGTCTTCTCGTAGGTATCGGCAAAAACAAGGACCTCCACGGCGCCGTCCAGGTCTTCCACATCCAGCGCCGCCCACGGGCGGTTGTCTTTTTTGCCGATTTTTTTCTGGATGGAAGTGATGATGCCGCCCAGACGCGTCTCGGCGCCGTGCTCCAGCTCGTCAAGGTGCGTGGTGGATTTCAACTCGAAAAGCTTGAGCGTGGCGGCGTAATGGCTGAGCGGATGCCCTGAGACATAGAAACCGAGGAGCTCCTTTTCAAAGGCCAGAAGCTCGTTCTGATGCCACTCGGCGACGGGCGGTCCCGATGCGGCGGCAGGCGCCTGCGAGGAGGAGTCCTCGTTGAAAAGCGACGCCTGCCCGCGCGCGCGATCCGATTGCAGCGAGGCCCCCGCCGACAACGCCCCGTCCATCCATTCAAAATTCTGACGGCGCGGGAGACCCGTGAAATCAAAGGCGCCGGATTTCACAAGGCTTTCGAGGACGCGTTTGTTGATCGTGCGGCTGTCCAGGCGGGAACAGAAATCGAAGATGTTTTTGAACGTCCCGCCCTTCTTCCGCTCCGCAATGATGGCGTCAACCGCCACCGTGCCGACGTTCTTGATGGCGGCCAGGCCGAATCGAATCTGCTGATCGCTCATCACGGTGAAAAGCTGCTCCGATTCGTTGACGTCCGGCGGCAGCACCTCGATGTCCATCTCCCGGCAATTGTTGATGTACTCGGTGGCCTTGTCCTTGTCGGTCAGTTCGTTGGAAAGGGCTGCCGCCATGTATTCCACCGTGTAATTGGCCTTCAGAAAAGCCGTCTGATAGGTGATGATGCCGTAAGCCGCCGAGTGCGACTTGTTGAAGCCGTAGCCCGCGAATTTTTCGAGAAGATCGAAGATTTTTTCCGCCTTCTCCTTGGAGATGTGGTTTTTCTCGCGGCATCCCTTCACAAACAAATCGCGTTGCGAGGCCATTTCCTCCACATTTTTCTTGCCCATCGCGCGCCGGAGAATATCCGATCCGCCCAGCGAAAAACCCGCCAGCGCGCTGGCGGCCTGCATCACCTGCTCCTGGTAGATCATCATCCCGTAGGTCTCCTTGCAGATGTCGGCGAGCAGCGGATGATCGTAATGAATGGGCGTCTGGCCGTTCTTGCGCCGGATGAATTCGGGGATGAGGTCCATCGGTCCGGGACGAAACAGGGCGATGAGCGCAAAGATGTCCTCGATGCAGGTGATGCCGAACTTGCGCGACAGGTCGCGCATGCCGGGACTTTCCAACTGGAAGATCGCCGTCGTGTCGGCGCGATTGAGAAGTTCCAACGTCTTCTTGTCCCCCAGGTCGAACGAGTCCGGATCCAGGTGGACGCCCCGCCGTCTTTCAATGAGGTTCAGGGCGTCCTGGATGACGGTGAGCGTCTTCAACCCCAGAAAATCCATCTTCAACAAATTGAGTTTTCCGAGCGACTCCATGGGATATTGCGTGACGATCGCCTCGCTCTTGTCGCGAGTGAGCGGCACGAAATGATCGAGCGGCTCGCCGCAAATCACCACGCCGGCGGCGTGGACCGAGCTTTGACGGACCAGTCCTTCCAGCGTCTTCGCGGTGGCGATCAGCTCGGCATGGACCGGACTGGTTTTCACCGTGTTCTTGAGGTCGGGACTGACCGTCAGAGCCTTTTCGAGGGTCATCTTCAGTTCGTTGGGGATCATTTTGGCAAGGCGATCCACTTCGGCAAAGGGCAGTCCCATCACGCGGCCCACATCGCGCACCACAGCCTTGGCGCCCATCGTTCCAAAGGTGATGATCTGCGCCACGTTGGCGTCGCCGTATTTCCTGCGCACGTACTCGATGACTTCAGGACGCCGATTGTAGCAGAAATCAATGTCAATATCGGGCGGGCTGATGCGTTCCGGGTTCAAAAACCGCTCGAAGAGCAGCCGGTACCGCAACGGGTCCAGGTTGGTGATGCCCAGGGCATACGCCACCAGACTCCCCGCTGCCGAACCGCGTCCGGGTCCCACGGGGATGCCCTGGCTTTTCGCATAACGTATGAAATCCCAGACGATGAGAAAATAACTGAGAAACCGCGTCTTCTCCATGACGTGCAGCTCCAGGCGCAGACGATCCAACACGGCCTTTTGGTCGGGTGTCGGCGATTTGGTCTGCGGATCGAATCCAAACTTCTTGCGGATGCCTTCCATCGCCAGGTCGCGCAGGAATTCCGCGCGGGTCTTGCCGGCCGGAGGTTCGTAGGCCGGATACCGATTTGTCCTGAAATCAATCAGAAGATTGCAGCGCTCGGCGATTTCCACCGTGGCGCGCAGCGCCTCCGGGTATTCACCAAGCGCGGCCTGCATCTCGGCGAAGGTCTTGTAGAAAAATTCCCCGGTCGTATAACGCTTGCGCTTGTCGTCGTCGAGCAACGACGCCGTGCCGATGCAGATCAGCGCGTCATGCGCGTGCGCGTGCGATTTCTCCAGATAGTGGACGTCATTGGTGGCCACCAGTTTGATGTCGTGCTGCAGGGCAATGGCGGCGATTTCAGGATTCACCTTGCGTTGCGCCTCGATCCCGTGATTCTGCACTTCCAAATAAAAACGGTCGCCGAAGATGTCCTTGCAAAAACGCACGAACTCCAGCGCCTTGTCGCGCTGCCCCTGCAGCAGGTTCTGCGCGACCTCGCCCTTGAGACATGCGGACGTGGCGATGAGTCCCTGGTGATGTTGAGCAAGGAGATCGCGATCAATCCGGGGTTTGTAATAAAATCCGCTGAGATGCGCTTCGCTGACCAATTTGAGCAGGTTGCGATAGCCCGTGTCATCCTGGACAAGGAGGAGGAAATGATAGGCCGCGTCGCGCGCGCTGGCGGCGTCTTTGTCCGTCCGTTTGCCGGGCGCCATATAAACCTCGCAACCGATGATCGGCTTGAGGCCGTGGTTTTCCGCCTCCTGGTAGAATTCCACTGCGCCAAAGAGGTTGCCATGATCCGTCAATGCCACCGCAGGCGTCCCGCACGCCTTCGCCTTTTCCATCAGAGCGGCGATGCGCACCGTCGAATCCAGCAGCGAATACTCCGTGTGCTGGTGGAGATGCACGAAGGGAGATGCGCTGGTGTTCATGACGGCTCTTTCATTGTGACACCAACCATGTCGGGGGCAAGTTGATTCGAGTTCAGATTGAGGGCATTGCGAGGAGCGCGCCTGAACCAGATGGTTGAGGCTGTGCTCATCCATTTGAACGAGGCAGAGTTCACCTACCCTTGTACGGAGATGCCCATGAACTACCAGATGCTCGCCCCGACAGAGCCGCTCAGTGAATGAAACCGTCACAAACCCTTTCTCCGCGAATCAGGGAATCTGAATTACCACCCGCAACTTTCCAGGAAAATTGCCGGGTGACGCGGAATCAAACTGCCGGCGAGGGAAGCGTATCGGGAGGCGGGCTGACCGGCTTGGAGGTTGCGCGTGCGTTAGCCTTTTCGGTTGTCACAGCGGGTTGTTTGCGTTTGGCATCGGCCGGAGACGGCTTGCGCGGCGGATTGAGGATTTTTCCGTGCTGGATGATTTCCGTGACGTGCTCACCGTCGAGCGTTTCGTATTCGAGCAGCGCTTTGGCCAGTACAACGAGCTTGTCCTTGCTGTCGGCGAGAATCTTCGATGCGCAGGCGTAGCATTCGTCAATGATACGACGCACCTCCTGGTCAATGGCCACCGCAGTTGCCTCGCTGAAGTCGTGTCCATGGATGATTTCGCGCCCGATGAACACCGGTTCATCACGTTCAGCGTACTCGATGAAACCGAGTTTTTCGCTCATGCCCCATTCGCAGACCATCTTGCGGGCCAGTCGGGTGGCGCTGCGGATGTCGCTGTAGGCGCCCGAGGTGATGTCGCCGAAGGTCATTTCCTCAGCGATGCGTCCGCCCATGTAGGTGGCCAGTTCATCGAGCACTTTCTTGCGTCCGTAGGTGTAACGATCTTTTTCGGGCAACTGCATGGTGGCGCCGAGGTAGGCGTTGCCTCTCGGAATGATGGTCACCTTGTGCACGGGTTCCGTGTGTTCGAGCGATGCCATGACAATCGCGTGTCCCGCCTCGTGATAAGCGGTGATCTCCTTGTCCTTCTCGTCCATCACCCGGCTGCGTCGTTCGCGGCCGAAGCGCACCTTGTCACGCGCCTCCTCCAGTTCCGTCATTTCGATCCCCTTCTTGTAATTGCGCGCGGCGAGCAGGGCCGCTTCATTGATCAGATTGGCCAGATCGGCGCCGGAGAAACCGGGAGTTCCGCGTGCGAGCACGGAGAGGTCCACTCCGTCCGCCAGTTTCACCTTCTGGACGTGCACCTTGAGGATTTGTTCCCGGCCATTGAGGTCGGGAAGATCAATGACGATCTGGCGGTCAAACCGGCCGGGCCGCAGCAGCGCGGTGTCCAGCACATCGGGACGGTTGGTTGCGGCGATGAGGATGATTCCCTCCTGGGTGTCGAAACCGTCCATTTCCACCAGCAGCGCATTCAGGGTTTGCTCGCGTTCATCGTGACCGCCGCCGATCCCGCTGAATCGGGAGCGTCCCACCGCGTCGATCTCGTCAATGAAAATCAGGCAGGGCGCGCTCTTGCGGCCTTGTTCGAACATATCGCGCACCCGCGAGGCGCCCACGCCGACAAACATCTCCACGAAATCCGAGCCGCTGATGGAAAAGAACGGGACATCGGCTTCGCCGGCGATGGCCTTGGCAAGAAGCGTCTTGCCTGTGCCCGGGGGTCCGATCATCAGCACCCCTTTGGGAATGCGCCCGCCGAGTTTCTGAAAACGCTTCGGGTCTTTGAGAAACTCCACAATTTCCTGCACCTCGTCCTTTGCCTCCTCGATCCCCGCCACGTCCTTGAACGTGAGCTTGTTCTTGTCGCGATTGAGGAGACGCGCGCGGCTCTTGCCGAAGGACAGCGCGCCGCGTCCCATGGAACGCATCTGTCGCGCAAAAAGAAACCACAGGATGAGAAGCGGAATCAGAAAGGGAAGCACGCCGGTGAGAAACGATGTCCAGAAGCCCGATAGCGGCTTGATCTCGATCGGGATGTTCCGTTTGATGAGTTCCTCGGCGAGGGCGCGATCGAAGGAAAGATCGATGAAGACCCGGTATTTGCCCGCATCCTTGCCGGGAATGATGTATTCGCCGTGGGCGTAGCGGTTGCCGGAGGCCTCGGTGGCAATGTTCACCGTCTTGATCTGTCCCTCCTGCACTGCGCTCAGAAATTGCGAGTAGGTGTATTCCTTGATGCTGCTCAGCGAAACCTTGTTGAGGTGTGTGTACAACAACGGGAATCCAACCAGAAACACCACCCATATCAGGATGGTGCGCGCAATCGCGCCCCAGTCTTTTTCTTCATCCGGTTTGCGCGGTCGTCGTGGTGAAGGCGTGCCTTTGGTTGGAGGACTCATGTGAACGCCAATCTACGTAGCACAATCCCCCCCTAGACACAAGGACCGGCTGCGGGTGCGGATTTCTCATCACGCTTTTGCGGGGGAGGTTTCGCACATCACTACGCACAGGCAAGGTAAAAAGCGGTCTTGATGTCTGAAAGAATCTGCTCCTTCAATTGCTCCACACTTTCAAACTTCCGCTCGTCGCGAATCCGGGCAAGCATGTCCAGACGAACATGGTGCCCGTACAAAACGCCGTGAAACGGCACCAGATGCGCCTCGACTGTCATCTCCTCGGACAATGAAAGAGTCGGTCGCAGCCCGATGTTCACCGCTGCGGCGAACACCTCGCCTTCCACCAACGCGCGCGCCGCATAGACGCCGCCCGCGGGGATCAATTCGTTTTCAACGTCCAGATTCGCGGTGGGGAAACCGATTTTTGTTCCGATCCCCCGTCCCCGCACGACGCGTCCAACGATCTGATAGGGCCGTCCCAGCCGCGCATTGGCGGCTGGGATGTCGCCCCCCGCGATTTGTTTGCGAACCATCGTGCTGCTGACAACTTGATCTTCCACGCGCACATCCCCAACCTCGATCGCCTGCACGGAATGACGCGAAGCCCACGATTGAAGAAACGCGAAATTGCCTTCCCGCGCATGTCCGAAGTGCCAATCCGGTCCCACCACCGCCGCCTGGAGCGACGGCGCGGCGCGATGGAGATCATCCAGGAATTGTTCCGCCGGGCAAAGACTGAGTTGCCGATCGAAATCAAGCGCTACACAGAGATCCACATCGAGCGCCGAGAAAAGCTCGAAATCCTGTTGCTCGGTTGTAATCAGCGGCGGAGCGGAATCGGGCCGCAGAATCTTGGCGGGATGCGGGTGAAAGGTCAGGATCGCCGCCTCGCCGTCCAACGAATGCGTTTGTCGAACCGCCTCGCGAATCACGGCCTGATGCCCCACGTGCACCCCATCAAACACCCCGAGCGCCACCGAAAGCGGCTTGGAAAAGCGGGAAAGCTCAGAAAGATGATGAAGAAGTCGCATGAAGGAATTTTTGGCGTGTTTTCACATCTTCAAGTCAAAGGGATGGATGAGATTGGCCTCCAATTCCTGGCGTGTCCAGCCTTCGATCATGGACAGGGGGTATGCGTTTTCCAGCCGAAGACGGCCGCTGGCCGTGCGACGCAGTTTGGAAAGGTGCCCGCCGCAACCCAGTTTCGCGCCAAGTTCGTGGCAGATGGTTCGGACGTACGTCCCTTTGGTGCATGACAGGCGGAAATCCACATCGGGCAGCCCCACACGCAGCACGTCAAACCGGTAGATGTGAACCAGGCGGGGCTTGCGTTCCACTTCCTTGCCTTTCCGGGCGAGTTTGTAGAGGGGAACGCCCGCGATTTTTTTTGCGGAAACCATGGGCGGCGTTTGAAGCAGGTCGCCCTTGAATCCTTCAAAGGCCGCGCGAATCTCAGGTTCCGTAAGCGGCGGAACCGGTTTTTCGGCGATGATCGCGCCATCGGCATCCTGGGAATCGGTGGCAACGCCCAATTTCAGCGTGCCTTCGTACTCCTTGTCTTCACCCATGAGGCGCTCGCTCAATTTGGTGGCCTTTCCCAAAAGCAATACCAGAAGGCCGGTGGCCATCGGGTCCAGCGTCCCGCAATGACCGACGCTCCGGACGTAAAAACACCGCCGCACCCGGTCCACCACATCGTGCGAAGTCGGACCTGTGGGTTTATCAACAAGAAGGATACCGGTTGGATCAGGTTGCATGTGCGTGAATAAAGGCGTGGGGTTGGATGGAGATGTTGGATGATGCGCCGCTGTAATGTCGCGCCTCCCCATCTCATAGTTTCGCGCCAGGTGGCAAGCTTTTTGCCCGGATGATTTCGTTGACTTCCCGGATCAGCCGCGAGTTTTCGGCGATGACCCGGTATTCCTTCCAAAAAGCGCAGAGATTGGTGCCAACAGCGATCCACACCAGCCCCGTATGCCAGCCATGGGAAACATCAAGCCATTCGGGCGCGGCGAATCGGTTGGTGTCGTGCCAACCGCCGGCCCAAATGACCGCCATGGCGGCCAGCGGCGCCGACACGGCCCAGGGAAACGCGCGTTTCTTGTATGATCGGCTCCGCTGCACATAGCCTGTCTCCGGATCGTTTGGCAATGAATGCGTCTCCACCGCCTCCTGAACGCCCTTGCCGGAACCGATGAGATGAATGAAAACCAGACTGTGTGTCAGACAGATGAAAATTCCCGTAAACACGCCGAGGGAAAAGTGCCAGATTCGCCATCCCTCGATGCCGGTCGTGATGGCGGCTGCGAACAGCAGAATGTTCCAGGTGATCAACCCCGGGAAAATCAGCTTCATGCCGTCACTCTGCCAGCGTTGGCCATTTCGGCAACAACGTTTTTACGCATCGAACGCAAGCCGCGCTTGTCAAATCATCGCGGAATTGCCAAAAGAAGTCCATGCGGCTGCGAAAAACATACCCCTGCGCCATGAGCCGGCTTGCGGTCCTGATTCGTTTTTCCTGGAGCGTGTTGGCGTTGTGGGTGACGTTCGCCGTTCGGTCCGACGCCGGGGACTGGCAGACGTTCAAAGATTGCCGGTTGATTGAGCATTCGGCCAACGACGGCGACAGCTTTCACGTGCAGGCCGGCGACAAACCGATCATCGTGCGGCTTTACTTCGTGGATTGCCCCGAAACCACCGGCGCAACCGATTCCGACGCCAAACGGGTTCGCGAACAAGCCATGCACTTTGGGATTGTCGAAATGCAGCGGGTCCTTCACTACGGCGAGGAAGCTCGGAAGTTCACCGCCCAGGTTCTCAGCAAACCCTTCACCGTTCACACCGCCTTCGCCACGGCGCTCGGCCGCTCCTCAACTCCCCGCGTGTACGCAATGGTCGCCACCGCCGACGGCAAGGACCTTGGCCGGTTGCTGGTCGAGAAGGGATTGGCCCGCGCCTACGGCACGAAGCGGCAAACGCCGGACGGCCTGGATGGCGACGAGATGGAGAAGCGGCTTCAGGACGTCGAGTTGCAGGCGATGATGCAACGCGCCGGCATCTGGTCGGAAACCGATCCCAAGGTGCTCGCCGAGTTTCGCGCCCAACAACGCGGGGAGGAGGCGCAGGTCAAGGAATTGCGCGTGCGGCTGAGCGCCGCTCCGGCCGGCCTGGTCAATCTCAACACCGCCTCCGCCCGCGAATTGCAATCCGTCAGCGGCATCGGTCCGGTGCTTGCCTCGCGGATCATCGCGAATCGTCCCTACCATGATCTCGACGACCTGCTGCGGGTGCCCGGCATCAGCCATACCCTTCTGGACCGGTTGCGCCCCCAACTGGCCGTGTCGGATGCCCCTGAGCAAAAGGGCGCTACGGCCAAGTGACGCCCCAACTCCTTACCCGCAAATCTAAGTACACCTGTTCATAAATATTATGATGTATTATTCTTGTAATAAAGACCGCCGTTTGGCATACGGTCTTCCAGTGAAGGAGGAAATTGTATGCCAAGACTCAGCCCATTTAGGATCGAACTCAGCCGTGAGGAACGTGCGGAACTTGAGCGTCGAACGGCAAAATATACATCACCATATTTTGAGGTTGTCCGTGCCAAGATCATTCTTTTTGCCTGCGAAGGGGTGCAGAATAAACAGATCGCCCAACGGTTGTCATTGCCGTTTCAGATCGTCTGCCGCTGGCGGAAGCGCTTTTTCTACGAACGCTTGGCCGGTCTCGAGGAACGGCCAAGGCGAGGACGTCCTCGCCTTTTTTCCCTCGCAGATCGTCATGGAAGTTAAAGCTTTGGCGTGCGAATTGCCGCAGCAACTGGGATTACCTTTCTCGCGCTTTAGTCATCGGGACATTGCCCAAGAGGCCATCCGCCGGGGGATTGCCGCTTGCATCAGTGGAACAACCGTTTGGCGTTGGCTCAGCGCCGATGCGATTCGCCACGGTCCGCTGCGGCGAATCCGAAGACGGATCGACTGCAAAACACAGAATGCCAAATGGTCAACACAGTCATGGGCAATGTTCCAGGCGACGGCACGTGTTTCCCTCTCGAAGCGACGGACGGATCAGGACGCGGCTCGGAGGTTCCGCTGCACCTTCGGCCAGGCGGACCAACAAATCCATCCCTCGTCTGCCAATCTCTTCGGGCGCTGGATCCACATGCGTGAGATTGGGGTCGCTCAATCCGGGGCGCCCGAAGAGCGCCAGGCTCAGGTCCTCCGGCACACGCAGGCCGAATTCCCTGGCCTGCTCCCGCAGGCGCGAAACCCGGCCGCCCTCGACCGCCACCACGGCCGTGGGGCGGGATGGCCGGCGCAATGATTCGGCGAGCGGATCCACGTCGTCGGTCTCTGGGGTGATGATTTCGTAATCGCCCGGCCTCAGTCCCTTTCCCTGAAGCGCATCTTCAAATCCATGACGGAATTCGGTTTGATAATCATACGAACCGGCCTGACAAAGCAACGCCATGCGGCGGTGGCCGAGTTCCCACAGGTGATGAACGGCCATGCGACCGGCGGCGGCAAGGTCGAGATGCACATTCCACACCGGCCGACGGCACTGGTGATAGCCCAACACCACCACGGGAACGCCTTCCGGCTCGAACTGCTCCAGGATCGCTTCATCCACCCGACCGATCAAGAGCCGGCCATCCACCTGAATGGAGTTCCAGAAACCGGGATGCCGCAGTTCGCCCGATCGCACGGGTTCATAAACAATCCGTTTGCGTTTCGCGATGCCGATTTCCGCGACGCCCTGAAGAAACTCCGCGTAGGTCCCCGCCTCATCCGCGGCAAGCACCGGCGTGAAACTGTACAGCCCGCTGCACGTCGCGTTGCGCTCTTTGGAACGCAACCTCGGAAGAAACCGGGCTGTGGGATGAGGCCGATAATTGAGTTTCTAACACAACGCCATCACCCGCTCGCGCGTCCGCGTACTGATGCTGCCCTTGGAATTGATGACCAGCGAGACCGTGGTCGCCGAAACCCGGGCGCGACGCGCAATTTCATGAATGCTCACTCTTGGAAATGAATTGGTCATGATCCACGCATAATAAACGATATACTAATTCATAAATGAAAAGGGCGTTGCAGTCAAGCGCATTTTGCCGTGATGGAATTGCGGAGGCGCAAATGGCCGATCATGCTCCAGATACCGACATTCCGAGGATTGCCATCAGCGGGTGGACAAAAACTCTTCAGGCGTTTGCCGCGAAGATCAGCCGGTTTCCGGCCGCCATGCCCACGATGCTTTGCGCTTTCAGCGACAGCCTGACGCCGCCGCGCCAGATCGTCATCGCAGGCGATCCCGCCCGATCCGATACCCGGGCCATGCTGCGCGAGGTCAACCAGCATTACCTGCCCAACACCGTGATCCTTCTGGCCGACGGCGGCAATCGCCAAAAGGAAATGGCCGGGATGCTCCCCTTTCTCGAAGGCATCAAGCCGTTGAGGGGACGGGCAACCGCCTATGTCTGCCAGAACTACGTCTGCCAGGCACCAACAACAGATTTTGCCGCGTGCCGAAAAATTTTAAGGGCACCTCCAGAAACCCTGTAGGAGCGGTTGCCAACCGCGACCGGTCGCCGCTGGCAGCGGCTCCTAC
>JACQHZ010000037.1 GCA_016198745.1 Verrucomicrobiota bacterium
CTGTCTGAGTGTGAACAGGCACAACGGGTTTGCCAGATTCCACCACGCTGCAAAGCCGGCCCTGATTTCAAAAAAGTCCCGGTAGAAGCAGAGCACGCCCAGCCAGACATGGAGACCGCCGGTCAGCAGCACTCCCATGAGCGCCGCCATGGACTCATCGCGGGCGCGGATCAGGAGAAAAAAGAGAGGAGTGTACCAACAACCCAGCACCACCGCCGAAATGAAACCGGAGAGGCCAACCCACGCCATGGGCGACATTTGAATCTGAAGTTGCTGGAGAAGGGTTTGATCGTGAAAACGGCTTGTAACAAAATGGATTCCCCGGCTCCACAGCGCAAGTTCACCTGCCAGGGTTGACATGGTGATCACGCCGATCAGTTGCAAAAAGCCCATCAACCATTTGGCGGCGATCAGTTCCTTGCGGGAAATGGGCTGGGCCACCAGGAATTCCCAGGTGCGATTGCCTCTTTCACCGGCAATCGGACCCATGGCCAGAAAGAGCGCCATCAAGATCCCCACCGGCCAGTTGATCAGCAGGATGGCTTGATAGGTGGGAATCACCTGGGCGCGCAGCAATCCCGCTGTGAGCATGCAGAAAACCAAGCTGGAAAGAAAAAAACGCCAGCGTTGTTCCCTCCATTCCTTGAAAAGCAGAGCCTTCCAGGTTGGATTAAACATGGACCACCTCCCGTCGTCCCGTGACATAGGCTTCGAATGCCTCATCCATGCTCAATGCCAGCACCTCCATGGGGTCGCGCGTCAGTTGGGCAATCCGGGGCCTGGCCGCTTCGAAATTCTCAACCGTCACGGCGTATTGCCCGTCCACTTGTTGAATATCCAACAGACCGGGGATGCTCGCCAGTTTTTCGGCATCCACGGATTGAAAGACGATTTTTCTGATGTTCTCCTTCATCCGTTCAACCGTCGAGGTTTGGATGATCTTCCCATGGTGGAGAATGGCCACCCGGTCGCAAATAGGCTCAATTTCATAAAGCAGATGCGAAGAGAAAAAGACCGTCACCTGCTGGCCCTGGAGATGGACGATGACATCGCGCAACAGGTCGCGTCGGGCAATCGGGTCCAGTCCCAGGATTGGGTCGTCCAGAATGACGGTCGCAGGGCGGTGCGCCAGGGCGAGAAGTATGGCGAGGCGGCTGGTCTGCCCTTTGGAGAGGGAACCGACCTTGACCTTGGCATCCAGCCGCATCTTTTTTCGGAGTTCCTCCGCCCGCGTTGGGTCCCAGGTCGGATAAAAGCTGCCGACCCATTTGATGATTTGTCCAACGTCCATCCAACCGTACATGGTGGGGTTTTCCGCCATGTACCCGATGCGGCGACGCGCTTCCAACGGGTTGGCGACAGGATCAATGCCCTCCACCCGGCACTCGCCTCCATCGGGCCGCAGCAGTCCCAACAGGGTCCGGATCAGGGTGGTTTTCCCCATGCCATTCAGCCCCAACAAACCGAAGATGGACCCCGCGGGAACTTCAAGGTCAATTCCGCGCAAGACCTCCTGGGAACCGAATTTTTTCGATAGATTGATGGCCTGGATTGCAGGCGATGAATTACTCATGACCTTTCCTTCCTTTGGATAATTTCTGGAACTCCTGGTCGAGCAGATCATGCGCTTCCTTTTCGGAAACGCCCGATTGAAGGCATTGCGCGGCGGCCTGCCCGAAAATTTCAGCGGTCTGGCGAAGCCGCGCCGATTTTTTCAGGGATGAAACCCCGTCGAGAATGAAGCTCCCCTCACCCGGACGCCGGTTGACGAGATGTTCCCGGGCCAGGAGATCGTATGCTTTCAAAACCGTATTCTGATTGGCGGGGAGCCGCTGGGCCAGTTCCCGCACGCTGGGCAGGCGGTCCCCCGGACGAAGCATTCCGGACGCGATCTGATATTTGACCTGATTGACAATCTGCCGGTAAATCGGCGCCGCAGAACTGAGTTCGAGTCGGATCAGCATAGATGTTCTATAGATATAGAACATCAGTACATTAAACCTGTCAAGCGCCAGTTAAATCGCCAAACCCGGACCCCTTTTCCTAACCGATCAACCCTGATTTTTCAGCGCGAGATCAGATGATGGTGGTCGGTCACCAGGAGTGCCCGTCCACTGATGTCACCTTGCTGCATCCAGCGCAAAACCCATTGCAACCGATCCAGGAGTTTCTGACGGTTGGGCTGGGCCAGGGCGATCACCACCACCCCGGCATGATCCTTCACCAGCAACGGCACCGTGTGAAAAAAGTCTTTGTCGGTTGTCAGAAAAACCGCCTTTGCGCGTTGCGCCACCTCAAAAATTTCGAGGTCATCGGTCCCTTTGCGCGAAAAATCCAGGATGCTTTGGCCGACGTGGCCGTAACGGGCAAGCAGAGCAAGCGCGGGCTGGGGGAAGTTCTCGTCCAGAATGAACTTCATGCCGGAGCCGCAACATCCGGCAGCGTTTCAAATTTCGCCAGCGAACCGGCAAACTCAAGGCATGCGCTCACATCCTCCGCCGTGATATTCGGATAATCCTCGATGATTTCCCGGATCGTTTGCCCGCCGGCAAGCCCTCCCAAAATGTTGCTGACCAAAACACGGGTTCCAGCCACGACCGGCTTGCCGTGGCATACCGATGGATCAATCGAGATTCGAGGATGGTTGAGCACGTTCACAAGAATAACCTTACCCGATTCAGAGCAGCGGTCAAGCAAGCATCAGGATTTGTGAGATATAGGCAAACTACGGTTGGATGGGCATTTCCCCCCTGCTCGTGATCCCTCCCCAAATCCAAATAGCCTCATCTTGAAAGCGAATTAGACATTGATATGAACGACCTTTGCGGGCGGGAAACCGTTGAAGCACGTGGATGAGGCGTGGGTGTAGGCGCCGATGTTCTCGCTATAGACCAGATCGCCCAGATCGAGGTCGGGCAGGTTCTCCGCCACCGAAACGGTGTCGAGCGCATCGCACGTCGGACCGAACACGGAACAGATTTGCGCCGGTCTCTTGCGGGAAGCGGGCGGAAACGCCTTCAGATGATACTGGATATGGTCGAAGAGCACACCGGAGAAGGTGCCGTAGATGCCGTCGTTGATGTAGTAACATGGTTTGCCGCCGCGCACGGCCTTGCCGATGACGCCGGCCACGAGTGTGCCCGCGGTTGCCACGAGAAAACGTCCCGGCTCCGCCAGAATCTCCATGTTCGCGGGAAACAATCGCGCAAACTCGGCGTTGAGCATCCGCGCCAACTCGGCAAACGGCCGCACGTGCGGATCATAGGGCGCGGGGAACCCGCCGCCGATGTCGAGAATCTTCACCTGACTGTAGCCGCGCGACCACGCCTCTTTAAAGATACCGTCGGCCAGTTCCAACGCCTGAACATAATTCTGGAAATTCGTGCACTGGCTGCCGACGTGGAAGCTGAGACCTTCGACCACCAGTCCGGCCTTGAACGCCGCCGCGATCAGGTCCACCGCTTCGGCGGGCGACGCGCCAAATTTTGAGGACAACTCAACGACCGAACCCGTGTTCGGCACGCTGATCCGCAGGATCAACCCGGCGTGGGGCGCGTGCCGCTTGATCTTGCCGACCTCGACCGGATTGTCGTATGTCACCAGCGGTCGGTACTGGTCGAGTTGTTCGAGTGTGTGTTGATCCTTGATCGGGTTGGCGTAGATGATCTTGTCCCAAATCCAATCCTGCCGCTTTTTCGCCGGTAGATGTTTGATGTTCTCGTGAACGATCATGAACTCCGGGAAGGACGCCACATCAAAGCTGCCACCGGCGTCGAAGAGCGTCTTGACGATCGCCGGATGGGCGTTGGCCTTGACAGCGTAGTATGCCTGCACGCGCGGCAGGTGTTTCCTGAAGAGCGCATAGCTGCGCCGCAACTCGGCGTGGTCCACGACAAACAGCGGGGTGCCGTGTTCCTTGGCCAGCTTTTTCAGCGCGCTTGGTGAAGGCATCGGGTGATTTTCAAATCAAGAAGTTCAAATTCGACGGGCCGCCACGGTTGCGCCTGGAATTCCGCATCACCCAATCGGGGCCGCAACGGAATTGTGCTTGAGGTACTCGCATCGCACCATGTCGAGCAACTCGTCATGGCGGTCGTAAAGCCGTTTCAACTTGCGCGGCTTGCGACGGGCAAGCGCGTAGTGAGTCACCAGCGGCAGCGCCACGGTCGAGTCCACGTAACAGACCACGGCGTCCGGCAGCTTGGCGGGGTCAACCTTGCCCCAACTGACGGCCTCCGACGGAGTGGCGCCCGACAGGCCGCCGGTGTCCGGGCGCGCGTCGGTGAACTGGATGAAGAAATCGTGCCCCATTTCCTTGATGCGAAGGACCTCCTGAATTTGCGGTTCGGTCTGGAGCAGGAAGTTCTTCGGCGACCCGCCGCCCACCATGATCGCGGCGGTCTTGGCGCCGCGCCGCTTTGCATCGAGCACGATGGCGGTGCTTTCGTTGACGTCGATGCTGGGGTTGATGCGCAGCTTGTTGCCGCCCAACTCGACGCCTGCGATGTTCATCCCGATCGTCGAATCGCCGGGCGAGGATGTGAAACACGGCACGCCGGCCCGGTAAGCCGCGGCGAGGAGGGAGGCGTCTTTCAGGCCGGTCTGTTTCTCAAACTCGGCGCAGTATTTCCCGAGCTTGTAATGCAGCTCAACGGTGCCCATCTCCTTCTGAAACTCGGGCTGCTTGAGCACCTTGCGAAGAGTATCGTCCGTGCGCATCAGCACGTCGTTGTAGTCCATGAGGATGTCGTAGATGCGGACCACGCCGTATTTGCGGAGCGTCACGTCGCGATGGTGGGGCGTCCCCTTCCAAAGCGGCAGGTTCATCGCGTGATGCATGTCGTGGTAGAGGTTCGCCCCGGTGGACACGATCCAGTCAATAAACCCCGCCTTGATCAGCGGGATGAACGCCGACGCGCCGA
>JACQHZ010000439.1 GCA_016198745.1 Verrucomicrobiota bacterium
ATTCAAGAGACATGGGATGGTTTCATGGTTCACGGTTGAGGGTTCAGGGTTCAGGGTTGGGGAGCACCACCCTTCCCAGGGTGGTCTTGGCGGGCGTCCCGCCCGACAACTTTCCCTCGGAAAAATCGGCCACCACCTGTGGGTGGCAGGCGGGACGCCGATTTTCACACGCGGGACGCGTATGCTCCCCAACCGTCGCGATGTGAACTTTCCGCCCGCCTGCTTTGAGCGCGGCGACTGCCGCGGGCGGCGCCTGGTCATCGGTGATCACCGCATGGATTTGCGAGATATCGAGGACTTTGCTCAACGCGCGCTGGCCGAACTTCGAGTGATCCACCAGGAGGGCGAGTTCCACGCATTGCTGGGCGATGATCTGTTTGATGCGAAACGTCGGCATGAACGACTCGTACGTGCCTTTCGATGGAAGGAACCCCTTTGTTGAGACGAAGGCCAGGTCCACGAACAGCGTCTTCGCCCAGTCCTCCGCTTGCGGTCCGACGTACGACAAACTGTTGGCGTCGAACTGGCCGCCGATGCCGATGATGACGTTCTCCGTGTTCTTGCCCAGCTCGAGACAAGCCAGGGCGGAGTTGGTGACGATCGTCAGTCCCTTGCGTTCATTCGCCAGCAGCTTCGCCAACTCCAGACAGGTGGTGCTGCCATCGAGAAAAATGGTGTGTTGAGACACGACGAGTTCGAGCGCCTTTCGCGCAATGGCCCGCTTCGACTCGCGCTGCACGGCCAGTCGGGAATGCACCGCTGTTTCGTACAGGTAGGATGGCGCGTCCGCCTTTTGAACGCCGCCGACAATTCGAATCACCGCCCCGCGGCGCGCCATGCCATCCACGTCGCGGCGGATCGTCATGGTCGAGACGCCGAGCAACTTTGAAAGCTCGTCGAAGGAACACGCCCCTTGTTTTTCGAGGCGGTCCAATATCAATGGCTGGCGTTCTTCCATGGAAAGATGAATGCCTTTATGGAGAAAATTTTTTCCATATGCAATGTTAATTTTTCACAATTCGCAACGCATTTCTTAAAGTGTGCACAAGCTGGACTTGGGGCGGATTTGCTCGGCGGGGTCGCGCAACTCAGGAAAGACGACTACCACCGAATGGTCGTGTTTTGCGCGCCTGACGCTGATGAACCCAACCACTTGGCCGGTCAAAGCACCCGGACGGACTTCAACTTGCTGGCCGCTTTTTCGAAAGTGACCATTTCATCGGCCGCGGCGGCGTATGCCCCGTGAATCAGCCGGTCCACAAAACCCGGTTTGGCGGAAGCCAGCTCATTGGCCGCCAACACCTCGGCCACGGCTCCGAGCGGCTCGATTTCACCGTCGGCGAACAACCGTCGCAAACCCAGCAGCGTGTCCTGCTTCGACACGCCGTAATGATGCTGCAATGCGAAATACGCCTCCGCCACCACCAAATCCGAAACCACGGCGTGATGCCCCCCGCGCGACAGTTCGTCCAACAACGCCACGGCTCGTGCCGCTTGATCCACCGGCTGCCCCAGCAGCAGACGCAGCACCACCGACGTGTCCAATCCCACCTTCATGCGCCGCCCTTTCGCCCGGCCGCGATGCTCTCACGGATCGCCGCCAGCGAATGATCCGCGACTTTCTTGGCACGCGCTCCGAGGCAGCCCAGCCACGGGCGGGTGCGAGTGGGTTGGGGCCGCAACACCCAAACTTTCTTCCCCCCTTCAGTGCGCGGTTCAAGCTCGATCACATCGCCCGGCTTCAGGCCGAGTGTTTTGCAGGTTTCCCGCGGAAACGTCGCCTGCCGCTTCGAAGTCAATGTCAGCGTTGTCATGCCGAGACTATCAGCAATTACGCCTTACTTGTCAAGTATCCGGTAAGGCGAGGCCCCTCGCTGCGTCGTTGACTGTTGAGCGCAAATGTCCAACGCGTCGCCATTCGCCGCCGAACTTGATCCGCATCAAGCTGGAGATCGACATCAATCCTCCCGCCGGCTCGACCTTCACGGTCACCAGTCGCGGTCTTCGGCCTGGATTTGCTTGAGAAAAATCTGAAAGGTCTGGCGTGACAAACGCTTGAGTTTGCCGGAGGCTTCGAGTTCGGTGAGGGCGCGGGACAGACTTTCCGGCCGAATGCCCAACAAGAGCGCCAGGTCCTGATGGCTGATCCCCACCCGGACCAGACCCAATGACGCGTTGGGTTTTCCTTCCAATCGCCGCAGAAGGTAGCGCAGCAATCGCTGTTGTGCGCTGGCAAGCGTGAGGTCAAAGACAAAATCCCGAAATTCCGCGACCCTCCCCGCGAGCGCGCATGCGGCGGCCCATGCGAGTTCGGGATCGCTTTTCAAGAGGCGCTTCACATCTTCGGCGGGAAGAAGACTCAATTCGCACGCCGTGACGCAACGCGCGTTGACGGGATACCAATCCACGTTCTTGAAAATGGGGACCTCGGCGAACACCTCGCCGGGTTCGATCTGGCGGAGAATCTGTTCCTTGCCGCCGCTGGAAGACTTGACGAGGACCGCCGATCCCTTGTGGAGCACCCATGGCCCCAGGTATCGGGCGCCTTCCATGAAAACAAAAACCCCCTTGGAACACGTCTTCGAGAGCGCCGCCTTGCCGATCTTTTCGACAAGCAGTTTTGAGAAATGCGTAATATGAGGGTCCATGGACGGCGCGCGGATGAAACAGAATAAGATGACAATCCTTGATTTGCATCAAGGCCAATCTCCGTGGATTGCGATAAGGTGTGTCGCAAAAGGCCATTCAGCAAACTTATTTCCCATGAAAACGAACCCATACAAAGTCGTTGATCTCAACCAGGGCCGGACCTTTCTCAAAGGCGGCATTGCCAGCAAACCCATTCACAAAGACGCCGTAAGCAAAACGATTCTGTTCCTGTTCGACGCCGGCCAGCAGCTTTCAGAGCACACCGCCTCCGTGTCCGCCGTGATGCACTTTTTGGAGGGCAAGGCCCGCGTGCAACTGGGGAAGCGAACCGTCACCGTTGGTCCCGGTTCCTGGGTTTACATGGCGCCGAAATTGTTGCATGCGATCGAGGCGAAAACGCGGGTGGTGATGCTGCTCACGCTGTTCACCGCTTCAACCGCCCCCGCCGGCAATGAGAAGAGCGAATGCTGACCGTATTTCGGTTTGAGACGATGCTTTGGGAGAAACGATTACGACCATGAAAACCACAGAGGCAGAACAAATCATTGACGTGCGCAACATTCCGCCACGCCAGAAACATCCAACGATCTTCAACACGTGGACCGCGTTGCCGGAGGGCGATGCGGTCTTGCTGGTCAACGATCACGACCCGATTCCGCTCTACTACCAGTTCGCGGCGGAATATCAGGGACGTTTTCAATGGGAATACCTGGAACGCGGTCCGGAAACCTGGCGCGTCCGCATCCGCAAGGGGGCCTTCGCTTCTCCCGGCTTTGTCCCCGGCAAAGCGGCGCCGCCCGACCCGCCGGAACCGTTGCAACTCGATGTCCGTCCGGTACTGGAGCGTGGCGATTCGCCCTGTGCGTCCATTGACGGCGCCGTTGCAAAATTGAAACCCGGCCAGGGTCTCGTCCTGCTCGCTCCGTTTGAGCCGCGGCCGCTCTTTGCAAAACTGGGGCGCGACGGTTTCACGCATGTTTCCCGCCAGATGGAAGATGGAAGCTGGCGCATCGAGTTTCAAAGAAGCGGCGACGCCGCGTCCGACCACGGCTCATGCGCGCACGAGTCCCCCCCCTGCTCATCGGTTGGGGACGCTTCCAGGGAGGGCGACATTCACATTGACGCCCGCGATCTGGAGCCGCCCGAACCGTTGATCCGGACGCTGGAAGCGATGGCTCATTTGAAGAAGGGACATCGCCTCACCATGCGAAGCAATCGCAAGCCGATGCACCTGTTCACCCAACTGGATGAGCGCGGGTTTGCGTATGATTGCACCGAACAGTCGGACCACAGTTTTCTGACCGAGATATGGCACGCCGATGAATCCACCGCCTCATCAAACTGCGGAAACCATTGATCTGCCTCTCCGATACTTCGTTTTCGGATTGATCGCGCTGGCGATTTTCGGGGCGGCGCTGCCCCTGTTCGCCGCCGACGCCCTCGCGCAACATCATTACACCCACCGTGCCGTCGCGCTCACCCATCTGCTCACCCTGGGTTGGATCACCAGCGTGATCCTGGGCGCGACCATCCAGTTGGTGCCCGTCGCGCTGGGCGTGAAGCTGCACAGCCCACGGCTTGCCCGCCGGGTATTCTGGTTCCATGCCATCGGCGTGATCGGCATGGTGGCAGGTTTCTGGTTCTGGAATTTCAAAACGCTGCTCTGGTTCGCGACCTTGGTGAGCGTGGGCTTGGCGCTCTTCATCTACAACCTCCTGCGGACGCTCCGGCGCGTGCCGCGGCAGGATGCGGTCTCGGTCCATATCGCCACCTCGCTGATTTACCTCGCGCTCACGTTTCTGGCCGGACAATATCTGATGCATGACAAGCTCATCGTTTTTTCGCCCTTCAGCGTCTTGTCGGCCATCCACGCGCATGCGCACCTGGCGGCGATGGGATGGTTCACCCTGCTCATCATGGGCGTGAGTTACCGGCTGATCCCCATGTTCACTCTCTCCGATATTCAAAGTCCGCGGCGCGTATGGACCGCCTACGCGCTGCTGAATATCGGCATCCTGAGTGTTTTTACGGGAATTCTCCTCCGTCAGAATTGGCTTCCGCTGGCCGCAAGCGTCGCGGGACTGGGATTGATGCTTTGGTTTTGGGAAATCAACGCCATCTTCCGGAAGAGAAAACGCGCGCAACTCGATGGCGCGCTTCAACAGGCGCGCATCGCCCTGTTCCATCTGCCGGCGATTTTCGTCCTCGGATTGTGGCAAAGCTGGCCGGATGGACATCCATCCCTGCTCAAGATGCAGGCGCAGACCGGCTACGGCCTGCTGATGCTCCTGGGATTTGTCACGTTCTTCATGATGGGCATGCTTTACAAGGTCATCCCCTTCCTGGTGTGGTACAAGATTTATCCGCCGCTGGTCGGCCGTCAACCGGTTCCCAAACTCCAGGATCTCTATTCAGCGGCGCTGGAACGATGGGGAGCGGCGATCTTTATCGGCGGCCTTTGGGCAACTTCCATCTCCGCCTCCCTCGCTCCGGCGGTTTCTTTTCGCGTCATCCAGACCTGCGCCGCGCTGATGGGAATCGGCATCTGGCTTGTGGTCATCAACCTGTGGTTTCCCATGTCGCGATTGATTCTTCAACATGGTTGCCCGCTGGCGCGATGTTTGCTGTACTGGGAAAAACAAAAATCGAAACACGCCGTGCGCGCGCCCCTTTCAATTGTTCACGCAGGAGGACCGAAATGACACAACCCACTGTTTCAATGCCCGAAGAATCCCCGCCGTCCGTCGAAGCGGTGAGGAGTGTGTTGCGGACGGTGAACGATCCGGAGATCGGACTGAATCTGGTGGACCTGGGCGTGGTTCGCGACATCCAGATTGCCGACAAGATTGTCCGCATTTCGCTTACTCCCACCAGTCCTATATGCCCTCTTTATCAGGTCCTGATGGACGGCATTCGAACGGCGGTGCTTGCGGTCACAAATGTTCAGGAATGCCTGGTCCAACTCGTCTGGGACCCGCCCTGGGACCCCTCGATGATCAGCGAGGAAGGCAAGGCGTTTTTGGCCAACCGCCAATGACGTTGTGCCCGGGGAAATTTTCGGAACGTTTGAAATGCAAACAGGCAAGGGCTGAATGGGTCCGCCGCCAATTATTGAAGGCCTATGGTCCGCCGATGAAACGCCCGCGCACCGATCCTTTGGACGGACTGATCGCGACAATTCTGTCGCAAAACACAACTGACCGGAATTCCGACCGCGCTTTTCGAAAACTTCGGAAAACCTTCCCGACCTGGAAACAGGCGTGTGCCGCCGGTCCCGATGCGATTAAGCGCGCGATTCGTTCGGGCGGCCTGGCGCGGATCAAATCGCGTCGAATCCAGCAGGTGTTGCGAACCATCCGCGAAAGGGAGGGCGCACTCACCCTTCAGCGTCTTCGAACCATGCCGACAGAGGAGGCGTTGGCATACCTGACCGGCCTCGACGGCGTGGGAATCAAAACCGCCTGTTGCGTGTTGCTGTTTTCATGCGGGCGTCCCGTGATGCCCGTTGACACGCACGTGTATCGCGTCAGCCGACGTCTGGGCATCCTTGCCGAAAACACGCCGATTCAAAAAGCGCACGAGGAATTGCATCGTCGGATCGCGCCCGTACGCCGTTATGCCATGCATCTGTTATTGATCCGGCATGGACGCCAGACCTGCCGCGCGCGGAAGCCCGAATGCAACGGATGCGCGCTCAAATTCCGTTGTCCGTCCGCTGGCATCATGACAAAATGAACAATGAATTTGCCAGAAAAAGTGGAGTCGTGATCAGGGGGTTATGCCATCGTGAACGACATGGATGAAAAAAACGGGCATCCTGACCGTGACGGTGACGATCGTCAGGTCAGATCATGCCGGCCCCTGTCTTTCGGAAAAGCCGGACGCCTCGCTGTTTCTTGAGCTACATCAAGGTAATTTCAATCTCTCGCATATAGGATGCAGACCATGAAGATTCATTTTCTTCCCTTTTGGGCGGTCGCCGGTCTCGGAGTTTTCCTCTCAGGATGCGGGCAGGAGTCCCCGCCTCCACCGGCCGCGGAACGTTCCCATCCGACGCCTCGCGCCGTGCGCGCCGCGGCGATTCCCGGCCAAACACTTTTTGAATCTCACTGTGGCGCCTGTCACGGCGCCCAGGGAACCGGCACCGGCGCGGCGGCGGTTTATCTTCACCCCAAGCCGCGCGACTTTACCAAGGGCATGTTCAAGATTCGTTCCAGCAGCGGCAATCTGCCCACCGACGCGGACCTTCTCGCCACCGTCACCCGGGGGATGCCTGGCAGTTCCATGCCGAGTTTCGCCCATCTTTCGGAACAGGAGCGCGGCGATTTGGTGAAGTACGTCAAACATCTCGCCGCTTACACGGATGATGCCGGCAAGCGCGTCAATCACTTCGAGGACGCCTCTGCCAATGGGCAGACGCCGGCGTCGGTCGCCGTGGCGGAGGAACCTCCGGTGACATCCCAAACGCTGGCAGAAGGAAAAAAACTCTATGCGAAAATGCAATGCGCTCAATGCCACGGCCAGAAGGGATTGGGCGACGGACCTTCAGCAGGTCAATTGAGGGATAGTTGGGATCATCCCATCGCCGTTCGCGATTTCACCACGGGCGTCTATCTGGGCGGAAACACTGACAAGGATTTGTATCTGCGCTTCACCACCGGTCTGGCGGGAACCCCCATGCCGGCCTACGCACAAGGGGTCATGACGGACAAGGAGCGGTGGTCGCTGGTGCATCATGTCCAGTCGTTGCGCCGCAAGGACGTTGAAAAAATCGAGCCGCCGGCAGATCGGATCATTCATGCGGGCAAGGCAACCCGGTCGCTGCCCGCGGACCCGATGGATCAAGCGTGGAATGACGCGCCAACGGCGCAGATTCCGTTGAACCCCCTCTGGCCGTGTCCGCATCCGATTCCCGCCGTGATCGTGCGGGCGGTGCATGACGGCAAACGAATGGCGCTCCTGCTGGACTGGCCGGATCACATTGCCAATGGCGCTCCCGTGCGGGTCCAGGATTTTCAGGATGCAGCGGCGGTGCAGTTTTCGATGAACGGCACGGCGGCGTTTATCGGCATGGGCGACGCGCGGGATCCGGTGAACATCTGGCAGTGGAAGGCCGGCTGGCAGCAGGATGCCGATGGGAAACGTCAGGATGTTGATTTGGTTTATGCCTCCATGCGCTCGGATATGTATCCGGAAAAAGACGCGCTGTATCGCACGGCGGAGGCGGCCGGCAATCTCTTGGCTCAACCGACGCGCGTCTCGCCGGTGGAAGATGCGAACGCCACCGGTTTCGGAACGCTGAAAACGCAGCCCGCCGCCGCTCAGAATGTCGCCGGCAAGGGAATTTGGTCTGGTGACCGCTGGCGCGTTGTTTTTGTGCGGGACCTCAACCCGCCCGACGCGGATGACGTCAAACTTGCACCGGGCAGGTCCTCGGCGGTTGCCTTCGCCATTTGGGACGGACAACATCGCGACCGCAACGGCCAGAAGGCCGTCAGCGCCTGGTTTCAACTGCTTTTGGAACCATAGAAAACAATGAGAAATAAAAATGAGAAATGAGAAATTTCAGAAGGTCATCTTTATGGAACGATCGAACCGTCGCGTAATTTCTAACTTCCAATTTCTAACTTCTAATTCCTTCGGGAGAATCCCATGAATACTGAAAATCTGTCACGACGCGAGTTTGTCAAGAGAAGCGGATGGGTCGGGGCGGGCATTTACGCGACGCAATTCCTGCCGTTGCGTTTCCTGCAGGCGGCGCCCGGAATTGACAATCCGCTGGCGTTTTATCCGTCGCGCGACTGGGAGAAGCTCTATCGCGATCAATACGCTTATGATTCGGCGTTTTCATGGGTCTGCGCGCCCAACGACACTCACAATTGCCGTTCCAGGGCTTATGTTCGCAACGGGGTCATCACGCGCATGGGCAATCAGTATGACATCGGCAAGTATTCCGATCTTTACGGCAACAAGGCCAGTTGGAACTGGGGATTGCGGCAGTGCGCCAAGGGTTACACATACCACCGACTGATCTATGGCCCCTACCGACTCAAGCATCCAATTGTTCGTCGGGGATGGAAGCGGTGGGCGGACGACGGGTTCCCCGAACTGACGCGCGAGTTGAAGGCGAAATACAAGTTTGATTCGCGGGGAACGGATACCTTCGAGAAACTCTCCTGGGACGAAGCCTTCACTTATGTCGCCAAGGCGCTGCAGGCCATCGCCAAACGTTACAGCGGCGAGACGGGCGCCAAACTGTTGTCGAAACAAGGTTATCCTCCCGAAATGATTGAGGAGATGGGCGGGGCGGGCACACGCACCGTCAAGATGCGCGGCGGCATGGGGCTGCTCGGCGTGATCGGAAAGTACGGGATGTATCGCCTGTGCAACTCACTGGCCTTGTTGGATGCCAATATCCGCGGCGTGGGGCCGGACAAGGCGCGCGCGGGCCGCAACTGGTCCAATTACACCTGGCACGGCGATCAGGCGCCCGGCCATCCCTGGGTGCATGGCCTGCAAAACAGCGAATGTGATTTCAACGACCTCCGGTTCTCCAAGCTGATCGTCATGAACGGCAAGAACCTGGTCGAAAACAAGATCACCGACGCTCACTGGTTCATCGAGTGCATGGAGCGCGGCGCGAAAATTGTCGTCATTGCGCCGGAGTATGGCGCGCCTTCGACCAAGGCGGATTATTGGATTCCGGTGCGCCCGTCCACCGATGCCGCTTTGTGGCTGGGCGTGACCCGGTTGATGATCGATAACAAATGGTACGACGAGGCGTTCATCAAGAATTTCACGGATTTTCCGTTCCTTATCCGCGCCGACAATCTCAAGCGCTTGCGCGCCTCGGAGGTTTTTGCGAATTACAAAAGTGAACTGCCGGAAAACGGCCCCAGCCGCAAGGTTCAGGGATTGACCGACGAGCAGCACCACAAGCTGGGGGATTTTGTGGTTTGGGATGCCAAGGCCAACGCGCTCCGAGCGATTCATCGCGATTTGATTGGGAGCAAGATGGGTCAAAGCGGAATTGATCCCGTCCTTGATGGAACATGGAAGGTCAAACTGTTGGACGGCAAACAGGTGGAGGTCAAGACGGCATGGACGATGTATCAGGTGCACCTGAAAGATTACGACCTGAACACGGTCGCCGAAATTACTGCCGCCCCCAAGGAATTGATCGAGCAACTGGCCAAGGACATCGCCACCATCCAACCTTGCTCCATTCATCAGGGCGAGGGGATCAACCACTGGTTTCATGGCACCGAGGCCAATCGCGCGGCCTATCTGCCCATGATGTTGACCGGCAACATCGGCAAACCCGGCGCAGGCGCCCACGGTTGGGCGGGCAACTACAAAGCGGCGCTTTTCCAGGGATCGAAACTGACGGGACCCGGTTTCAAGGGATGGGTTGCCGAAGACCCGTTTGAACCGAACCTCAATCCCCAGGCGCATGGCAAAGAGGTGCATGCGCACGGCTACAGCAAGGACGAGGAACCCGCTTACTGGGATCACGGCGATGTGCCGTTGATTGTGAACACGCCGAAGGAGGGGCGCAAATGCTTTACCGGCAAGACGCACATGCCGACCCCGACCAAGGCGATGTTGTTTTCCAATGTCAATCTCATCAACAACGCCAAGTGGGCGCACGGCGTCGTCAAGAATGTCCTTCCCAACGTCGAACTCATCGTCTCGGTGGACGTTCAGATGACGGCGTCCATTCAGTACGCCGATTTCGGATTGCCCGCCAATAGCTGGGTGGAATTCGAGGATTTGGAGATCACCGCCTCCTGTTCCAATCCCTTTCTTCAGATTTGGAAAGGCGGGATCAAACCGCTTTATGATTCAAAGGATGATCTCGCCATCCTCGCCGGCATTGCCCACAGCCTGGGACAGGCAACCGGCGACAAGCGGTTTGATGATTACTTCAAGTTCGAGCTGGAAGGCAAGCGGTCGGTTTACCTTCAACGCCTTCTGGACACGTGCACCACGACGGCCGGTTATAAAGTGGATGACATCATGGCGGGAAAATACGGCGTCAAAGGCGCCGCACTGATGCTCTTTAGAACCTACCCGCGCATTCCCTTCTACGAACAAATCCACGACAATTACCCGTTTTACACCGACACCGGCCGGCTGCACTCTTACAGCGACGACCCGACCGCCATCAGTTGCGGCGAGAACTTCATCGTCCATCGGGAAGGACCAGAAGCCACGCCGTATCTGCCCAATGTCATTGTGAGTTCAAATCCCTGGGTCCGCCCCAACGACTACGGAATTCCGCTGGATGCAGCGCACTGGGACGAACGAACCGTTCGGAACGTGAAAATGCCGTGGACCGGCGTGAAGCAATCGAAGAACTTCCTGTGGGAAAAAGGGTATCAGTTTTATTGTCTCACGCCGAAGTCGCGGCATCGGGTTCACTCCACGTGGTCGAACGTGGATTGGCATCTGATCTGGGATTCAAATTTCGGCGATCCCTATCGCCTTGACAAGCGGATGCCCAACGTCGGAGAACATCAATTGCACATCAACCCGCAGGCCGCGCGCGATCTCGGGATCAAGGACGGCGATTACGTTTATATCGATGCGAATCCGGCGGATCGCCCTTTCATCGGCGCCACGCCAAACGATCCGTTCTACAAGGTCAGCCGATGCATGCTGCGCACGACCTACAATGCCGCCTATCCGTATCACGTGATCATGATGAAACATGGCACCTACATCGCCACTGAGAAAACCGTGAAAGCGCAGCAAACCCGCCCCGACGGCATGGCGCTGACCGATGATGGTTATGTCGCCAACTTCCGGTTTGGATCGCAGCAATCCATTACACGCAACTGGCACATGCCGATGCACCAAACCGACACGCTCTTCCACAAGATGAAGGTCTTCATGGGATTCTTTTTCGGCGGCGAGGCCGATAATCATGCGATCAACACCGTGCCCAAGGAATGCCTGGTGCGCGTCGTCAAGGCCGAAGATGGCGGACTGGGCGGCAAGGGGGTCTGGAAATTTGGCAATGACGGCATGTCGCCCGGCGGCGAAAATGATGCGATGAAGAAATATCTCGAAGGGGGTTTCTCGTCAGTGGAAAAGGCGTAACCATCAACCGATAACGCGCATGCCAAAGGACCAATTCGATCCGCAAGACCCGATGGAGTTCACGAGCGTCGGCCTTGCGACTACTGAGGATACCCTGGAGCCCATGGCGGAGGCGTTCGTCGAGGAATTCATGTGGTTGGGATACGATCCCGAACGCATCTTCGCTCTTTTTCGACAGCCGGTTTATGCCGGCATGCACGTCATTTACCAAGCCAGGGGCGCGGATTTTGTCCGGCAACTGATCGCCCGCGTTTTCGCAGCTTGGAGCGGTTCAAATCCAAGCCCACCTACCACGCAAGCATTCAAGGAGACCCCGCAATGAGCACCGTCTATAACTGGCAGCTTGGTCGCGAGATGGAATATCCCTACGACGCGACCTATCCCAACGAACAGTTCGCCTTTGTCTTTAATATCAACCGTTGCATTGCCTGCCAGACCTGTACCATGGCGTGCAAATCCACGTGGACCTTTTCCAAGGGACAGGAGTACATGTGGTGGAACAACGTCGAAACCAAACCCTACGGCGGCTATCCGCATCACTGGGACGTGAAACTCCTGGACCTGCTCGAAAAGGCGAATCCCGAAGGACAGATATGGAACGATCAACCGCTGGAGAAACGCGCCCCCTATGGCCGTTTTGGAGGCAAAACGGTTTTCGACGCCGCACAACAAAATCTCGCTCCGGAAGGCGCGCAGGCGGCCCTGGGCTATCTGCCGACCGACGAGGAATGGAGCGGTCCCAACAAGTTCGAGGACAACCCGCTCAGCGAAATCAAGGGCAAACGCGGCCAATTTTTCCCGGGCGGCGAACAACTGCCGAACCACAAGACGTGGTTTTTCTATCTCCAGCGGCTTTGCAATCATTGCACCTATCCCGCCTGTCTGGCCGCCTGCCCCCGCAAGGCCATCTACAAGCGCCGCGAAGATGGCATTGTGTTGATCGACCAGGAACGTTGCCGCGGTTATCGCAAGTGCGTGGAGGCGTGTCCCTACAAGAAACCGATGTACCGCGGCGCCACGCGCACCAGCGAAAAATGCATCGGGTGCTACCCGCGCATTGAAGGCCGGGAACCGGACACCGGCGGTGTGCCCACGCAAACCCGTTGCATGGCGGGTTGCATCGGACAGATCCGGTTGCAGGGATTGATCGAGTTGAATCCCGACGGCGTCTGGAAGGAAAATCGCGCCAATCCCCTTTATTACCTCGTTCATGTCGCGAAGGTGGCCCTGCCTCTGTACCCGCAATTCGGCACCTCGCCAAACGGTTACTACATCCCGCCGCGATGGGTGCCCCGCCCTTATCTGCGGCAGATGTTCGGTCCCGGCGTGGATGCGGCCATCGAGCGATACACCGTGCCGGACCGGGAACTGCTCGCCGTCCTCCAGTTGTTCGGCAAGGACGAACGCATCTGCGCCCGCTACGAAATCCAGAAGGGACCGAAAGTGTTTGAGACCACCGTTCGCGGCAAGCCGTTCGAGCTTTATAACGACACCATCATCGGCTACAGCAGGAAGGGACAGGAAATTGTCCGCGTCACCGTGGAAGAGCCTGTTCATATCCGCCCGGACCAACATGCCAACTCCATCTGAACCGAGGGTTGGACTTTCAACGACGACAACTCAGAGCGAAAACGCCGCCGCGCGCGCTTTTGTCTATCGTTTTCTGGCAAAGGGATTTGAATATCCGGATATGGAGGGATGGCGGTGGTTGTGTCATCCCTCCACCCGGCAAACTCTTGAGCAGGCGGTTGTGGAGGCCTTTTCCGGAGCAAACGGGCTGGCGGCGTGTTGCGTAAGCCTTGTCTCGAGATTTTCCGATGAGAAATTCGAAAATTTCAAAGACGATCATACTCTCCTTTTCGGACACACGGTTCGCGGGAGC
Source organism: Verrucomicrobiota bacterium (assembly GCA_016198745.1). Taxonomy (GTDB): domain Bacteria; phylum Verrucomicrobiota; class Verrucomicrobiia; order JABWAM01; family JABWAM01; genus JACQHZ01. Next base: position 13,637 of record JACQHZ010000439.1, read on the forward strand.
TGCCCGGCGCATGAAACCGAATACGGCGACATCAAGGCCGATCCGCTCTTCCTGCCTCATCGCATCGCGGACCTGGGCGCCTTCTATCGCGCCTTCGGCCTGGAATCGGTCGAGAACGCCCACGAACGCATGGACCATATCTCCGTCGAATGCGAGTTCATGGCGGTCCTTGCTGCGAAAGAGGCGTATGCGTTGAGCAACCGGCTTGAGGAGGACAAGCTGGCGTTGTGCCTGGATGCGCAAAGAAAATTTCTCCGCGAACACCTGGGACGCTGGATGCCGGCCCTTTCGCGGCGCTTGTCTCGCGCAAACGAAAACGGAATCCTGGGCGCAATGGGCGATTTTGGCAACCCATGGATCGTTTCCGATTGCGCCCGCGCCAACGTCCCCTGCGGCAGCGGGGACATGATCCTCCGTCCCGTGGACGAAACGGCCGAGACCTTCGCGGGTCCCTGCGGCGCAACGAACGCCGCAGCCGGCCTGTGCTCCACAGAAGTCGAAACCTGAATGCAACTGCTTTACGAAGAAGAATTGGTTGAGGGCGCCGTTTTCCTGTGCGCAAACGGACGGCGCAGCTGCATCCCCCCGCTTCAAGCATCGCGCTTTTCCCGGTCGCGCGAGCGATTGTATGATATCCCGGACCCCGACGCGCGCAACAACGCCTTCTTCGCGCTCCATCTGAAATGGTTCCGCGAGTGGGGCCTGGCGGACCTGCTTGCCGGTGTCATCCGCGAATATCCGATCCTGGACGGCGCGTTGAAAACCCTCTCCTTTCGCCGGGCAAAAGCCCGGAACGAGGAGGGCGCCGAGCTTTTTGTCCATCCGGAAGAAGGACGCAACGGGGTTGTCGCATTGAGAATCGAACGCTTCGAACGAGATGCGGACCTCCTCCCGTTTTTGCTCCATGAGTTGATGCATCTTTCCGACATGACGGACCCGGCGTTCGGTTATTCCAGGGACGTGCCGGTCCGGAATCCATCCCAACAGCAGCTTGTTCTCGGCCGTTACCGGTTGCTCTGGGACATCACGATTGACGCCCGGCTGTCGTCGCGTACGCCGAAGCCGACCGAACCGGCGTCGCGCGCTTCATCGGAATTGAAAAACCGGTATGAAACCGAATTCAATCGCGCCTATTGCTTTTGGGACGAGGCCCGGCGGCGGGAGGTGTTCGAGGCATTATGGAATGACGCTGCGCCGCGGCATGAACGTCTGATGTCTCTTGCCGTTGATCCGCGCGGCGCGGCGGCGATGAACCGGCCGGAACCCGGCGGCCTCTGCCCGCTCTGCGGTTTTTCGACCTTCGACTGGGCGGACGGCGCGGCCATCTGCTCGGAGACGGCGGAGGCCATCCGACGGCAATTCCCATCGTGGGCTGTTACTCAGGGCGCGTGCAATCGGTGCGTGGAAGTCTATGAGGCCTCCCAGTTGGAGCAACCGGCCACGTTGTTCCTTTGACGCCGCGGCGGACGAACACCAGGGGGGCTTGCCCTTCAGACCTTCGTTTATCGCGCAAAAGCGTTTTGAATGAATCCTCCAACAAAGGCAAAGAACATGAATGATAAACTCCGAGTCGGAATCGCAGGCGCTTCGGGATGGATGGCGGGGGCCTTGTCCGTGGGCGTCGAGTATGATGAACAGGGATTTGACCCGAAAACAAAAAAGGGGACCAAGAGCAGGTTCTCCGTCGTGGGCGCTCTTTGCGATCTCAACGAGAATGTCATGCACACGCGAAAACAGGAACTGGGTCTGGAGAACGCCCGCTGTTTCACTTCCTACGATGAAATGCTTGCGTCGGATGCCGTGGATGCGGTGGTGGTGGCGGTGCCCAACCATCTGCATGTGGCTTTTGCCTTGAAGGCGCTGAAAGCGGGCAAGCACCTGTTTCTCGAAAAACCGTTTGCCACCACCTGGGAGGATTCACAGCGTCTGATCAACGCCACTGCGCAAACCGCGGTCACGACCAAGCTGGATTACATCCTTGTGCTCTACGATGAACAGCAGAAGCTGAGGCAATTGATTGACCGGGGCGCGTTCGGCAAACTTGCCTCAACCCATTTCACGTATCGGCATCCGATTCAGGCATCGCAGTCGGCCGACCAGATTTGGAAACTCTCCCGGCAAAAAAGCGGCGGCGCCGTGCCGATGGGGATTTGCCACGCCATCTCACTGACGGTTTATCAGGTGAACGAGATTCCCCAAACCGTGATCTGCAAGAGTTGTCCCCCGAAAATCAGGGCTTTTGACTATGACACCCAGATGGACATCCTGGTTGTTTTTGAGAACCATGTGGTCGCCCTGGTGCAGGGGAACATTGATTTCGCAGAGAAATATGACGCAAGGCACACGATCATCGGCACGGAAGGGCAGTTTGATTACAACCCTTACAACCCCTTGGAAAGCCGCGTGGTGTGGTCATCCAAATCGCTCGGCCGCGCTTACGGGCCGGATCCGGACTTTGCGCAACATCACCTCGATAGCGGCGACGTGTGGAAACACCAATGCGTCCGAACGGTGCAGGATTTTGTCAGACACGCGCTGAAGAAGGAGAAAGACCCGCTGCTCGGCCTGGAATCGCCCCTGGTCCGCAGAACCGAGGCCGTGATCTGGGCGGCGGAACAATCCGCGCGCGAGGGAAGCAGACCGGTGGCGGCGGCGGCATTTCTTGGGTGACGACTTGCGGTCTTTTACAGCGTCGCCTCCTGATGGCGATGGGCGTGGCACTCGATGTTGACGCTCACGGGCAAACTCGCCACATGACAGGCGGCGATCTCGATGTGCACCGCAAGCGCCGTGGTTTCGCCGCCGTAACCCTGCGGGCCGATGCCGCTGGCGTTCACCCTTCGTAAAATTTCCTCCTCCAGTTCCGCAATGTGCGGCAGCGGATTGCGTTCGCCGATTTTCCGCAGCAACGATTTTTTCGCGAGCACGGCGGAATACTCGAATGATCCGCCGATGCCCACGCCCACCACGATGGGGGGACAGGCGTTTGGACCGGCAAGCTCCGCGGCCTCGACGACGAAATTCACGATCCCTTCGCGCCCGTCGGCCGGCGTCAGCATTTTGAAGCGGCTCATGTTTTCGCAGCCGCCGCCCTTGGCCAGGAGTTGAAGCCGCAGTTGGTTGCCCGGAACCATCGCGGTGTGGATGACGGCAGGCGTGTTGTCACCCGTGTTTTTGCGCTGGATCGGATCGCCCGTCACCGACGCGCGCAGGAATCCTTCTTTGCAACCTTTGCGCACGCCTGCATCGATCGCGTCGCGCAGGACGCCGCCTTCGATATGGACATCTTGCCCGACATCGGCAAAGACCACCGCCAGGCCGGTGTCCTGGCACATCGGAAGAGATCGCTCCTTCGCCACATCCGCGTTTTTCAAAATCCGCAACAGCGTGTTTTTTGCAAGCGGGGTTGTCTCCCGTTCCGCTCCCGTTTCCAGCGCCGCGCGCACGTCCGCGTTCAGCTCGAAATTGGCCCGCTGGCACAACTCCGCAATCGCGTCGCGAATCTGATGGAAGTGGACTATCTTCATTTTCTTAGAATGTGTTTGAAAATTAAATGCAGATTCAGACCGTCTCTTTTCCCAATCGCGGCGAAAGCCGCTTCAACTCGCTGGATTGATTGAAAACTGAATCAGCCACTTCAGTTTTGATTTATCGCCATTCACATACGCCTTGATTGCCGCCGCCGTCTCTGCCGACCGACTCAGCGGCATGACGTAATCAAAGACGCGGGCCATGACAGTCAAAGTTTCGCGAGTCCAAGGCCCTTCAACAATCAAGACTGCGAGCAAGTCTTTGTTCCGGCCCTTCCAGTTGATGGCAGAGAACATTTTGTCCTTGGCGTAAAGCGAGGCGTGGCGCGTCGAACTTTTCCGGACCTCAATGAACGCTTTGGGAGACGCGGCATCGGGAATCAGAAAATCTGCTCGAAAATCGTAAACGACACCACGCAGGGACTCGTATTCCTTTTCTCGGATGAATGTCACGCCTTCGCTGGCGAGCGCGTCGGCCACGACACTTTCCAACAAAACCTTTCCAACCAAGTCTCGAACGATGCCTTCAAGGGTTGGTTCGACTGATTCCAGCATCATGTTGCGTGAAATGGTGCGGCCACGGTTTGCTCGCGTAATCAGGTCCGCCAGCTTTTGCGCGGCGGCAACCGGAATCGCATGGTCGGACGCATTGCCGACTGCCCGTTTCATCTCGGACTTGCTGCGGAAACCAGCAAGCTTTTGGAGAAATGGCAGAAGCTTCGGGTTGGCGTTAATGACATCCGCGCTGAAAATTGTAAAACCGTTGGTGACTTCGTTGAGTCTCTCCACCAGATCCATCGCGTATGCTCGCAGGTCAAGATAAACGCCAGCGGTGATGGCTGGTTCGGTATCGAAGCCGACGGCTCTCATCCGGGCAGCATCGCGCAAGATCTCCTTCGGCGTGGCTTTGTCAGCTTCCAAACTAAGCGCCAGGCCGTGGACTACGATCAACCTGTTCTCCAGCTTTGAAAGGTCGGCCTTGTCGAGCGCCGTGAATCCGACAGTCACCTTGCTCAAGGCGAGGTAGGCGGCAATGAATCGCTCCATTGAGGCCAGGGCGATTGCGCTCAAGGTCTCGCTTGATTCGTCAGTCGGCGCGGGTTGGTCTTCAATTTCGTCGGCCATAGATGTGATACTCCCCAATTGGTGTGCCTGCTCCTTCGCGTTTTGCCAGAATCCAACGCTCGCCGCGAGTCCGGAGAAGCACCTGTTGCAGAGAGTCGAATCCAGCGACTTCCAACAAGCGGCGGCAAATGTCTCCCGCTGGAATGTGGATGCCATACAAGTAAGAGTCTCCGATGATGACATGAATCGGACTTTCAGATTTGAGGACACGATGACAGCCTTGGAGGACTTCCAACAATTGAGCGAAATATGGATACACCAGGGCGAAATAGTCTTTCTTCCCAGCCTTCTGATCGCGCCGTTCGCGAAGTTGGGCGACAATGGGCGCGAGGAATTCCCGTTCGCCTTCCGGCAGCTTTGTTGCAAATTTGAGATGCTGCCGTTTGAGATCAGAGGGCGCGGTCGTCGTGTTGACGATCATCTGTGAACGCACACGCTCCGTGATTTCTGACCATGAACGCGCGTAGCCCCAGAAATAAAGTTCCATCCGCGTCATCTCCGCATAATCGAAGTTGTTCAAATACGGCGGCGACGTGATGCAGAGGGAAGCCGTCGAAGGACGGCCCTTGCCAAGCTGACTGGCAGGACCGAGAACGAGTTCAGCTGTCAGGTCCGGTTTTGGCAGAATGTCCTGGCAGTCTGTCAGCACATCCCGACGTAGTTCAACCAGCGCAACCTTGAACGGCTTTCCTGCTTTCCGAGTAGTCGGCGCTTTATAAACCCCGTCTGTTTGCGACAGACAAACCGCTTCCATGATGCGCGACACCACTAGGCGAAACAGTGGACGGTCTGCTTCCGACACCAGATTTTCGGCCCGCCGCGCACCAGCCAGCATCCGAAAGTCATCATTGGCAAACATCTTCTTCAGAAACTTGAGAGCGTCCTCGCTAAATATATCGCTCAGGTTTCCCCCATATTCACTCGTTGATTCCAACACTGCGAACACGTCGCCAGGTGAAATACGTCCGGTTGCTGCATGTATCTTTGCCGTCGCCAATTCGTGGAAGAAGGGATTCGCCTCGTAACCGACTGCTGAGAACCCATCCAATAAAGCTTGTGTCAGCGTCGTCCCGAGTCCAGCAAACGGGTCGAGCACGACATCGCCCCGATTCAAACCCGCATCGCGAGCGCATTCCGAGACGAATTCCGGCGAGTAGCCTGCGATGAAGTTCGCCCAGCGATGAATGGGATGCCGATTCGAGCGGAGATTTGTCGGTGCAACCTTCCGGTCAATTTTTTCTGGAAAAAGGGCGAGTTGCATCGGCTTAAGTTACGACTTCGCAATTTGTTCAACAAACTCCGGCATGAACTGCCCCCGCTTCCTCCCCGTTTTCATCGTTTGTTCATTCATGGCTTTTTCCTCCATCTCATCACCCTTTTAGTCTCCATCAAATTGGGGCAGCCTCATACTTTCTTCAACACCTCGCCTTCGCACAAGCCTTTTTCGGTGGCGAATTTGCGGACGTCTTTGCGTCTTCGATTTTCATCGTGCTATAATGCACCCCTTTTTCGCCGTTGGCCATCACGAAACAAGCGCGCTTGCTACGCAAGACGCTGGACAACATCGCCACGCCCTGCTCCGTAAACGTGTCGCCGACAGCGGCGGCTCCTACATCTGAGGAAACAGCATGTTTCGCGGTTTTTTCCATCAAGCGAAGACAAAATCTCCCACCGTCTCCGGTTTTGGATATTCACTCTTCAATGCGAACTCCATTGCCTCGTCGTTGACTTTCTTGGCCCGCTCCTGAAGTTCCTTCAACTGAAATTCCGTTGCGCCTTTTTCCAACAATGCTTTCGTAAAACGCGGGATCGGATCAACCTTCTTCCACTTCATCGCCTCCTCCTCGTTTTCATATTTGCCGGCCGAGATGGCGCTGTGGCGTTCCCAACGGGTGGTCTTGCATTCGACCAGCGTCGGTCCTTCGCCACGACGCGCCCGGTCCGCAGCTTCGCTCACGGCGTTGTAAACCGGCACGGGGTCGTTCCCGTCCACGGTCACACCGGGCAGACCGAAGCCCTGCGCGCGCTGGGCGATGTTCTCAATTGGAATCGCCATGTGCGTTGGCACGGAAATCGCGAAGCCGTTGTTTTCGCAAACCAGCACGAGGGGAACCTTCCAAAGCACCGCCATGTTGAGCGTCTCGAAAAATGCGCCTTCACAGGTGGAACCATCGCCAAAAAAAACGGCGGTCACGCGTCCGTTCTTTTTCAGCTTGTTGGAAAGCGCCACGCCGCCCGCAATGGGGATGTGCGCTGCGACCACGGCATTGGTTCCCCAAAAACCTTTACTCACATCGCATAGATGCATTGAGCCGCCCCGCCCGCCGCTGCAACCGGTTTCCTTGCAGAGCAGCTCCGCCATGAGACGTTTCACGTCGAGCTTTTTGGCAATCGCATGGCCGTGACCGCGGTACGTTGCCAGCACCTGGTCGGTCTCGCGCAACGCGGCGCCCGCGCCAACGGCAATCGCCTCCTGGCCAATACAGGGATGCGTGCTGCCGGTGAACAGGCCTTTGCGAAAACTGCCAATGGCATTGTCTTCAAAGTAACGAATGGTCCACATCTGCTCATACCAATAGAGCAGGGTATTCAGATCGAGTTCTGTTTTCATGATGATATTCTTGACCGCGGATAGCGCGCCCGCCTGCCAAGCTGCGGGCAGGGATTTCACAGATAACTATCCGCGCCATCGGGGCAATCCGCGGTTCATTCCTTTCCGTTCAACAATTCCAAAGCCTTCCGCTTGATCGCCGGTTCCCAATCGCCCGGCAATTCCGACGGCAACAGGTATGCCTTGTAGGCCAGCTTCGATTCCATCCCGCCTTCGCGGCTGATCTCGGGCGTGGGCAGATAACTGATCATTCCGTTGCTGTAGCCCAGCACAAACGTGTGACGCTTGGGCGACGCGGCGCGCAAGGCCAGCCCGGTCTCGGACATCAGCTCGAACGGCGCGGCGACGAAAGCGATCTCGCCCAAATCGAAAACCGTCAGCGAAAACTGAACGGGGAGCGGATTCGGCCCATTCTTCGCCGCCTCCAATCGCAACTGCGCCCAGGTGTCGAACCGCTTCACGACGCGCCAGTCCCATTCCCTTGCGCCGCGTTTCTTTGCGTCAGCGAGTTTGACGCCCCATTCCTCGCGCTCCCGCTGCACTTCGGCAAGCGGCGGAAACGGCGTCAGCGGCAGTTCCATCTGCTTTTCGGCGACGCGGATCGCGCCCGCCTTGCCTGCCGGAATCTCTTCATACTCGTACAGCCAGTACACGGCGACGGATTGAACCAGTTGCGGCTCTTTGCGGCGGCGTTGGGTGCGCAACGTGGCGCACACCTTCAGGACCTCGCCGCCGAGCATCTGGCCAAGACGGTTCTTGTCTTCGCGGACCAGCGGCGAATCGTCCGGATCCTGGCCGATGCCCGTGGCGGGATTCACATTTCCCGCGCATCCTTGCAGGAACAACGACGGACAGCCAAGCGCCCGCTCGATCACCGCGCGCGCCGCGCCCGCGTAATCGGGCGAAATCCGGTTGGTTTTCGGACCGAGCGTCACGGTATGACACGAGTAGCGAAACGCGATGGCCAGCGGCGCGCCGTTGAGCTTATCGACGCGCAACACGCCCACGCTGTGATCACACGGGCCATTCGGGTCTTCGCCCAACAAGACGGCGCCATCGGGCATTTTCTGACGACGATTGATGTTGCCGAAACACTCGCCCCAACCCGCCGCGAGCCGCACCGGCTGAAGCTTGGCCGCGGCCTCGCGGCAGGCTTGTTCGAGCTTGGCCGTCATGTCCTTGCCGTGCTGCGCCTGCATCGCCAATTGCTCCGGCGTGTCGTAGGGCATGTAGTCCGGCGGAACAGGGGCGGAGTGCGTGTGATTGAAGTTGATGAGGACATTCGCAGCGGGCATTCCGAGCGAGCGCGCGCAACGCCTGCGCAGCTTCGCGGCAAAGTCCATAGAGGCGATGCACCAATCGTGGGCGATGATCGCGATGGTTGTTTTGCCACCGCGCAGCACGAGCACGGTGGCAGTCAGCGGTTCGTCCACTCCATGCGAGACACCCTCGCGCACCGTGTAACCGACGAGTCGAATTCCCACCGGCGGCGTGATGTCCGCGCGGGCAATGCCCGCCTGATAAATTTCGTTGCTCATAAAATTTTTGACCGCGAATCCCGCGAATTGGCGCGAATGTTCTGAATTCTTTTCTTATTCCATCACTTTTCTTACCGCCTCCTCGACATCCACTGCGCTCGGAAACACCACGTCCTGCAATTTGCCGGTCGGGATTGGAAGGTCCTTTGACGCCACGCGCAGGATGGGCGCTTGCAGATAATCAAACGCACCCTCCATCGCGGTCTGCGCGATCTCGGCGCCCGCGCCGGCGGTCTTGACGGATTCATGTGCGACAACGAGGCGGCCTGTCTTTCGCACGGAAGCGCAGATGCCTTCGCAGTCGAGCGGGGCAAGCGTGCGAAGGTCGAGCACCTCGCATTCAATGCCTTCCCTGGCGAGATTGGCGGCGGCGTCAAGACATGGTTTGACCATCCCGCTGTAGGTGGCGATGGTCGCATCCTTGCCTTCACGCGACACGCGCAGTTTTCCAAGCGGAATCGGTTCGTCGGCCTCCTCCACAGGCGCTTTGTTCGGATACAAACGGACATGCTCGATGAAAACTGTTGGGTTGCCGTCCCGGATCGCGGCAATCATCAGTCCCTTGGCATCGAACGCATTGGAGGGAATGATGACGCGAAGGCCCGGAACGTGCATCAGCCACGCCTCAAGGCTCTGCGAATGTTGCGCGCCGAGGCCGAGACGATTCACAATCGGCGTGCGAATGATCATGGGCACGCGCACCTGGCCGCCAAAGAAGTAACGCATCTTGGCCGCCTGGTTGCACATCGCGTCTGAGGCCAACGTCATGAAATCCATGAACTCAATCTCTACGAGGGTTGGCATGCCGCTGATGGCAAGCCCTACGCCGAAGCCGGCGGTCGCCGCCTCGCACAACGGTCCATCGCGCACGCGTTCGGGGCCGAATTCATCCAGCAGCCCTTTATAGACGCCAAACGTGCCGCCGTAGGCGCCGATGTCCTGGCCGAGCAGGATGATGTTGGGATCGCGCCGCATTTCGTGGCGGATGGCTTCGTTGATGGCTTCCGCCATGCTGATCTGTCGTGCGGTCATTCTTAAAGTGCTGTGTTGGGGAAGGCGCCGCGTCTTTCCTGGCATTTGACGGATATTTTTCGGGTTTAGACAAGCCTCTTTTTGCGGATGTCGAGTCCGGAACCCACTCCGCCTCAGCCCTGCCCCAAAATCGAAATTCCCATCCTTCCTTTTCACGGTTTGAATTGCAAATTCTCAAACGAGTTGCTTGACAGGCCAGCCTGAACATCTCATAGAAAAAGCGCGCCATCAATTCGTCCACGCGCGCGCCCCGAGGCGGGGCGCGGCGTTGCGACGGAAGCCGTCTCGCGATTTTGCGGGACGGCCGGGGGCGGGCCGATGATGGCTCCCCGCAGCCCAGGTAATAGAGGAGTGAATCCGTGAACGATGCATTGCACAGCGATAAAGTACAGGTTGAACGCAAACAGTTCTTTTTTGATCTGAAGGAGAATCCACGCGGCCGGTTTTTGCGCATCACCGAGGATGTGAATGGCCGACGAAACGCCATTGTGATTCCAACCGTCGGGTTGGAGGACTTTCGCCGCATCATCGGCGATATGATCGAACAGAACAAAAAGTTGACTCAATAGCCCAGCAGCTTGCGAAGAAGGCAATGCGCAAGAATGGCTTCTTCGCTCACGGAACAACGGGGTGTCAGATTTTCCAGTCTCAGCATGGCTTCTGCGAGACGGAGGCTGAGAACGAGGCGGGATCGCGTGACGGCCAGTTCCGTGATGGTTTGCTCCAGGCTTGCCAACGCCTGTTGAAACCCGGCGGGATTGGTGATCGCCTCTTGGGCGACAGCGGGATGGATGATCTCCAAACAAGCGAGAGCCGCCAGCGTGAATGCTTGCGCGGCGTCGCCCCATTTCCCTTCCGCGTAGCTGGATTGCCCGCGGTGGGTCAGGTGCGTGGCAGCCTGCCGCAGGCGCAATGGCTTTTCGCGCGCAACCGGCGCGTGATCCACCAAGTGCGTTTGCGCTGTGACCGTCTCGCCGCGAACGCGCAACTCCTGTTGCAAGACCGAGTAAAAATCCACCGGAGCGACGGCCATTTTCGCCAGCGCCATGGCCGCCTGCCAACGCGGCAGGTCGTGCCGGCATTCGCGCATAAAGCGGAGGCACGGGGCGATGGAGTCCTCGTCGCTCAAATGGCACCACGCCTCGAATGCCGTCGCCCGCACCTCGGGCGCCGCTGATGGATCGCGCGCCCAATGGCGCAGGGATTCGCGCGCCGATGGATCGCCCAGGTGGCTCAATGCGCGCAACGCCGGAAGGCGCAGCACGGGATCGTTCAATCGCTCCAGCAGAAAAGCGGTCACCGAGCGGTCGCCGAAATGGCCAAGCGATTCAATCGCTTCGGATTGAATCTGGGTTTCAGGCGTGTGCGCGGCTTCGAGAATCGCCGTGAGACTGGAGCGATCCTTGATTTCAACCAGCGCGCGCACCGCCCCGCGACGGACTTCCAGGCTCGGATCGCGAAGGGCGTGAAGCACCTGTTCGGTGGCAATGTCGCTTCCCGCGTCCGCCAGTTCGTGAACGGCATCCACCCGTTCGGATTCCTGAATGCCTTCATCCAGCACGTAGCTGTGATGAATGACCTTGAACGGGTTGGAATCCATCAAGCGCCTCACCAGCATCGCCGCGGACGCTCCCTTCGCGACTTGAAATCGAAGAGGAAAACTCACCGCGCAAGTCAGCCGCAACAACATGCCGAAGAGAAAGATCGTTTGATAGGGATCGAGGCTGCCCAACCAACCCGGATGCTCGGTGGACCACTGCAGGAAAGCGCCCCCCAACAGCGGAGCAACGGCAGCGACCAATCCTGCGCATGCTTGCTGGACGGTGACAAACATCGGGCGATTGGGTGCAGGCGCCAATCCCAGTTGGAGCGCCGTGATGGATGTCTCGAAGCCCACGTTGAACAACCCCATGTAAAGATGGATCCCCATCAACGTTTGCATGGGATGCGATCGTCCCCATAGGACAAGCGCCAGCGGCCAGATCACCAGCGCCGCAGTGCAAAGGCGGAGAACCGCCGCGTGCCCGAAACGATCACCGAGAAATCCCCAGTATCGTCCCATCACCCAGCGGATAAGCCACATCAGACTCGCCGCCATCGCCAGAGAGGATTGGGTGATGCCCCGGTCTGCGCCGATTTCCGTGAGAAAAAACAACACCACGAATCCATCCGCAAACAGCACCGCGAAATTATAAAAACAACTGAATTGAATCAGCTTCCGAAAATCCGCGTGCTGAAAAGGTTCGCGCAACGACTGCCAAACCGATTTCCCAGCCACGAGGACGGTCGTCGGCGGTTCCACGACCCCTCTTTGAATCAGCACACTGGTGAATCCGAGGATGCCGGCCAGCGCGAAGATCCCCGCGTACGGCAGCGGGTTGTTTGGCGGAAAACAATCCGTCAACCAACCCACCGGGATCGCCAATACCTGCACCAGACTCACCATCGCCATGCGCCGCCCCCAGTACTTCCCCGCCTGTTGCCGGGGCACCAGGTCGGACATCCATGAAAACCAGAGCGGAACCGACATGGAACCCAGCATGCAACTCAGGAAGAAGAGACTGAGAAAGAGCGCCATTCCGCCGCTAAACCCGATGGCCTTTGTCAGAAAGGGCACGATGGCGATCACCAGCCAGATGAGCGTGTGGCCGGTCACGAGCGGAAACCAGCAGCGTTTGCGTTCCCGAACATGGTGCAGGAGCAGCGTCGAGATCAGCGGCAGCGCAAGCCCAAACATCGGCAGCGAGGTGAGCAGGGCAATCTGCATCTTGCTTGCCTCAAGGGTGAGAGCAAAGCCGGTGAGAAACTGCAAAGCAATGCAGACGGCAAATGAGGACCCGAAAACACTCGCAAAAATGCTCCGACGCATCCCGCGCGCGATTTCAAGAGAACTCAGACCGGGCTGGCTCATCGACGGCAGGGGGGCGGTTATCTCGACGGAACCCCGTAGTCCGCCGGCGACGCCGCAAGCTTCCCGTCTTTTTGCGATTGCAACAGAATTTCCCTCGCGCCCAAAGTCGCTGCGACCCGGATGCTTCGATCCTCCCGATCATTGTTCGCCACCCGTTCCAGATCGGGAACGGCGTCTTTATCCCTGAGTTTGACCAGCGAAACAATGGCCTCCACCTGCACCCGGCGTTCGCGGTCAAAAAGGCATTTCCGGATTTCCGGCAGCGCGCTTTTTTCTTGAAGAAGAACCAGTCCCATCAGCGCATTGCGCCTCACCGCCCAGTCCGCATCCAAGAGACACGACTTGAGAACAGGGAGCGCCTGCGCGTCCTTGAGGCGGGAAAGCGCCAGGGCGGCGGCGGTTCGAGCGCCCGGATTTTGATCGCCAAGCAATGGAATCAATAACGCCCGATGCGACGGCTGAACAAGGTCCTGGATCGACCGCGCCGCGACATGCCGCACATAAGACTCATCGTCGCGCAGCAGCGGGATGAGATCGGGCAACGCCTCGTGATCGCCGATTTTCGCGAGCGCCTCGGCGGCGTCCGCACGCACGCTCCAATTCGAGTCCTTGAGCGCCTTTCGAAGGGCTGCTCCGCTCTGTTTCGCATGCAGGTTTCCCAATGCGAAGACAGCCGTGCGGCGGACCTCCGCGTCGGGATCATCCAGCAGCTTCGAAAGCGGACCCGCCGCCCGCTCATCCTGTCGCAAGCCGAGAATTTGAGCGGCGCCCTTGCGGATGGAAACCTCTTTGTGGCCGAGCAGTTCGGGGAGAAAATCCTCCTTCGGAAACTGCTTGATCATCACGGCGTACTCTTTTCTTGCGGCGCTCACCTCGCCCATGCGCAAGAGCGTGGTGATGAAAGCGCGCTGCAGCCGGGGTTCCTTGGGATGCGAACGAATTTCACTTCTCAGGAGATTGAGCGCTTTTTTGGGTTCGCCGGCTTCCGAGAGCGCGTCTGCCTGCTGAATCGCTTTCCGGACCGCCGAAGACCCGCAACCCATGACAAAAATCATGGCCAGGGCGGTCCAAGCCGGAACGACAACCAAACGACGGAGAAAAGTGACCTTCATGCAACGAGGGAATAAGGCAGAACCGCGCGCGAAGCAAGCTTGCACCCGCCGGCGAAAGCCGGGGCCGCGGCGGAACTCGCGGCAATCATTTCCTGATTTCATCAAATTGATGACTTTTCGCCGGACGACTGGAAAAAGGTTGCTTCCGATGACGCGCGAACGTCCACATCAGATCGCCCAGACAAATCAAATCGAATGTCGCGCCTCATGGATTCTTCGCCTGCACTTCCGGAACTGATAGATGCCTCTGGATACAAGCATCCTGATCTGCCCGTCACCGACCCGGTGGCCGAGGCGGCGATCCTGCCGCGCTGGGTTCGGCCGGTTCCAAAATCCAGATTTCTATCTTTAAATCGCTGAGGGCAGAACCGTTCTGATGTCATTGACAGTTGCCATCAATCTATCAGGAGAAAAACCCGGCGCCAAAGCGCCTGAAACGACTTAACTTTTCGTGTGCCGAATCTGCCAGATAAGGTTGGGGTGCGGTGCATCTCAGTTCCGGGCAGTCTTCCGGTTCAGCGCAAGATCAAGAGCCACGGCCGTGATCAGAATGGCGCCCAGGAGGATTTTCTCGACGGAGTTTGGCACATTGAGAAGCGAAAGGCCGTTGCGCAATGTCGCCATGATCAACGCGCCCAGGATCGAGCCTGCAATGGAGCCTCGTCCGCCGCTGAGACTCGTTCCGCCGATGACGCACGCCGCGATGGCGTAAAGCTCCATCAGATCGCCCGCATCCGCGCCTGCAGCCATCAGACGCCCCGAATTCACGACACCGGCAAGCGCGGCGCACCCGCCCATCAAGGCAAAGACGCCCACGAGATGCCATTCCACCGGGATGCCGCTGTAACGCGCTGCTGTCGCGTTGCTGCCGATTGCGAAAAGATACCGTCCAAATCTCAACCGCGTGGCAACGACATGCAGGACCACTGCCAGTCCCGCCAGAATCACGCAGCGCAACGGCAACCCGTTGCCGCCGCGCGGTTGACCGTGGCCGTGATACAACCACAGGAGCAGGAATCCCAGAGGCGCGGCCATCCCGATGGCGGCAATGCAAGCGCGCGGGAAGCCGGGGCGTCGCGCCTCTGCAACCGCCGTGGCCTCCCGGTGCGAACAAAAGGTCCACATAAGAAGAAGGGTCCCCGCGACGATCAAACCCACAGCGCCGCCCAACGGCAGGTAGCCGCCGCCCATGGTCTGGATGACCGGCGACTGGATGGTGACCGATTGGCTTGCAAGCAGAATCAAAACGCCGCGGAACGCCATCAATCCGCCCAGGGTCACCACAAAGGCGGGAACGCGCAGAAAAGAAATCACCATGCCCTGCCCCGCGCCAAGGATTGCGCCCAAAAACAAGGCGAACAAAAGGGCGACCCCGGCCGGCCATTCCAGGAGAGGCGCGCGACCCGCCGTCAAGAGACAGGCGTTGACTGCCGCGAGCATGCCCATCATCGAGCCAACGGAAAGATCAATCTGGCCCGCGACAATCACCAGGGTCATGCCGCACGCCAAAATGCCGACGATGGATGCCTGGCCCAACAGGTTGCCGAGATTGTTCGGCCGGATGAAAAGGTGCGGGTCCGCCCCGCCAACGGCGCGCGTATGCGCGTAGATCGTCGCGTAAAAACCCAGCGCGATCAGCAACAGGATTCCGAGGGTCGTGAGCGAGCGTTTCTCGATGTTTGCCACAATCAATTTGTCTTCAGCACCTCGATGAAGGCCTCCTGCGGGATGTTCACCGTGCCGACGGCTTTCATCCGTTTCTTCCCCTCCTTTTGTTTCTCCCACAGCTTGCGTTTGCGCGTGATGTCGCCCCCGTAACATTTGGCGGTGACGTTCTTGCCGACGGCGCGCACGGTCTCCCGCGCGATGATCTTCCCGCCAATCGCCGCCTGAATCGCCACGCGAAAGAGTTGCTCGGGAATCACGTCCTTCAACTTGAGCGTCAGCGCCCGGCCGCGATTTTCCGCCTTCGAGCGATGAACGATGCAGGAAAAGGCATCCACCGGTTCGCCGTTGACCAGGATGTCGAGTTTCACCAGCTCGCCCTCGCGATACTCGATTGGTTCGTAATCCATCGAGCCGTAACCGCGGCTCAGGCTTTTGAGTTTGTCGTTGAAATCCACCAGGATTTCGTTCAGCGGCAGTTCGCAGGTGAGCATCACCCGACGGCTGTCGAGCGTCTCCGTGTTGTGACACGTGCCGCGGCGCTCCAGGACCAGCGCCATCATGTCGCCGATGGCGTTGTTGGGAATCATGATGAACGCCCGCACAAACGGCTCTTCAATGGCAGCGATGACGCTCGGATCCGGAAGGTGCACGGGGTTGTCCACCTCCAGGGTTTCCCCGTTGGTTTTTCGGACGCGATAGACGACGCTGGGGTAGGTGGCGATGATGTCCATCTGATACTCGCGGCGCAACCGTTCCTGGACGATCTCCATGTGGAGCAGGCCGAGGAACCCGCAGCGAAACCCGAATCCGAGCGCCACCGAGCTTTCCGCCTGATAGACGAACGCGGAATCGTTGAGCTGCAGCTTGGCCATGCAGCCCTTGAGATGCTCGTAGTTGGAGGTATCGATCGGATAGATGCCGCTGAACACCATCGGATGCACATCCTGGAAGCCGGGCAAGGCGTGCGCGCACGGTCTGCGGGAAAGTGTGATCGTGTCGCCGATCCGCACCTCGGCGGTGGTCTTGATGTTGGCGATCACATAGCCGACCTGCCCCGTTGTGAGCGATTCCTGCCGAACCGGCTGCGGCATGAACGCCCCGACCTCTTTGACCTCGTAATCGCGCCCGGACTTGATGAGCCGAACGTGGGTCCCCGGCCGCATCTCGCCGTCAAAAACGCGCACATGCGTCACGACCCCGCGATAGGTGTCGAACACGGAATCAAAGACCAACGCGCGCAACGAGTCTGGTTCGACCGAGCGCGGCTGCGGCACGCGTTGGACCACCGCGTCGAGCACCTCGGCAATGCCCAGCCCCAGTTTCGCGCTGACGCGAAGCACATCTTCCCCCGGCATGGCCAAAATGTCCTCGATCTGGCGGATGACCGAGGCCACGTCGGCATTCGGCAGATCAATCTTGTTGATCACGGGAATGATGACCAGCTTCTGTTTGATTGCCAGATGCGCGTTGGCGACCGTCTGCGCCTCGACGCCCTGGGCGGCATCCACGATCAGCAGGGCGCCATCGCACGCGGAAAGGCTGCGCGACACTTCATAGGCAAAATCCACGTGGCCCGGTGTATCGATGAGATTCAACTCGTATTCGACGCCATTCGACGCCTTGTGTCGCATCCGCACGGGATGCGCCTTGATGGTGATCCCGCGTTCGCGTTCCAGGTCCATGCCGTCAAGAATCTGGTCGCGCATCTCGCGCAGGGCGATGGTGCCGGTGGCCTGCAACAAACGATCCGAGAGCGTCGTCTTGCCGTGGTC
>JACQHZ010000445.1 GCA_016198745.1 Verrucomicrobiota bacterium
CCGCAGGTGATGAAGATGCTTCTCAACGAAGGACTGCTGCACCGCGAGTGCATGACGGTGACGGGCAAGACCGTGGTGGAGAATCTGAAGGATGTCTTTGATTCTCCATCGCGCGACCAGGATGTGATCCTGCCCTTCCATCGCCCCAAGAACCCCACGGGACATCTAACGATCCTCAAAGGCAATCTGGCGGAGGAAGGTAGTGTCGCGAAAATTTCCGGCATCCAACAAGCCAGCATCACCGGACCGGCGCGCGTTTTCGATTCCGAGGAGGAATGCATGGCGGCCATCATGGGGAATCAAATCCAGAAAGGCGACGTGATCGTGATCCGTTACGAGGGGCCGCAAGGCGGACCGGGGATGCGTGAAATGCTCGGTCCGACCTCGGCCATCATCGGCAAAGGACTCGGCGAGTCCGTGGGTTTGATCACCGACGGGCGCTTCTCCGGGGCAACCTACGGCCTGGTGGTCGGACACGTGTCGCCCGAAGCGCAGGCCGGCGGCAATATCGCCCTGGTGCAGAACGGCGACATGATCACCATCAATGCCCCACGCCGATTGCTGGAGGTGAAGCTTTCCGACGCCGAACTAGCCCGACGTCGCGAAACATGGGAAGCGCCGCCGCCGCGCTACACGCGCGGCGTCCTTGGAAAATACGCGCGCGCGGTCTCGTCCGCTTCGCTGGGCGCGGTGACGGATTGAACGCGGGCGCTGCCTCAATTTCCCTGTGCAGATGCGCTTTGCGGAATGACAGGCAAGACCTGACCGCCTGTCTGCCGTCCGCCTGCCATGTTCTTGAACGCACACCATGATAGGCGCGCATCGCTGCGGTCATGCTGACAGCCGTTGGTTTTTGGTGAAACCGGCCGCATCCGTAGAAATACGGATGCCGCATCCGTAGTTTACCCGATCCCCGCATCCGTATTTCCCCGGATTGACATTGGAGGGGGCTGCGACGGATCGTTGCGATTATGAAACCCGTGTCGCGCGTCCGGTTGTTGTCTTTCAAGGAACGGCCGAACGACATGGCGCGAGAGAGAATGCTGATTCATATCCCCATCATCCACACGGAGGTCGATATGGGGTCGCTCAGTGAATCCGTCAAACGAATCGCCATCCAAAAACTTGGCCGCGGCAAATGGAGACGCCGCACAAGACAAATTGAACAGATGTGGCGTTCCATCGAGCGGACGCTTGAAAAATTGCCGATGCCCTGCGAAAAGGTTCGTCTTTATCAGGATGGCTTGCCTGTTTGCGAAAGCGAAATCAAGATTGTCAGAGAACTGGCTGAAAAAGGAAGCCGTAATCATCAGCTCTTGCTTCGGCTCATGGAAAAAGGCGCTACGCTCATGGGGACCGAGTCTGCCGAACTGCTTCTCCAGGAGTACCAGCTTGCCACACAACTTTATGCGCCCGCGGTTCCGCGCGCGACTGTCAAGATCGAGAGCCGCGATCAAGCCATCCGGCAGTCTTTGCTTCAGGAACGCGACCGGTATATTGCCGAGCGCATCAACCACACCTTGCGGCCGGGTGAAACCGGAATCCTTTTCCTCGGCATTCTTCACTCGGTGGACGGCCGACTGGACAGGGATATCCGGGTCATGAGGAATTGAAAGGACCTGTCTGATTCGAAAGCGTCATCCTACGACAGTGCGCAATTCCGAAAACGACCCGAAAACCTGCCATGAAGACGCTCAAAACGCCGGCCATTGGAAAGTCGTCAAAATCAGCAACCGTCCGCATTGCTGGAGAAAAACGGGACAACCCGCTCAGCAAGGATCGCGCCGGGATCACACGACGCAACCTGCGTCAAGACATGTCGTTCAAAACCAACAAGACACTGACGCGGGCGACAAAAGCCTCAAAATTGTCGAACGCGATTCGCAGTGGCGCAGTGGACGCCTTGGTGGTTTCAGACGTCAGAGATGAACAATCCTTTGCCCTGGAAGAAGCAGAACATCCCTACCGCATCCTGGTCGAAACCATGAATGAAGGCGCCGTCATCCTGGCGCCCGACGGCAGCATTCTCTATTGCAACGCCTGTTTTGCAGGAATGATCAAGCAACCGATTGAGAAAGTGGTCGGAACCGCGTTTGGCCATTGGGTTGCGCCGCCCGACCGGTTGCTGTGGGAGGCATTGTTGCAACCGTCTTTGCAACGATGTTGCATAAGTGAACTCGCACTGCAAACCGCAGATGGAAACTTATTGCCGGCGCGCGTTTCCATCGCACCCATGCGGATCGAAGGAATGCCGGACTCCGTCTCCGTCATTGTGACGAATCTGACGGCGATCAAAGGCTCTCAGGAAAATGCGGCTGCTGAAAAGCTTGCGTGTTCGATACTGGAACAGGCGGCCGAAGCAATCGTTGTGTGCGATAATCATGAACGAATCATTCGCGCCAGCCGGGCAGCGCACCGCCTTTGCGGCGGCAATCCGCTCTTTCAATCCTTCGGCAGCGTGTTTCCCCTCCGTCCCGCGCCTCAGCAAAAAGAAAATCCCGTTGGCGATGCGCCGATCTTTTCGATTTCGCCCGCGTTTGGCGGAAAGACCATCCACGGAATCGAAACGGTTTTTAACCGAAAAGATGGCCGCGTCTTCCATCTGCTCCTCAATGCGGGACCGCTTTTCGGAAGGGAGATAATTTTTGGCTGTGTGGTCACGCTGACCGATCTCACCGAACAAAAGGCCGCCGAGGCGCAACGAAATCGTTTGCTGGCGCGTGAACAGGCCGCGTGGGTGGAAGCGGAGACCGGACGCAAGGAGCTTCGACGGCTTGCGGCGCAGTTGGTCAAATCCCATGAAATTGAACGCCGCCGCATTGCTCGCGAACTGCACGATGAGGTCGGCCAGGCGTTGACCTTCCTTGGAATCACGCTGGATCAATGCGCTTCGTTGCCCGGCGAAAGCGTGCGCGACAAACTCCGCGAAGCGCAAAAATGGGTCCATGAATTGGCGGCGCTGGCGCGCAATTTGGCGCTCGAATTGCGACCCTCCATGCTCGATGACCTGGGATTGTTGCCGGCCCTGCTGTGGCATTTCGACCGGTACACTGCGCAAACACAGGTGCGCGTGCGGCTGTCGCACCGGGGCGTGAAGCAACGCCGGTTCACTCACGACATTGAGACCGCCGCTTACCGCATCGCACAGGAGGCGTTGACGAATGTGGCGCGTCATGCCGCCGTCAGCGAAGTCATGGTGAACATTCAGGCTGATGACCGCGAGTTGCAACTCCAAATCAAAGATCACGGCCGCGGGTTCGATTCCAACATCGTTCGGACTCTGGATGGCGCCATCGGCTTGCACGGCATGCGCGAACGGGTCTTGTCCCTGGGCGGCCAGTTCAAGATCAACACCGCTCCCGGCGGCGGCGCGCGCATCGCCGCCAGGTTTCCCCTTGAACAACCCGCCTGCTGAATTTCCTCATGAATCAAACAACCGTCGTGTTGGCGGAGAACCACCGCATTGTCCGACAAGGGGTGCGCGCGTTATTGGAGGCAAACCCGAAATTCAGCGTGGTGGGCGAGGCCGGCAATGGAGTGGAAGCGGTGCGTTTGGTGGAGCAGTTGAAGCCAAATGCGCTCGTGCTCGACCTGCAGATGCCGGGACTGAACGGACTGGAGGCCGCGCGGCAAATCCAGCGCCGTTCCCCGCAAACGCGCGTCATTATCCTGACCATGCACGCGAATGAGGCCTACGTGTTCGCAGCTTTCCAAAACGGCGCTCTTGGTTACGTTCTCAAGGATTCAGCCTCCGACGATTTGATCACGGCCATTACCGAAGCGATGGCTGGCCGTCGCTATCTCAGCGCGCCGCTTTCGGACAGCGCGATCGAAGCATACTTGCAAAAGACCAAGGCGTCGCCCGTTGATCGCTATGAAACATTGACCGCCCGCGAACGGGAGATATTGCAACTGGCCGCCGAAAGCAACACGAACGCAGAAATCGGCCGCCGTCTCTTTATCAGCCCGCGCACCGTCGAAATTCATCGAACCAATATGATGCGCAAACTCAATCTGCGCACGCACACGGATCTGGTCCGCTACGCCCTCCAGCGCGGATTGTTGGCGGCGAACGACGATCCCCTGCGCGCAACGAAACAAAGATCCGCCCGCCGAGGTTGATCCGGTAATTCTCATTGCAGCCCGTAACTACTCAGGTCATCCGCAACGCTTGCGGTCATTCCCGCGACCTGCCCGCCGAGATTGGAGGAGCGCGTCTGCGCCACGCATCCATCAAGTTCCGGCGGAATTAGGGGAGTTATTCGCGCGAATTACGTATCTGCACGTATTGCAACCCAGGCAACGCGCAATTAAGTTCGCGGATACATTTTGTGACCGGCGTTTTCGCCTGATCGCAATGGGCGCTGAAATAAACAAACACTTGATGAACATGCTGAACGATCCCGATGGCAACATGGAAAGTGCGGCCCCCCATTCGAGACCGACGCTGCAGCGGAGCGCGCGCCCGACGGAGATTCGCAACGAAAGCGCGCCGCAAGATCATCCGCTCCGTGACGCCATGGGACCGAGCGATGAAGTCAGCCGGATCATCGCGGAGGTGGAGCGCGTGGCGAAATCCGATTTTCGCGTTCTGATTCTTGGCGAAAGCGGTTCCGGGAAGGAACTGGTGGCCAATGCCCTCCATCAGGCAAGTCACCGCGCAAATGGTCCCTTTGTTGCCATCGATTGCGGCGCCATCACGGAGACACTGCTGGAAAGCGATCTGTTCGGGCACGAGAAAGGCGCTTTCACGGGCGCAACCGTGCGCAAGATTGGAAAATTCGAAACCGCACGCGGCGGCACGCTTTTTCTCGATGAAATCTCGAACATGCCCCTGGGGTCCCAGGCAAAACTCCTGCGCGTGTTGCAGGAACGCAAGATCTGCCGCGTCGGCGGCGTTCACCCAATTCCGATTGATGTCCGCGTTGTCGTCGCCTGCAACGAAGACCTTCCGTCGTTGGCATCGTCGCGCGTGTTCCGCTCGGATCTCTTCTTTCGCATCAGCGAATTCACCATCGCGCTCCTGCCTTTGCGCATGCGCAAAGATGACATCCTGTATCTGGCCCGGCGATTCTTGCGGGGCGCAAATCTTGAATTGAACAAAAACATAACGGGTTTTTCAAAGGCGGCGACTGAACTCATCCGCGCCTACGACTGGCCCGGCAATGTCCGGAAACTGCGATCAACCGTCCGCCGCGCCGCGCTGCTGGCTGACAACGAGATTGATGTCGCCCAACTTGACATCAACGCAACCGTCCAACAGGAAAAGACACTTTTTGAAAACCGACCACAAACGTCGTGCAGTCTCTCCCTTAAAAACATCCTTAAACGAGATATCGCAATCATCGAACAACGCGCGATTGCCACAGCGTTGCGCGAAACGGGATGGAACAAGGCCAAGGCCGCGCGATTGCTGCAGATCGATTACAAGACCATCCACACCAAACTCAAACAGTACAACATCGCGCGAAATGGAGAACCTCATCATGAACAAGAACCAGAAACATCCAGATGCCCCAATCAAATCGCTTAACACGGGTCTGGGCGGCATCCTGAACGGTTTTACAAATCTGTTGGAAAAACTCGGCGACCTCGCCCAAACCGGAGAAAGCCTCTCCAAGTCGGGCGAATTTCGCGTGGGCGGCGCCGGCGGTAAAGAGGGCAAGGGCATTTACGGGTTCAGCGTCAAGGTCGGGTTGGACGATGAAAAGGTTCGGATCGAACCATTCGGTAATATTCGAAAGGATGAGAAATCCGGCGATCCCGTCGTTCAGGAGGTTCGCGAGCCGATGGTCGATGTCTTCGACGAAAAAGATCACGTTCTCGTTGTCGCAGAAATGCCCGGCATCAGCGCCAAAGATGTCCGCCTGGAGGTCACCGACGATTTGCTGACCATCTGCGCTGAGAGAGGAACGCACAAGTACCGCAAAGAAGTCCTGTTGCCCAGAGCGTTGCCGCGCGAAAGGATGACTGTCGCGTGCAACAACGGCGTGGTCGAAATCAAATGCGTCAAATAACCCTCACCCAGACGCCCCCATGCAAAAGCCGCAAGAAACAACGATCAAATTGAAGGTAACCGAGGCCCTCGGAAAAGATGTCGGCCGCGCCATTGCCCGGATGGGGCCGGAGGACCTCCAGAAGCTGAATCTGGCCATTGGCGATACCGTCGAGGTCGGCGGCAAGCGCGCCACGGTGTGCAAGGCGATGCCTGCCTTCAAAGAACTCCGCGGTCTCGCCAAAATCCAATTGGACGGCCTTACCCGCGCTAATGCAGGCGTTGGGCTCGACGAATTCGTGCACGTTCGAAAGTTGGCAGCCCATCCGGCGCAACGCGTTGCCCTCAGCCCGATGAATGTGACGCCCGGCGAACGCGATCTCAATTACATTGGGAAATTGCTGGATGGCCTGCCCGTTCAAGAAGGCGATCAGATCAGGGCGACTTTGTTCGGAAGTCGCTGGGCTGATTTCAAGGTGAAAACGACGGTCCCCAAAGGCCCTGTGTTGATCAATCCAACCACGGAACTGCTTGTCGGCGAAATGAAAGAAAAAGAAAGCGCCCGCACCCTTTCCTACGAAGACATCGGCGGGCTCAAACCGCATCTCCATCGCGTCCGCGAGATGATTGAGCTGCCCTTGCGTCATCCGGAAGTATTCGAGCGGTTGGGCATCGATGCGCCCAAAGGCGTGTTGTTGCACGGACCGCCGGGTTGCGGCAAGACGCTGATCGCGCGCGCGATTGCGCATGAAACCGAGGCGAATTTCTTTTCGGTAAGCGGCCCCGAAATCATCCACAAGTTTTATGGCGAAAGCGAAGCGCATCTGCGCAAGATATTTGAAGAAGCCGGTCGCGCAGGACCCAGCATCCTTTTCCTCGATGAAATCGATGCGATTGCGCCCAAGCGCGAACAGGTCGTCGGCGAAGTCGAAAAACGGGTCGTCGCCCAGTTGTTGGCGCTCATGGATGGACTTGCCAAACGCCAAAACGTCATTGTCATTGGCGCCACCAACATCCCCAATGCCCTTGATCCGGCTTTGCGGCGCCCCGGACGTTTCGATCGCGAGATCGCCATTCCGGTTCCTGACCGCAATGGGCGCCTTGAAATCCTGGAGATTCACAGCCGCGGAATGCCCCTGGGAAAAGACGTGGATATGGAGCGATTGTCCGAGATCACGCACGGCTTTGTCGGCGCCGATCTTGAGGCGCTGTGCCGGGAGGCCGCCATGCTTTGTCTGCGACGCGTCATTTCCGATGTCGATCTGAGTCTGGGCAGCATTTCATACCAGCAACTTGCGCAACTTGAGGTGCGCAAGGATGATTTCCTCGCTGCGCTATGTGAAATCGAACCTTCGGCGATTCGGGAGGTGTTTATTGAAATCCCGAACGTGCATTGGCGGGATATTGGCGGCCTGGCCCAGGCCAAGGCCCGCTTGATGGAAGCAGTCGAATGGCCGTTGAAATATCCTGCGCTTTTTGCGAAGGCGGGCATCCGGCCGTCCAGGGGCGTGCTCATCTCGGGACCGCCTGGCTGCGGCAAGACGCTCCTTGCCAAGGCGCTGGCCACCGAAAGCAACGTGAACTTCATTGCAGTCAAAGGTCCGGCGTTGCTTTCCAAATACATTGGAGAATCGGAAAAAGGCGTGCGCGAGGTTTTTCGCAGAGCAAAACACGCGGCCCCTTGCATCATCTTTTTCGATGAAATCGACGCCCTTGTGCCCGTTCGCGATGGCATCGCCGCCGATTCCCATGTCGCCGAGCGCGTCCTGAGCCAGTTCCTGGCCGAATTGGACGGCGTCGAAGAGTTGAAAGGCGTCCTGTTGTTGGGCGCGACCAACCGATTGGATATGATTGACCCGGCGATGCTCAGACCCGGTCGCTTTGACGAAATTGTCGAAATTCCCCTTCCGACCGAAAAAGAACGCAGGGAGATTCTCGAAATCCATCTTCAAAACAAACCGCTTGCTTCCGGCATTGACCCCCATGAACTGGCTTCAAAAACAAACGGCCTGAGCGGCGCGGAAATTGGATCACTCTGCAACAAAGCCGCCCTCCAGGCGGTCCGTCGCGCCATCGCATCAGCCAATGACAATTCCCCTCCGGAGATGAATGTCATGATCAGGCCCAAAGACATTGAGGGGTCTCTTATGGAGATAAGAAAATCATTGAAGGCGGACCCGACCGCCCGAACCCGCCCCTGATAATGGTAACTACTCAGGTCATTCCCGTCCCGCCACGGCGGGACGGGAATGACAGCAGGCGAAGGAATGATCTGAGCAGTTACGACAAACCAGCCCCTATTCCAATGGAATTAACCGACAGCAGCAGCGCGCAGCCTGTTTGCGTCTTTTGTTTTACGCCGAACAATCGCTTGGCAGCAATCACCGGAAAAAACACGATGGAAAGCGAACCGCAATTATCCGTCTGCCGCGGCTTCGGCATCGCTGCGGTCATCGGCCCCGTTTCGCATGAGGACGTCCATGTCCTCTCGAACGATGTTGCGACGCAGGACCTGGCGTGGATGGGGCCGCGCGTTTGCCGCCACGAAGCGGTCATCGAACGCGTCATGCGCCATGCGCCCGTCTTTCCAGCCCGTTTCGGCACCATTTTTTCGTCTGTTCAAAGTCTGAAGCAGTTCCTCGGCAAACACCATGCCGTGATCGCGCGTTTCTTGGCCCGTATGAACGCAAAAGAGGAATGGGGCATCAAGATATGGTTGAACCGGCCCAAAGCGGTTGAAACGATTTCCGCCGCCATGCTTGACGCGCAGGAGGCATCCTCCGGTCCCTTGTCCCAGGGAGCGCGTTATCTTGCGCGACAACGAATCCACGCGAACGCCGGCCAACAACTGTCCTGTTGCATGAAAGAGACGTATGCGAAAATCGTGAACGACCTGAGCCTTGAGGCCGTTGATTTTCGCCGGCGCAGGCTGGTGGGCGGCCAATCCGGGCAAGGCGGTCTTGAAGTCGTTTTGAACCTGGCCTTTCTTGTGCCGCGCAAAGGCGCAACGGAATTTTGCGCGCGCGTTGAATCGGTCTCGGCAGGATGCGCAACCCGGGGCTTGACCATTGAATCATCGGGGCCATGGCCGCCTTACAGCTTTTGCCCTCCACTTACCGACGCATCCTGACATTGCATAGCCAGAACCAGTAACTATTCAGATCATTCCATCGCTTGCTGTCATTCCCGTCCCGCGTGGCGGGACGGGAATGACCTGAGTAGTTACAAAAATCCAAGCCAACCATGCAACAACATGACCACAAAAAGTCAACCTGCATTTTGCATGCAGGCATTCTCAACGATGCGCGTTGGATGATCTATTGCATCCTGCCAACTCCGTCGGGCGTTGGAACCGCGCCGGTTCAACCCGCATTCGCGGGCGCTGGTTCACAATCGTTAAGGGGCGTGGATGAACAACCGGTTTTTCTCGTCTCGGCGCGCGGCCTCAGCGCCGCCGCCTCGGTCGTTGCAGATCGTTCCGGCCAGCCCGCCATTCGCCAGGCGCTGGCGCATCAACGCGTGGTCCAGGCTTTTCATCGCTCTGAAACGGTTGTTCCCATGCGTTATGGATGTTGCTTCAACGCCGTGCGCAGAATCATTCGCCACATCAAACAGCACCGCACAGCTTATGATTCACTCCTGCGCGATCTCAACGGTTGTGTCGAGATGGGAATTCGCTGCCTTCTTTCCGGAGCAACCACACCCGACGGTCAACCTTCGACAACAGACTCGCCCCTGCCGGCTTCGCCCAAAACAGAGTCGGCTGTTGCTGTCGCTTCTGCCAACCACCCCGGTCGCGCATTTCTCGAAGGGCGCAAAACGTTTTACGCGGTTCAAGATGGGTTGAATGGGCAAATCGAGGATGTTCGCCTTCAATGTCAGCGATTGTTTGACGGCATCTTCGTTCAATGCGCAACAGAATCCCACTTTTCACCGGCGCCGTTGTTTTCCCTTTACTTTTTGGTCCCTGCGCTCGCCTTGAAGCGATTTCGGCGCGCATTCGGTCTTTTGCGACGGTCGAATTCCGAACGTTTCCTCTTGAGCGGCCCATGGCCGCCTTACAACTTTGCGGCTATCGCGACGGGCGAGATTATTCCGCCGCGAGTTCATTAACAATGCGCAGCACGTCATCTATGCGCTCCAACTCAGCCGGCACCGCGCCTGATTTGACGCCAACGACCATCAATCTGCGGCGACCATGGTGCGGCTCGTTGCTACTGCATCACTCACGGCTTGACCTTTCGCTTCTTAACGCCGCAGGTTCAACGAATCGACTGGATCGCTGGAGAGCCTTTCGACATCCTCGTCTTCAGCAGTTGCGCGAAGCGCTGACTCTTGTCGCGCGGCAATGTTACAGGCGCATTGAATCGCTCGATAGTCAGTGGGCAAGATAAAAGTCGCGTGGATAGGTCTCTCATCCCATTGGTGGCGGCCATGCCCATTTACTACTAACCTTTGGATTCTTGTTTTCCGGAGAAGATTTCTCTGTTGTTGTAGCTGCGCTTCTACCTGCCTGTCGGCAGACAGGTGAAGCGCAGCCCTTCCACGGCGCTTCACAGAAGCGCC
>JACQHZ010000446.1 GCA_016198745.1 Verrucomicrobiota bacterium
CCCAAACCCCGCCAGTCTCCTAGTTTCTCGCTTTTCACTTCTCAATTCTTGCCATGGATCGTTACGCCAAAGCCGGGGTTAATCTGAAACTCGCCCACCGCGTGAAGGCGCGCCTTCCGCAACTGTTGCGCCGCGCCGCGCGTCCGGAAGTGGTGGGCAATGTCGGCGCCTTCGGCGGATTGTTCCGCGCCTCGTTTCCGGGATTCCGCGACCCGGTCCTGGTCGCCAGCATGGACGGCGTCGGAACCAAGCTGCGCGTGGCCGTCGAAATGAACCGACACGACACCGTGGGACAGGACCTGGTGAACCATTGCTGCAACGATATCGCCGTCATGGGCGCCGAGCCGCTTTTTTTTCTGGATTACATCGGGACCGGCAAATTGGAAAAGCGCGTCTTTGATGCGGTGATCGCCGGCCTCGCCGGGGCGTGCGCGGAAGCAGGGGTGGCCCTTCTGGGCGGCGAGACCGCGCAGATGCCCGGCCTTTATGCCCCCGGCGATTACGATCTGGTCGGAACGATCATCGGCGTGGTTGATCGAAACCGGATTCTGGACGGTTCGGAAGTGAAACCAGGCGATGTGGTGATCGGCCTTGCCTCCACGGGACTCCACACCAACGGTTTTTCGCTGGCGCGTGAGATTCTTTTCAAACGGCTCAAGCTTCGCGTGACTTCCCGACTCCGGGAACTCGGCGGCCTCCCGATCGGAGATTTGTTGCTGGCCGTGCATCGGAATTATCACCCATTGTTGTCCCGCCTTCGCAAGAAGCGAATCGTAATCCATGCCGCTGCCCACATCACAGGAGGCGGTTTTGATGAAAACATCCCCCGCGCCCTGCCGTCGCGTTGCGCCATCCGCATCCGCCGGTGCGCATGGGAAACGCCGCCGCTGTTCGGGTTTCTGCAACGCCAGGGCGGAATCTCCGAAAACGAGATGTATCGCGTCTTCAACATGGGGATCGGCATGACGATCATCGCGCCGCGCGTTTCGGCCGGGCCGATTCGACAAGCGGCCGCGCGGTTGAAAATCGAATCGTTCGAAATCGGCCGCGTGGTTTTGGGCCGTCCCTCGGTCGTTTTCGAATGATCCAGCGCCTTCCCTTTCCATTGATGAATCGCCCAATCTCACGCACCCGCCTTTTCTTCGTCCTGGGCGGTTTGTTCGCATCCGCCTTCTTCGCCCATGCGGAACTGGCCCCGCACCGCATTCAGATTTCGTTGAACCTCTCGCCCCGCCCCCTGGATGGCGCCCCCCTCAAGGAAGACACGCTTTTTGATCAGAAGGCGTCGCTCAAAATCAAGGTCGTGAACCTTTCCGATCCTGCTCCCAATGTTCAGATCCAGTGGATGTTTGTTTATGACGATGTCAGCACAAGCGGAAAAATCGAGCGCGGACAATTTTCGGATGTTGCCCGATTCGCACTGACCCGAGGCGAGGAAAAAACCATCGAGAGCCGCGAACTGCGATTCACGGGCAAGATCAGCAAAAAAGGGTTGCTTTCGGGAATGCGTTACGAAGGTTACGGCGTCCGCATCTATGACGCAGGCCGGCTCGTCCATGAATCCTATCAACCGCAAACTCTGAAAAAGGGACTGGCGGAACTGGTCCTGCCGCCCGACCATCCGGCGGCAAAATCAAAGGATGTTCTCATGAAAAACGCCCCAGCTTGGCCGCGAAAAAGCGCGGAAGAAGATAATCCGCCTCCGGATGGGCGTTCGGACCAGCCGCCGCATGAGAAAAACGCGGGGACATCGTCGCCCGCAAAATCCTCTTCCCAGGAGCCGGCGGGAGGCGTGACATTGTTCGAACAAACGTTCTCGAAAGATGAGGCGCAAGCCGCGCTTTGCGCCGTCAACGAACTGTCGGAAAGCGATCTGGTGTCCAAGGTCGGTGTCCCAAAACAATCGGCCGAACATCTGGTCGCGCAACGGCCGTTCAAGAGCATCGAAGAACTGCCGAAGGTCAGCTACGTCAAGTCAAAGGCCATCATCGCCCTGAAGGAATTCGTCCGGAAGAAGTGAAAAGCCTCCGCGAGGTTCTTGTGTTTGCTTGTGTCTCTTTGTGGCCATGGCCTTTCCCTTGTGCTGACATCCGAGCTGTGCTACATTCCCCATTATGACCCGTAGCGAACCGGCAGGACTCAACCCATTCCGCCAGCGAGCGGCCGTCCCGCGCTGATCCACATTCGCCAAGGCTACGGGGGACCGTCGCGCGGGATGACCGTGGCTGAGCCTTATCCTGGACTCATTAGCATTTATGCGAACAATGGCAGCACTTTTCGGAATTTTGCTATTTCTGGTCGGGACTGCGGGTGGTTTTATGCTCGCGGGTGGAAATCCACTTGCCCTGATTTGCTTCGCTTCGATTGTCGCGATTATTCTGGCGCCATTAGGCAGTGCATTTTTAGCCTTTGGTTTCAGAGATGTGTGGAATGCAATCGCCGCCTTTCGATTCTTTTTCTTTACACCACCTGTAGGCATTGTATTTTCGAGGTCGTCTGTGGTGATCAGATTTCTGATCTTTGCCACTTATGCGATAAGTGGTTTGATGTTTCTGTTTTACCTTGTCCTCACCCTCGCACAGTACGGTGGCCCGGTAGGGGTGATCGGGGCTCGCGTGGCCGATTCCATTTGTTCACTTATATATCCTATTTTTCTTTCCGAAGGTCTGCTGCGTCCTTTAAAACACAGACTTGAATATCTTGCAGAACAAAGGTAATCTCACCGGCTCAGGCACGCGGGGCGAAATAGTGAATCTTCATGTTCGGGCCGTCGGATCTTGGCGCGGCCACTCATCGTCGCCGACATCAGCCGCGTCCAGCCACAGGCATGGCTGAAATTCACGCCAGCCAACGGACCGGGTTGTAACGGAAAACGATCACGGCGCCTGCCGACAAACAACGGGTTGCGCACATTGACGCATTTGATTTTTGTCATCCCGCATGTTAGCTTGCAGGCATGCGTGCGCCTTCGTCTGAAACAACGGCTCTGCGAATGGCCAGGATGTTGTTGTTGTTCTTGATCGCTGCATTTTTCCCCTGTTCGTTGCTCGCCCGTCCCACGCCGCTGAGGACGGACTCGCGCGAAGCGCGCGCCATCATTCGCGAGAAACTTGAATCGCTCCGCATTCAACGGATCGAGTTCGATAAAACGCCGGTTGAAAGCGCGATTGCATTTCTCGTCGAGGAAAGCCGCGCGGCAGACCCGGCGCGCGAGGGAGTGAACATCGTGCTCGTGCTGCCGCGTCCATCAGCCGGTGCGGAAAAAGCGGACGAAACCCCAAGGACGGTCACGCTGAATCTGCGGAACGTGCCGTTGCTCAGCGCGATCAGGTTTGTGACGCAAGTGACGGGGCTGCAGTATCATATCGAGGCGGGCGCCGTCATCATCAACACCGAGGTCAAACCGAATGGCCGGTTGGAAACGCGCACCTTCAGCGTGGCGCCCGGCCTTTTCAACTCGCTGCGCTCCAAAACCGACTGAAGCGCAATTGCCCAAGGTCCAGAAGCGATTTTTTCCCTGGCAGTTAGTTTGCCTTGTTGGGAGCGCCCTTTGCGGTCTCGCGCGACAACCGCTCGAAATAGGCATTCACCATCTCGCGATATTCCGGAGGCGCATCCTCGTTCTGCATCGCGCGAAGAAGGTCGAGTTGCGAAATGGCCTGAAGCTGGGCGTCCAGTTCCGTTTGCAGCAGGCTGACGGTCTTGATCCAGTCGCCAAGGTTGGCGTAAGCGCCGCCATAGACCGTCCAACTGTTGATGGGCCATTGCAAAGGTTGTTTGTGTTGCTTGAAAACCTGATCCAGTTGCTTGAGTCCTTCGGTAAGGCCGAGAGAAGCGCGCAGTTCGATCTGAAGCGAGCCGCCGCGTTCAGCGAGCGATTTCATCCAATCCTGCACGGCTTCCGATGGGGTTGAATCCGCCTCTTGCGGCTGCTCCTTTGGACCTGCCTCGCCAACGCCCGCCGCGGCGCGCGGGTCGGACGGCGGCCTGCCTTGGTTGTCCGCCGCTGATTTTTGTTCCGGAGGCTGCCCTTGCGGGTTCTGCGGATTTTGAGATTGCGCGGCGCCGGTTTTTTCGACGGCCGCGGCCGGTTTTTGTTCCGGTTGATTTGGGGAAGCCGGGTGCGATTTCGCCCGGTTTTTTTCCAGTTTTTGCCGAATGGTCTGCATCTGTTCCTTGAGTTCCTGCATCTCTTGTTGCAATTGGGCAAGGTGCGCGGCGCGACCCACGGTTTGTTCGTAGGCCTTGGCGACGGCCTCCATGGGCGGCGCAAGGGTTTCGGCAGCGCCTTTGTTTTCAGAAAAAGGTTTGGCGGATTCCTCGGCCTTTTGGGCGGCATCTTTCAGGGTTTCAGGAGCGATGGCCTGGGGACGTTCCGCCATTTGTTTCAAGTCCTCCTTTGCGCCGGCAAGACTGCGGGCGGTTGCCGCCTGTTTTTCAGGAGCGGGACCTTCGCTTTTTTGCAGGTCATTCTGACGGGCGCTCAACTGGCGGAATATCTTCCGCAAATCCGAGGCCTGCTGTAATTGTTTTTCGGCGATTTCCTGCGCCACAGCTTGTTCGAGGAGTTGTTGCGCTTTTTCCCCGGGCGGATTGGATGATCTGGATTCTTGCGGCGATTGTTTGAGCATGGCGGCTGCGTTTTGTTCCATGGCGGCCCGCGCCTCTTCGAGCGTCTGGCGGGCCGGTTCACTGCGGCCTTTTTCCCTGCCGGCTTCCCCGGTTTTTTGGGCAAGGGACTGCTGGCGCACGGACAGGGACTGCTCCTGAACTTGCGCTTCCGCGGGAACGAGGGTTGGCAGTCTGGACTTCAGCGCCTCGACGTCCCGGTTCAATTGCGCCTGTTGTTGAACAAGCTGTTTGAGTTCGGACGGGTCGCGTGAAATGGTCCGCGTTGGGGGCGCGGCGGCATTGGGTTGGTTTTGCGCAACCTGCTCCTCGTCCTTCCGAGCGGCCTCAGCGATGTCCCGCAAAATATCAACGAGTCCGCTCAACGCCTTTTGTTCGGAAGACAGAGCGGCGGACCACTCCTGTTTTTCCAGATGTCGCAAGGCGATTTCCATGTGGGTATGCGCCTCGTCGAGGTCCATCAGCAGCTCCTTGGAAACCGCGGCGCCGAACTCCCTGGCGGCCTGTTCGTAGGCCGCGCGGGCGCGCTCGGCGATTCGTTTTTGGGCTTCGACCAGTTGCGCGACTGCTTCGCGATGGGTTTCGCTTTGCGGGTCCAGGGATTGGAGCTGCCATGCGGCGCGAACGGCCTGGCGTTGTTCATCGGCAAGCAGATTGACCAGATCGACGAATTTTCGCAGACCGTCTGTTGGCAGAGCGTCTGCGACGGGAACGTCCTTGCGAAACGGCTCGATCTGGACAAAGAACATTTGCGAAGCCGCTTGCACGGGGCGGCCATCCGGTCTTTGGGCGTCCGCAATGACGCTGTAGCTCACCACATCGTAATCCTTGACCTTCAACTCATCGAGATCGAGCGATCCCGTGGTTTCGCTCATGCTTTTGTCAAGCGCATCCTGCTTGAGCGGAAGTTCCCTGGCCGGTTCGCCGTTCACGGAGACTTTGAGACGCAGCCTGCTCAAACCGAGCGGGGACTCGCCTCGGACCGTCAATGGAATGGATTCCATTCTGGTTGCCCACTGGTCCTTGTTGGGAAAGGCAATTTCAAGTTTGGGGTGAAAGGTTTCTTTTGCAATCTGAGTCTGAACGAATGTTTCGATTTTCCTTGGAAGCGCCCATCGCAGCAGCAACGGGAAGGTAAGCGCCGCATGGAAAAAGATGATCCCAAGGGCCAGACCGGTCCAGAAGATCGTGCGCCCGCGGCCTGTGAATTTTTTCCACGGCGTCCCGGCCAGACGCGTCAAGGCATCCTGCCAAAGAGCAGCACGGATGGCCGGTGGACAATAATTGAGCGCGGGCGCCTCAAGGCTGGCGGAGAGCCGCAAGCCGAGTTCCGGAAAAAATTTTTGCGCCCGCTCCGCGATCGGCTGGATCGCGCGATGCCGGTTCCAGGCGAAAAGGGCTGCTGCCCCGGCACCAAGCAGCGTGAGCGCCAACCCCGCCGGAATGAAGCGCAGGACCCTGGTCCATGAAGCGGGATTTTTTTCAAAAAAAGAAAATGCGATCCACACTTCGGCGAGCACGACCGACAAGCCGATTCCCGACGCGACACAGGCGGCGGTCCGCAAAAAAAACATCCTGCGCGCGCTCTCGAGTGGAGCGCGGAGTTCATCAAAGGAGGGAGGGGGATTCATGCCAAACAGTGCGTTTCCTTCCCGAACCATACGCCATCATCCATTTCCATGAGCGCGGCAAAATCCTCGCCTCTCGTTTCTTGTTTGCATGTTTTGATGATTTTGGGCTTCAGATGGCTGGATGGAAAATACGCTGGAGTTGGTTCGGCGAAATGCTTACAGTCCAGATCGCGGTAATGGGACAGCTTGGGTATCGAACCCAAGGGCATTGTTCGGCCCGATCCCGCCTTGGCGGGACGGCGATCATCCAGATGCTTGTTTTCGGTATTCGTGGCCGGGCGATGAATGTTCCTTCACACAGCAAGATGGAAATAAAAACAACAAAAAATGGTGTGCATTTTTCGTGGGATTTCAGCCATAAGAGGTTGACCATCCTATTTTCATGTCCGACCCCGATCCCATGCAGTTGGCCGAGACGGAGCGCAAGCGCTTCAAGGCAGGAGAACTGATCCTCAAGCAAGGGGACCTCGGATACAACGCCTACCGCATTCTCAACGGAGAGGTGGAGGTCTTTTTCTCCCGCGGCGGCGAGCGCGTGGCGCTCGGTCGGTTGGGGGCGGGCGAAATTTTTGGCGAGATGGGGATGATCGAGGACCGTCCGCGCTCGGCCACAGTGCAAGCGGTTGTGCCAACCGAGGTGGCGGTGGTCACTCCACAGGCATTCAACCAGATCATCCTGCACCAGCCGGAGCAGCTCGTTCCCTATTTGAAATCGTTTTTTGAGCGCCTCCGCCGCGCCAATGAACTTTCCTCGCCAATCGCCCTCCCTGCCCCCGGCGTTGAATCGTCGTCGGCCATGTCGGGGTCCTCGCCCGCTCCCGAACCAGGCACCGTGCGGCTCACGGCCAGGACGGAAATTTTGCGGCAGAGAATTCTCAAGGCGAGTCTGGTCGTTCACAAGTTTCCATTTCGAATCGGCCGATGGAGCGAAAATTTCCAGGCGGATGTCTTTGTCTCCAACGACCTGCTGATCCGCGATGAGGCGCCCTTCCAGGTTTCGCGCAACCACTGCGCTATCGAGCGCGAGGGGGATCACTATTGCATCCTTGACCGTGGCAGTGCGTTCGGCACGCGCGTGAATCACGAGCGCATCGGCGGCGTCGAGAGCCGGATGGTTGTCGCCCTGCATCGGGGCGAAAATGAAATTCTTTTGGGCAACGATGACAGCCCCTACCGATTCCAGGTGATCGTTTGATCGCGAAAACCAGACATGCCACCTTCTGATCCCCCTTCAAAGGGGGGACAGGTGGGTGTGAACTGTTGAACCGGTCTTTTTCATGAAATACATCTTTGTG
Source organism: Verrucomicrobiota bacterium (assembly GCA_016198745.1). Classification (GTDB taxonomy): domain Bacteria; phylum Verrucomicrobiota; class Verrucomicrobiia; order JABWAM01; family JABWAM01; genus JACQHZ01. The sequence continues at coordinate 7,556 of JACQHZ010000446.1, forward strand.
ACGGGTGGCGTGATTTCGTCTCTTGGCAAGGGGCTGACTGCGGCCGCATTGGGGACATTGCTGGAGCATCGCGGGTTGCGGGTGGTGATCCAGAAATTCGATCCCTATCTGAACGTGGACCCTGGCACGATGAACCCCTATCAGCACGGCGAGGTCTATGTGCTGGATGATGGCGCAGAGACGGACCTGGACCTGGGGCATTACGAAAGATTCACTCACTGCCGGCTGACGCGGATGAACAACCTCACTTCCGGTCAAATCTACGAGACCATCATTGCGCAGGAGCGGCGCGGGGATTATCTGGGAAAGACCGTGCAGGTTGTGCCGCACGTCACGGATGAAATCAAGAAACGCATCCGGTTGGTCGCCGCCAGCCAACCGGCTGACATCCTGATCACCGAAATTGGCGGCACCACGGGCGATATCGAGGGATTGCCGTTCCTCGAAGCCATCCGCCAATTTGCGCTGGAAGTCGGAATGGAGAACGTTTTTTTCATCCATGTGACGCTGGTGCCGTACATCCACGTGGCCGGCGAACTCAAGACCAAACCGACCCAGCAGAGCGTGGCCAAGTTGCGCGAGATCGGCATCATCCCGCACGCGCTGATCTGCCGTTCCGAACGGCCGCTTTCCCGCGAAGTCCGCCAGAAGATCTCCATGTTCTGCAATGTCCCTGTTGAAGCGGTGATCGAAGAACTGGATGTCGCGCATTCCATCTACGAGGTGCCGCTGATGCTCCAGAAGGAAAAACTCGACGACCTTCTCTGCCGGCGATTGCGGCTCAATCGCCCCCACGCGCGCATGAGCGCCTGGCGAAACTTCGTGCGGCGCGTCATTCAACCCAGGCGTTGTGTCACCATCGCGGTGGTGGGCAAATACGTCGAACTCCGCGACGCCTACAAAAGCATCTATGAATCCCTCACGCACGCCGGCGCCTATCACGATTGCGGGGTGAAGGCGGTCAATGTGGATGCCGAGGAAATCGAGCGGGACGGAGCGGCGCGCAAACTCAAGGGCATGGATGGCATCCTGGTGCCCGGAGGATTCGGCAATCGCGGCACAGAGGGCAAGATCACCGCCGCTGCTTATGCGCGCAAATTCCGAAAGCCTTACCTCGGCCTTTGCCTGGGAATGCAGATCGCCGTGATCGAGTTTGCCCGGCACGTGGCGGGGCTTCGCAAGGCGAACAGCACCGAGTTCGACGAAAAAACGCCGGACCCGGTCATTTCGCTCCTGGAAGAGCAGAAAACCGTGGTGCAGAAAGGCGCCTCGATGCGGCTGGGTTCATGGCCTTGCAAACTGGTGAAAGGCACCCGCGCGGCCAGCCTTTACCGTCACTCGATGATCAGCGAGCGGCATCGTCATCGTTACGAATTCAACAACGCCTACCGGCATCATTTCGAGAAACTTGGAATGGTTTTTTCGGGGATTTCGCCCCGAAATGACCTGGTGGAAATCGTTGAGATGGGTCCCGCCGTGGGGGGATGGTTTCTGGGATGCCAGTTTCATCCCGAATTCCAGTCCAAACCCAATCATCCGCACCCGCTCTTCCGCGGATTCATCGAAGCCGCGTTGTCCGCGAAACAGTGAAGGCAACCAGCCGCTGAGCTTTTCTTTTTTCACTTGCTTTTTTTCGTGTGAGGCTCATTTTAACTCAAACGATTGAGTTTATGGAGCGGCAAATCACCATATCCCATCTGGCGCGGCGTTTGGATGTTCATCCTTCGACCATTTCGCTGGCCTTGCGCGACAGCCGGGAAGTGTCGGCGGCCACTCGCCGGCGCGTTTGCGCCCTCGCCCGCCGGTTGCGCTACTCGCCCAATCAGATCGCGCGCTGCCTGCGGCAACGCTCATCCAGGACGCTGGGCGTGGTGTTCCCTTATGCCACGCTGCCCTACTATGCCACGCTGCTTGACGCCATCTATGCCGAGGCGCATGGCCGCGGCCTCCACCTTGATGTCCGCTTCCATCAATGGGACCCGCGTGAGGAGGAGGTCGCCATCCGTTCGCTGATTGAACACCGGGTGGCGGGACTCATTCTCCTGCCCGCGGCGCGTTGTTCCTGCGCCACGCTTCACCGGAATCTCTCGGCGTCGGTTTCTTTTCCGGTGGCGCTGGTCGGGCTGAGTCCTTTCAAGAATCTTCCCCGCGCGGTCCAGGGCTTTGTGGGAACCGACATGCGATGGGGGAGCCAGCGGCTCGGCGAACACCTGCTGGAAATGGGGCATCGGCGCATCGCCTTTCTAACTCCGGAACGTCCCCTTCGTTCAAGCTCCATCGGAATGCGGCTGGCGGGACTTTATTCCGCGCTTCGAGAACAACCGGATGCCACGCTTCAGGTGGTCCATCTGGATGAGGATGAACGACCGGATGGAGGCGTTGCGCAGGTTGAACAGCGGGGATTCCCGGCGCAAAACAGTTTTCTGGTTGGACAACGCTTGGCGGCGCGATTCCTTGAACTTTCGCCCCGGCCCACCGCCGCGATCACGCCTGACGAAACAATGGCGCACGTGCTGCTCGCCAGTCTCAGCGCCGCCGGACTCCGCGTTCCCGACGATGTTTCGCTGGCTTGTTACGATGGCACCCATCTCTCGGAGTTCGGCGGCGTGCCGCTGACCTGCGTGAAACAACCCATCGAAAAGATGGCGCGGAACCTGGTTGATCTCGCGGCCTGCCCGCCGCCCGGCAACGGGGCGACACCCGCACCCAATGGAAGAGGCCACCGCCCCCAAACCTGCGTTCTTCAACCAACCTTGATTCAGCGCGCCTCGATCAAACGTTTGCGGCCGCCTCCGTTTCGGACGATCCCCGTCCATAACTCCCGCCGCGATTCAACCTTAAATCATTCCCATCTCTGAAAACTCTCCCTGAAAGCCGTGAACAAGGAACACTCAACGACCCGTGATTAGTGGTCAGTATTTCACCATGAACCAACATGTTGGCGCTAAAGTAGGACAGGCATCCTGCCTGTCACCCCTCTGGG
>JACQHZ010000447.1 GCA_016198745.1 Verrucomicrobiota bacterium
ATGATGTCCTGCAAGTCCTTGTAACGCTGGAGTGTGCGCTGAACGCCGCGGGCGACTTCGTAGTGTTCCTTTCCGACGATCTCCGGCGCGAGCGCCTTCGATGTGGAGGCGAGCGGGTCCACCGCCGGATAAATGCCGAGTTCGGCGATGGAACGTTCGAGGACGATGGTTGAATCCAGGTGCGCGAATGTGGTCGCAGGGGCCGGGTCGGTGAGGTCGTCGGCGGGCACATAGACGGCCTGAAACGATGTGATTGATCCTTTCTTGGTCGAGGTGATGCGTTCCTGGAGATCGCCCATCTCGGCGGCGAGCGTGGGCTGGTAGCCGACGGCGCTGGGGGTGCGGCCCAGGAGCGCGGAGACTTCCGAGCCGGCCTGTGAAAAACGGAAGATGTTGTCAATGAAGAGGAGCACGTCCTGTTTTTTTTCGTCGCGGAAATACTCGGTCATGGCCAGGCCCGCGAGTCCCACGCGCAAACGCGCGCCGGGCGGTTCGTTCATCTGGCCATAGACCAGCGCCACCTTGGATTTGCCGAGGTCCTTCTGGTTGATGACGCCCGCCTCGGACATCTCGTGATAAAGATCGTTGCCCTCGCGCGTGCGTTCGCCGACGCCCGCGAAGACGGAGTAACCGCCGTGCGCCTTGGCGATGTTGTTGATCAGCTCCATGATGACGACGGTCTTGCCGACGCCGGCGCCGCCGAAGGCGCCGACCTTGCCGCCCTTGGTGAAAGGGCAGATCAGGTCAATGACCTTGATGCCGGTTTCGAGGATGGACGGCTTGGTCTCCTGTTCATCGAGGCGGGGGGCTGGACGATGAATGGGATAGCGTTTCTCGAACTGAACGGGTCCCTTTTCGTCCACCGGCTCGCCGAGCACATTGAAGACGCGGCCGAGGATGCCGTCGCCCACCGGCACCGAGATGGGCGCGCCGGTGTCAATGGCGGGCATGCCGCGTTTGAGACCCTCGGATGAACCCATGGCGACGGTGCGCACCCATCCTTCGCCGAGGTGTTGCTGCACCTCGAGGACAAGACGCGCGGGTTTGCCGCTGATTTCATACTTGATTTCAAGCGCCTGATAGATGGGGGGCAGCGCGCTGTCGGCGAATTCGACATCAACGACCGCTCCGATGACCTGGACGATGCGACCTTGATTCATAGGATGGTGAGAAGTTAAAAGTTAGAAGTTAGAAATGGGTTGGATTCATGTCTTTCGACGGGGGGGAAGTGGGGACTCATCGGGATGTTTTGGCAGGTGGTGCTTGGACGGTTTTAAAAATTTTAACTTCTAATTTTCAATTTCTAATTGCTGCATGCTGCGGCGGCGCAGCCCCTAGTTCATCGCCATTTGGGCGGTGCTGATTTCCAGGATTTCCCTGGTGATGCCCGCCTGGCGCACCTTGTTGTATTCGAGGGTGAGGTCCTTGATGATCTGCTTGGCGTTGTCCGTGGCGTTTTTCATCGCCACCATGCGGGCCGAGTGTTCGCTGGCCTTGGCTTCCAGGTAACATTGATAGACCTGGAAATGAATGTAGTGCGGCAGCAACGCGCCAAAGATGTGCGCAGCGGATGGCTCGAACGTGGCCTCCGACGGCAAGGCTGATTCGGCGGGTTTCGGTTCGGGTTTCGGCGGCTTCACAGGCTGCCCCTTGGCCCAGTCCCAGACGACCTCGGCCGGTTTTTCTTCGGACTCGCGGGGCTTTTCTTCAGCGCCGGCGCGGAGGCTTTTGATTTCCACGATGGGGACCAGTTGATGCCGGGTGGGTTTCTGGTTGATGGTTGAGATGAAATCGGTGCAGAGCACGTCAATCTGGTCAATCTCGCCCTTGAGAAAGCTCTCGATCATGAACTGCGAGATTTTCTTGGTGTAGGCGAGGGTGGGGGACTCCTTCATTTCGAAATCGGCGGTGAGATTGCGTTTCATCCGGGCGATGAACGCCTTGCCTTTGCGGCCGACGGTGACAAAGCTCGTGGATGCGGCGTCGCACAGGCTGGCCTCGCGCATGAGGTTGGTGTTCAAGGCGCCGCAGAGACCCTTGTCGGTGCTGATCAGCAGGACGCCAACCCGCTTGACGGGACGCTTCTGCAAGAGCGGATGGGTGTGTTCATCCACCCCGCTCTTGCAGGAGGCGAGCATGGCGTTCATGAGCTGGGCGTAGGGCCGTCCCGCGACAGCCTGCTGTTGGGCCTTGCGCATCTTGGATGCTGCGACCATCTGCATCGCCTTGGTGATCTGGGCGGTGTTTTTGATGGATTTGATGCGTCGCCGGATGTCGCGTGTGTTGGGCATGGAGAAAAGGGAGTGTGCTGAATCTTAATCCTGATTACGATTACGATTAAGAGAATTTATAGTTGGCCTTGAATTCCTCCACGGCGCTTTTCAGTTCGGCGGTGATGGCGTCGTTGAGCGCCTTTTCCTTGCGAATCTGAACGAGCAGGGCGCTCTTGCGCGTGGTCAGGAATTCGGCCAGTTTGATTTGAAAATCCTTCACCTTTTCCACGGGGATGCTGTCGAAGTAAGCGTTGGTCACGCTCCAAAGCACCGCCACCTGCACCTCGACCGGCATCGGCTGGTACTGGATTTGTTTGAAGACCTCGACTGTGCGCTGGCCGCGATCCAGCATCGCTCTGGTTTTGGCATCAAGGTCGGAGCCGAATTGCGCGAACGCAGCGAGCTCACGATATTGCGCCAACTCCAGCTTGATCCGTCCCGCCACCTGTTTCATGGCCTTGATTTGTGCGGCGGAGCCGACCCGCGAGACGGAAAGTCCGACGGAGATGGCGGGGCGCACCCCTTGATAGAAGAGGTCGGTTTCAAGATATATCTGGCCGTCGGTGATCGAGATGACGTTGGTGGGGATGTAGGCGGAGACGTCTCCCGCCTGTGTCTCGATGATGGGCAGTGCCGTAAGCGAGCCGTTGCCGTTGGCCTCGTTGATGCGCGCCGCGCGTTCCAGAAGCCGCGAGTGCAAGTAAAACACGTCGCCGGGATATGCCTCGCGTCCGGACGGGCGCTTGAGCAGCAGGGAGACCTGACGGTAGGCCACGGCGTGTTTGGAAAGATCGTCGTAGATGATCAAGGCGTCCATTCCATTGTCCATGAACCATTCGCCCATGGCCGCCCCCGCGAATGGCGCAAGATACTGGTTGGTGGCCGAGTCCGAGGCGGGCGCGGAGACGATGGTGGTGTAATCCATCGCGTTCTCTTTTTCGAGGACATCCACCGTGCGCGCGACATTTGAATTCTTCTGACCAACCGCCACATAGATGGAATAAAGAGGCCGGTATTCCGTGTCCCCCGCGGCCTGGGCGGCGCGGTTCAAACGCGCCTGATTGATCATCGTGTCAACCGCGATGGTGGATTTGCCCGTCGCGCGATCGCCGATGATCAACTCGCGTTGGCCGCGGCCGATCGGAATCATGGCGTCAATGGCCATGATGCCCGTTTGCACAGGCTGACTGACGCTTCGGCGTTTGATGATGCCGGGCGCGATCTTTTCGATTGGATAGGAGATTTCCGATTTGACCGGGCCTTTGCCGTCGAGCGGTTGCCCCAGGGTGTTCACCACGCGGCCGAGAAGTCCCTTGCCGACCGGAACCTGGAGGAGCCGTCCGGTGGTCTTGACCTCGTCGCCTTCCTTGACGTGTTTGTAATCGCCAAGGATGATCGCGCCCACCTCGGTTTCCTCGAGATTGAGGGCCAGGCCGTAGAGGCCGCCGGGAAACTCGATCATTTCATTCAGCATGACGTCGGAAAGGCCTTCGATCTTGGCGACGCCGTCGCCGATCTCGCGCACGATGCCGACGTTCTGGCGGGTGACGCCGGTTTTCAATCCGGAGATTTGCGCCTGGATATCTTCGAGGAGGGTAGCCATGAGAGTTGGAAGTTAAAAATTAGAAGTTAGAAGTTTAAGACGAACTGTAAGGATTGAGTTTTTTGGAAATGCTTCCCAGAATCTTTTTGATTTGCTCGGACTCATCAAGGATGGGAAAAATCAATTTCTCCCCAACAAGGTCGGATTTTTGGATAAACCGCAACCAGAGATTTGTTTCTCTTGCCTCTTTAAGAGCGATGCCCATTTTGTTCGAAAAGTCGGCGCGACTTACACCTGACTGCGCCTCTTCGATATTTGCCGCAATGGAAGTTCCAGATCGCACCAATTGGCGGCCAAGCACATAAGAAACGGTTTCCTTCGGCAAACGACGGACAAGACGAATTACGGCTACTCCAAAGTCGAAACTGCGTTGCAAAATGTCCGGTTTCATCAAATTTCTAACTTCTAATTTTCAACTTCTAATTGGTTCAATCGCGCAGCGATTGAACCATCCCACACGTTGCTCCCAACCTGGACGCGCAGGCCGCCGATCAGCGTGGGGTTTACCCGGTGGCGCATGGTGAGCTGCGGCCTGAAGCGCGCTTGAATCCGCGACTCAAGTTCGGATCGCCGGAAAGCGTCCAGTGGCGCGGCGGACTCCAGCACGAGGGTGTGCTTTTGCGTCTCGCTTCTCAGCAGCTTTTCGATTGCGGCGAGAATGCCAAGATAATAACGCGGCTTGGCCTGGGCCACCGCCGAGAACACGGTGCGAACCCGAGATTCGTCGAGTTGGTCGTTTGCCATGCAGCCGCGAAAGAGTTTGCGGGCGGCGCGCCGCGCTTCCTTGCGAATTTTCATGCCGCCAGTTCCTTGAGGGTTTCGTCCGCCAGCCGTTTCTGATCCTCTGCTGTGAGGATTTTTCCAGTGACCTTGGAGGTGGTGGCGACCACGAGCGCCACCATTTCGCGCCGAAGATCTGCGAGCATCCTTTCCCGCTCCATCCGTCCGGCATCCTGGGCTTTGCGAAGCGTCTCCTGGGCGGCTTGAAGCGCCTCATTGAGTTTCTGATCGCGAAATTTTTCGGCAGCCTGGCGGGCCTCGTCAATCATCTTCTGGGCGGCGTCATTTGCCCTGCGGAGGACCTCCTCGCGGGCTGCCTGGGTCTTTGCCAGTTCCTCCTTGATTTGTTCGGCTTGTTTCAGGGAATCGGCGATTTTTCGCCGCCTGTCATCAAGCACTTGCAACAAGGGTTTGTAAGCGAAGCGGTGAAGGATGATGAGGAGAATGGTGAAGTTGATCAATGAGGCCAGGAACGCTGACCAATTGACTCCGAAAGAGGCAAGGACCTGCTGGATCTGCTCCATAATGCAACGTCAGGCGGCGCCGTCACCGCAAGAAGCGGGGACAGGCCAGGTTTTACTTGGGACCGAGGAAGAGGGCGTAAAACGCGATGGCTTCTGCCAGTGCCATGCCAATGATGGCAATGGTAAGAATCTTGCCAAAGGCGCCCGGATTCCGGCCGACGGCGTTTGCGGCGGCGTTGCCGACCAGACCGACGCCGATGGCCGCGCCGGCGCCCGCAAAGGCAACCGCGTAATTTGCGTTATAGACAATTTCTGCGATGGGTAGTTGCATGAGTTGAATCTCCTTATGATTTGTTGATTGGTGAAAAACAGGTTCTTTCAGTTGAAATTAAACAAGGGCCGCATGGAATCATTCGTGCGCCTCCTCCTCGTGCTGGCACATCATGGAGGTGAAAACCGCTGTCAACAACATGAACACCAGCGCCTGCACGAAAGCCACGAGGATTTCAAGAAAATAGAAGGGCAGGGGAAGGATGAAACCCAAAACGATGGCGAGGCCCGGAAAACCGAGGCCGACATGGGTCATGGTCTCGAGCAGGTTTTCACCAGCAAAGATATTCCCGTAGAGCCGCAACGGCAGGGAGATCTGGCGGAAAAGGATGGAGATGATCTCGATCAATCCCACGGCGAAGAAGATGGGCAACAATCCCCACTTGAGGGCGCCAGTCAATCCCCCTTTGACGCCGAAGATGTGCTGGATCATTCCGAGCGGCCCCGTTTCGCGGAGCGACCAATAAAGCCAGAGCACGCCGTACAAGGTGGCAAGGGCGAGCGGCATGTTCAGGTCCGAGTTCACGGCGCGGAACAGGCCGACGGGATGTCCATCGGCGGAGGCGACCGTCAGATTGCCGATGAGGGGAACCAAGCTGAGCCAGTTGGCGGACAAAATGAAAAGGAAAATGGTGGCGAAGAACCAGAACGTCCGACGGGTCAAATGCGATCCCATGATTCCCTCAAGCGTTTCATAAAGCGTTTCAATCACGAACTCGAAAAAGTTCTGCATGCCGCCGGGAACGATTGCGACCTTGCCGGCCGCCGCCCGCACCATGAGGATGATCACCAACGTCACCCCCCACGAGACCAGCATGGAGTTGCTGATGGGGATGCATCCAAACAAATGGAACAAGACCGGCGCATTTTGAGTGAGTCCATGCGCGGCAGATTCAATGGCGGGTTCGGCTGTCATGCAAAGATGTTGAATCTACCGATCATTGAAAAAGCGTGTCAATTCCAGATTGTGAAAAATTTCACAAACTCAAGCGTTGCCTGCTTTCCGTCGAAGGGATGAGTGCATGCGGTCCGGATGCGTCCTGAACGGGTTCCAAGCGAAAGGCGGACGATCACTTTTTCGCTCGCTCGAAGGCGTGTTCCATGGCGCCGAGGTCCTCGCCCGGTTTGAGGGTATCCATGGCTTCGGATTCCTTCTGTATCTGTTCGATGGAATAGTTGGCTGCCTTGATGCTCAGTCCGACCCGGCGATTTTCGCGGTCCACCTTGATCACGCGCGCCGAAACGTCGTCGCCGACCTTGATCACATTCTTGATTTTCTCCACGTGCTGTTCGCTGATCTGCGAGATGTGCACCAGGCCGTCGATGTTGTTCTTGAGCTGCACAAAGGCGCCGAAGGAGGCGATTTTGGTAACCTTTCCCTGAACGAGATCGCCTATTTTGAATATCTCCTCGATTTTCGCCCAAGGATCGTCCTGCGCCTGCTTGATCCCAAGGGAAATCCGCTGCTGCACAATGTCAATCTCCAGAATGACCGCCTCGATATCGTCGCCTTTCTTGAGGATTTCGGATGGGTGATTGATCTTGCGGGTCCAGGACATGTCGTTGACGTGGACCATTCCATCAATGCCGTCCTCCAATTCCACAAACGCGCCATAGGTGGTGAGGTTTCGCACCTTGCCCTTGACGCGGTCGCCCTGCTTGTATCTTTCAGGAACGCCGTCCCAGGGGTTTTTTTCGAGTTGCCGAACGCCGAGGGAAATTTTCTGTTCCTCCTTTTGAACGGAAAGGATGACCGCCTCGATTTCCTGTCCGATGGCGAGGACATCGGAGGGCCGGGCGATCTTCTTGGTCCAGGAAAGTTCGCTGACATGCACAAGTCCTTCGATGCCGGGTTCAAGTTCCACAAAGGCGCCATAGGGCAGGAGATTGACAACCTTGCCCTTGACCTTGGCGCCAACGGGGAATTTGTCCTGAATCTTGTCCCAGGGGTTTGCCGTCCGCTGCTTGAGGCCGAGCGAGACGCGTTCTTTTTCGCGATCGATTTCGAGAATCTGCACTTCGATCGGTTGTCCAATTTTGAGCATTTCGGAAGGATGATTCAACCGGCCCCAGCTCATGTCGGTGATGTGCAGCAACCCGTCCAGACCGTCGAGATCAATAAAGGCGCCGAAATCGGTGAGATTCTTGACGGTGCCGGTTCGTACATCGCCGGGTTGGAGGCTGTTCATGAGCTTTTGTTTTTTCTCATCGCGCTCCTGTTCGATGAGTTCGCGTCTTGAGAGGACGATATTCTTGCGGTCCTGATTGATCTTGAGGACCTTGAAATCGTAGGTGTTGCCGACAAACTGGTCGAGGTCCTTGGGGGGCGAGAGATCAATCTGCGAACCTGGGAGAAACGCCTCGATCCCAATATCCACCATCAAACCGCCTTTCACTTTTTTGGTCACCTTCCCCTGGATCGTCGCGCCTTCGTTGCATGCAACGACGATTTTTTCCCAATTCTTCTTGAGTTCCGCCTTGGAATAGGAAAGCACCACCATGCCGTTGTCATCCTCGAGCCTCTCCAAAAGCACTTCAATTTCAGCGCCCACGGCCGCTGTGGAAGGGTCCACGAATTCATCCAGTGAGATGATTCCCTCTGATTTATAGCCAATGTCCACAACCACCTCGCGCGGACGCGCCTCGATGATTTTCCCCTGTACCAGGCTGTTTTCGACGAACTTCTTCGTCGATTTTGACAGCCATTCTTTCATTTGAGCCTGCATGATGCCGCCTTCGATCTAATCCAAGCTCCAAAATCCCTGGTTGGGATGCTGGAGGTTGAGCCTCCGGGTTGCGCCCAGGAGACCGGTTTGTCCCCCGACGCAACGCGACGGGAGAGGGTTTGGTTGTCGCGGCTGAAACGAAAATCCCGTTCCGCTCACTTCGCCGGCCATTCCGCAAACAAAAAGGGAATGCACCACGCTCATGTGTCCGCAATCGTTCCTGCCGCGCCGTTATTTGCCGTTTCCGGTTGGGAAGCGGCAAAACATTAAATTTATTGCAAAAGCATCTTGTTGTGCAAGAACCAAATGCAATTCCATAAAATTGGCATTTTTTTGTGCTGACAACACCGGCGCATTATCAGTATTCACATGTCATGCACCGAGATGACACGCCAGCGCCCGATGTAGAATGGCGAGTCTGACCCCGCAAAGCCTTGGATGGAAAATATGACCGCGCTGAAGACTATCTCAGCGCCTTCGCCCAATTTGTTTGCGAAAACTCCGACGAGAAACGGTTCCGTAAATTCCACGTCAGCGAGATCAAGGAGCGCGGTTACAAACTGGACATCACTTGGCTCAAGGACGAATCCCTCGAAGACAGCGACGAACTCCCCGAACCGCAGGATTTGGCGGCGGAAGCCATCATCGAACTCGAAGCTGTCGTGGATGACCTCAAGGAAATCATCGGGCTGGTGGAGAAAGAGGAGGGCGGCGAAAAATGAATTTTGCCATGACAAATCCGCTTGCACCGATTATATTTCCACCATGAGCACGGTTGCTGAAATCATCGAAGCGGTGAAAAACCTCCCTGAGGCGGAGAAGGGCGAATTTCTCGCCCGTCTGACTGAGGTGGATTTCGAGGATGCCTGGGACCGTCAGATCGAGGCTGATGCCAAAGCTGGCAAACTCGATCCGCTGATCAGAGAGGCCGTCGCTGAATATCGCGCTGGACGGACAAAGCCGTTGCCGTGAGGAGCAGGGCCACGCGGCGCTTTTGGCGGCTCTATGGCGCGCTGCCGCCAGAAATCCGCCGGGCGGCTCGCAAACAGTATGCGTTCTGGCGGCGCAACCCGCGGCATGGTTCCGTGCACTTCAAGCAGATCAAAGCCGACTTGTGGTCGGCGCGGGTCACGGAAGACTACCGCGCCCTGGCCACCCGTGAAGCTGATGCCTGGCTCTGGTTCTGGATCGGACCGCACGATGAATATGAACGGTTGATAAAATCATGAGCGAGCTTCCGAAAGGTTGGGCAACAAGCATGCTCAGTGGGCTTTTTGCATTCAATTACGGCAAGGGTCTCATTCAGGAAAAGCGAAACCCCAAAGGTTCAATCAAAGTTTATGGTTCAAACGGTGTAGTGGGGGTTCATGACAATGCCGTTACAAAAGGGCCAACGATAATCGTTGGACGGAAGGGTTCTGTCGGCAAAATCCATTTTTCACCCGAAAGGTGTTGGCCAATTGACACGGCTTATTTCATAGACCAATTTCCTTGTAACTTTCCGCCAAATTATTGGGCATTCTACCTCAAATCGCTCCGACTAGGACAGCAAGACAAGTCTTCCGCCATCCACGGCATCAGTCGGGAAGACATTTGCAAAATTGAAGTTCCAATTCCCCCGCTTGCCGAGCAACGCCGGATCGTGGCGAAGCTGGAGAAGCTGTTGGAGAAAGTGGATGCCAGCCAGAAGCGGCTGGCAAAAATCCCCATCCTCCTCAAACGTTTCCGTCAATCCGTCCTCGCCGCCGCCTGCTCCGGCAAACTCACCGCCGATTGGCGCTCCGCGAACTCCGCGCCTCCTCAAGGGCAAGATCACCCTGGCAAGGGTGGGCGCGAGCAAAAGATCGGAGCATCACGCAGAGACGCAGAGGCCGCAGAGGATTTGCCAGAATTGCCCGAAAGCTGGCAATGGATCGGGCTCGGCCATTATGGGCGCTGCTTTCGCGGTAGATTCTCTATTCGTCCTCGCAATGATCCACGTTACTTTGACGGCAAGTGCCAGAGCCGTTCTGAAACTGCCGAAAACTGGCCGGTTTGAAAGTGCACGTTCTTCGCTTGGATTTTCTTCGCCCATTCGCATGAAACGGGTTCTTCTCTTCTTCCACCCTGGGC
>JACQHZ010000448.1 GCA_016198745.1 Verrucomicrobiota bacterium
ACGCAGCCGTTCAGTTGGTGAACTTCTGGCCCACGCAAGACCTGGAGAAATACGTCAACCTCAAGAACCGCGTCGAAGCCCGCATGGCCTTGGTGGATATCGCCGCCACGTTCGAGGACAACATCCTCAAGACCGACGAAATCCAGGAACTCATCCACGAGGACATGCGCTACCGCGACAAACAACTCCTGCGGTTGCGCGAGGAAATCCTCGATCTCGAAGACTTCAGCGAAAGTGTTGCCCTCAACGAATTCACCCTCGACGACTTCCGCATCGAGTTGAGCAAATACATTGAGGCCAACCGCAAGTTGCTCGAAGAAGCGCCGCTCGGCCTTTACGGCGTCGTTCCGCTGCATCCCGAACACCAGGTCATCGCGCCCGGTGTGGTTTTCTGCCTCAAACAGAAGGGGGAGTCCACGAGCAGCGACACTGTCAATCCGCTCCAGCCTTACTACCTCGTCTATGTCCGCGACGACGGCACGGTGCGTTTCTCGTTCGCGCAGCCCAAGCAAATCCTGGAAATCTACCGCTTGCTCTGCTCCGGCAAAACGGCGGCCTGTGAACCACTCTGCCGGCTGTTCGACGCCGAGACGAAAAACGGCTCGAACATGAGCCTCTACAACAAGCTGCTCGATGCCGCCGTGGACTCGATCGCCCGGACTTTCCAGAAGCGCGTGGCGGCGGGCCTGCAAACCGGCCGGGACTTCGTCATCCCGAACCAGCGGGAACAAGCGCGGGAAGCCGCCGACTTTGAACTTATCACCTGGCTTGTCATCAAAGCGCCATAGAGCATGAACCAACCATGAGTGACATGACACTCCATCCCGAGACGCGCATTGCCCTGTTCCAGCGCAAGGAAATCCGCCGCACGATTCACAACAACGAATGGTGGTTCGTTATCACCGATGTGATCGCCGCATTGACCGACTCGGTTGACCCGCAGGGCTACCTCAAGGACATGCGCCGCCGCGACCCTGAGATTGCCAAAGGGTGGGGGCAAATTGCCACCCCCCTTTCCATCGCCACTAGGGGTGGCCCTCAAAACCTCAACTGCGCCAATACCGAAGGCATCTTTCGCCTGATTCAATCCATCCCCAACCCCAAAGCGGAGCCGTTCAAACGCTGGCTCGCGCGTGTCGGCTACGAGCGCATCCAGGAGATCGAAGACCCCGAGCTTGCAACCAAGCGCACGCGAGCCATCTACAAAGCCAAGGGCTACTCGGATGACTGGATCGAAAAGCGGATGCGATCCATTGCCATCCGCGACGAACTCACCGACGAATGGAAAAAGCGCGGCGTCAAAGAGCAGCGCGAATACGCCATCCTCACCGCCGAAATCTCCCATGCCACCTTCGGCCTCACGCCCAGCCAGTACGCCGAGTTCAAGCGGCTGAAACGCGAAAACCTTCGCGACCACATGAACGACCTTGAACTCATCTTCTCCATGCTGGGCGAAGCCGCCACGACCGAGATCGCCCGCAACCGCGACGCCCAGGGCTTCCCGCAAAACAAACAGGTCGCCAACGAAGGTGGCACGGTGGCCGGCAACGCCCGCCGGGAACTCGAAAAGAAAAGCGGCCGCAAAGTCGTCACCAGCGAAAACTACCTCGCCCTGACGCAATCGGCCAGGAGGGTGAAACAGTTGCGTGGAAAGTTCGCTGTCAAGCAGCCCAAGAAATCCTGACACCATGCCCGATCGCACCGACCAACGCGAAGCCATCTCCGGCGCCCTCAAAGCGTTCGAAAGCATTTCTCTCACGGAAGCCGCGAGGAAGCTTTTCGCCATCCTCGGCTACCAGTCCGACCGCTGCATCCCGATTTCCACGCCAAAGCAGTTCTTCGAACAACTCGACCCTGAGAAGAAGCTCACCGAGCGTGAGCGCGATGCCCTCAAGGATCTGAAGTCGTTGCATCTGCTTTTCCAACTCACCGACGCTGAACTCGCTGCTCACGGGGATCTGTTCGAGGATGCAGCGGCGGTCCAGACGACCAAAATCGAGTCCTATCTCTTTTTCGCCGTCGAACTGCCTTCCGGCCAGTACAACCGGACCGCCCTTTCCACGCTGGTCCGCGCCATCAACAAGCCGCTGGCCATGCCGTCCCTCATCCTCTTCCGACATGGCGAGACGATTTCTCTGGGCATTATCCACCGTCGCCTCCACAAGCGCGACCAGGCAAAAGATGTCCTCGAAAAGGTCACCCTCATCAAGGATGTCAACTTCGCCGACCCCATCCGTGCCCACCTGGAAATCCTCAACGATTTTGCGCTTGCCAATCTCGACGCCGACTTCGGCGTCTCCAACTTCGTCCGATTGCATGAAGCCTGGCAGAAGCGCCTTGGCGCCTACGCCCTTTCCAGCAACTTCTACCGCGAGATCGCCGACTGGTATTTCTGGGCGCACCATCAGGTGGACGACGACACGATCCGTCTGCCGCAGCATTGCGACACCGAGCAGGAAAAGTCCATCTTCCTCATCCGCCTCCTCACCCGCGTTATCTTCTGCTGGTTTCTCATTGAGAAACGGATCATCCCCGCCGATCTCTTCCGGGAACACCGCCTGAGGTCACTCTTAAAGCAATTCCAACCAAGCAAGGATCCGAAGAAACCTGACACTGCCTCCACCTATTACCACGCCATCCTGCAGAACCTCTTCTTTGGCACGCTCAACATGCCGGTCGAACAGCGCTCCTTTCGCGAAAAAAAGAAGGAGGGCGAGCGCTACGACAAGAACTACGGCATCACCAATCTCTGGCGTTACGAGAATGACTTCCACAAGCCGGCCGACTGGATCAACACTGCCCAACGCATTCCGTTTCTGAACGGTGGCCTCTTCGACTGCCTCGACGACAAGTCCGGAAAAAAGAAGGACAATTTCGTTCTCGACGGCTTTTCTGATCGCGCTGATTTCGGGTGTTACCTGCCCAACGATCTCTTTTTCGGACCTGAGCGCCCAGTTGACCTCTCAAAGGACTACGGTGAGGAGGACAAACGCACCGCCCGCTCGAAAAAGGCCAAAGTCCGTGGACTCATCCAGATCCTCTCCCGTTACAAGTTCACCATCGAGGAAAACACCCCGCTCGAAGAGGAAATCGCCCTCGATCCCGAATTGCTCGGCAAGGTCTTCGAAAACCTCCTTGCATCCTACAACGAGGACACCCGCACCACCGCGCGCAAAGCCCTCGGTGCCTTCTACACCCCACGCGAGATCGTCAGCTACATGGTGGACGAGGCCCTCAAATCCTACCTCGCCACCCAAGTGCCTCGCTGCAAAGGCGCGCTCGACGACCTCTTCTCCAACAGGGCCACGCTCAAGGAGATCAAGTCCGACACCCGGGACGCCCTCATCGCCGCCATCGGTCGCGTAAAGATTCTCGACCCCGCCTGCGGCTCCGGCGCTTTCCCCATGGGCGCACTCCATCGTCTCGTGGACCTCCTCCAGAAACTGGATCCCAACAACGAATCCTGGAAACGCGACCGCCTCACTGAGGCTCGCCGTTACCGGAAGCTCCTCGAAGAAGCCGGCGTCGCGAAAGATGAGATCGCCGCATGCGACGCTCGCATCGCCGACATCGAGAAATCTTTCGACACCCGGTTCCACGCCCTCGATTTTGCCCGCAAGCTCTATCTCATCGAGAATGGCATCTACGGCGTGGACATCCAACCCATCGCCACCCAGATCGCCAAGCTCCGCTTCTTTATCTCCCTCGTGGTGGATCAGAAGGTGAATATGAAGGCGGATAACCTTGGCGTCCGCCCGCTGCCCAACCTGGAAACGCGCCTCGTCGCGGCCGATACCCTGATCCCAATTCCTAAAGCGAAAGAGCACCAGGGCCACCTGTTTGATGACGCCAGCCCTGAAGCCTATCGACAACTTGAGCGCCTAAAAGCTGAATTGACCAACATCCGCCACGAGCACTTCAACACCCGCAGCCCCGCTGCCAAACGCAAGTGGCGCGATGCTGACGAGGCCAAACGTACTGAAATTGCCGACCTGCTCAAACAAAGCGGCCTCCCGTCGGCCAGCGCAGACAAACTCGCCGCATGGGACCCCTACGACCAGAATGCCTTCGCTTCTTTCTTCGATTCCGAATGGATGTTCGGTCTCCCCGTCGGAAATGTGCGCTTGGAGGGCAAAGCACCGGCTACCCTTCTCGGCAATCTTGCCCTCATCAACGAAGCCGGTGGCCAGACCGAACTCACACCCACCACCACCAAGGAAATTGACAGCGGTTTCGATGTCGTCATCGGGAATCCGCCGTATGTGCGGATGGAGGAGATCAAACACTACAAAGACGCTTTCCGTGCTCATTACATCTGTTTCACGGGACGCGCCGATCTCTACGTTTACTTTTATGAAGCTGCCCTGCGGCTGTTGCGAAGCGGTGGTATCATCTCATTCATCACATCAAACAAATATTTTCGCGCAGCCTATGGAGATACACTCAGACAAATGCTGGTTTCCACTACTCACATCCAGCACCTCATCGACTTCGGAGACGCCCCGGTCTTCACCGCAATCGCGTATCCGAGCATCATCATCGCCCAGAAGCTAAAAGAGGGATCGAAGGCAGATGATTCTGCGACAGTTCGTGCATTGCTATGGGAACCGGGTCCGGACGTAGAGCGGTTTGCTGAAATCGTCTCTACCAAGAGCATTCGATTGCCACAGGCAGGCTTGGTTGGCGATGCTTGGAGGATCACTGGAGGTGCTGTTTCATCGCTAATTGAGCGACTCCGCAATGTTGGCACAACTCTGCGAGAGTTTTCTGATGATCGCATCTACCGGGGAGTGGTAACTGGGCTGAACGATGCGTTCATCATCAGTTCCGCGACACGAACACGTCTAGTCACCGAGGACAAACGCGCAGCAGAAATCATCAAACCGTTCCTTCGCGGCCGAGATTTGAAGCGCTGGGCAGCCGGGACGAACGAGCAGTGGTTGATCTACACGCGAAAGGGCATCGACATCAGCCGCTATCCCTCGATCGCGGCTTACATGCGCCCCTTCAAGAGGGCGCTGGAAGAACGCGCTACCAAGCAAGAATGGTATGAACTTCAGCAACCGCAATACGCCTATTCATCCGCGTTCGAGTCGCCGAAAGTAATCTATCCTGACATTTACGAACATCAGTCCTTCGCACTCGACCTCACCGGCTCCTACCTCGCAAACACATGCTACTTCCTACCGATCGTCGACAAATGGCTCTGTGGAGTTCTCAACAGTTCGATCGTGGAGTGGTTCTATTCCCACATCTCAAACTCTGTCCGCGGCGGCTACCTTCGAGCGTTCACTGACTACGTTCGCCAGATACCAATTCCCAATGCGGAAAAGCCGCAGCGCGCGGTGATGGATCGACTTGTTGATTTTCTGATTATCCTTACTCGCCATCCCGCCGACGGCACCGGTGGCCAAACTAGCCGGGACCCCTTGATGCTGGCGTATTGGGAGCGGGTGTTGAACGGGCTGGTGTATGAGCTGTATTTCCCGGAGGAGGTGCATGGGGCAGGACTGCGGCTGTTCGATCTGGTCGGGCAAGCCAACCTTCCGGACGTGAACGCCATTCCTGAGCGCGACCGCCTTCCGCGCCTGCGAAAGCTCTTCGAGACCCTCCACGACGGAGCCCATCCCCTCCGCATCGCCCTGGACAAACTCCAAACCCTCGATACTGTTCGCATCATTGAAGGAAAAGAATGAATTTAAAAAATAAGGAGTCTTATGATTACCAGCGTCACCACTGAATTTTTCAAACGCTTCGACAAGCAGGTGTTCCCTCTTGAACCGTTATCCTTGTTGGCAGGCCCAAACAATAGCGGGAAATCCACCTTGCTCCAGGCAATCATGGTGTGGAATCTGGCCATGCAAAAATGGTGTGAAAAGAAAGGGCCAGACAGCGGTTCAAAGGCCAGGGAAAGGTCGGGCGCTCCCATCACTCGCTCCGAGTTCACCGCGCTCCCGCTTCCTTCCATGGACCAACTCTGGACGGACACCCACACTTCCCTTCGCAAGGATGAAGTCGAAGGGAAATCCGCCGGAGCGCCCCGGCCCCTGATCATCACCTTGGAAGGCCAAGGTGGTAATACCGCGTCCTGGAAACTTGGCTTCGAGTTTCGCTACTCCGGTCCAGAGCAGATTCATGTGAAGCCCGTGGCAGCGCATTTAGGCGATCTCGAAAAAGCGCGGCGGGAGGTCAGTGTCATCTATGTGCCACCGTTTTCGGGAATCGGAGGGAATGAAACTCGGTATGACCGCCCCTACCAAGACATGCTTGTCGGCCAGGGCAAAGGGGGTGATATCTTGCGAAACTTGCTGCTGGAGGTTTCGGAGAAGAGCGATGCTGACGACTGGAAAAAGATCAAAGACATCGTTGAAGAGGTCTTCCAATACCGCCTTCTCCCTCCCGTTTATGGAGGCGCTCCCTACATCACCTGCCAATACCTCAAAGGAATCCCGGTTGGAGGAAGCCTGGGCGGCCTGCCTCCGCTGGATATTTCCACCACAGGAAGTGGGTTTCACCAAGTTCTCCTCATACTGGCGTTCATGTTTGCCCGCCCCTTCAGCCTGATCCTTCTGGATGAGCCTGATGCGCATCTGCATGTGCTGTTGCAGAAGCAACTCTACGACATTCTTCGGACATTGTGCCACAAGCGCAAAGGGCAACTCGTCATTGCCACGCATTCAGAAGTGCTTATCGATACGACCAGCCCGCGCCAGATAGTGTCTTTTTATCGGGAGCCGCACCCTTTGGCCTCGGAAGGGGATCGTGATCAGGTTCGCGAGGCTTTGAAGCGTGTTACGTCCTTGGAACTTCTGCTTGCAGAAAACGCGAAGGGCATCCTGTATCTGGAAGGGAACTCGGACTTCGATCTGCTCAATGCCTGGGCCGAAGTTCTCGATCATCCCCTCAAAGAGTGGTTCAAGTCTCTTCCCTTCTGGCATAACAATCAGGGTCGAAATCCGAAAGAGGCCCGTGCCCATTATTTTTCGTTGAAGGCGGTGCGACATGATCTTAGCGCGGTTCTTTTACTTGATGGAGACAACCGCAACATGCCTGACCGCGAAATCAGCGCGGATGGACTTACCCTCCTTCGTTGGGAACGCTATGAATCCGAGAGTTATCTCCTTCATCCGGTCGCTTTGGAACGCTTCATCACACAACAAAAGGGCGACCTTTTTGCCAGTGCGGCATTGAATTATTTGCGGGAGCAAATCCCTCCGGCTTTTTTCAAAGATCCGCTGCAGACCAGCGCCTTTCTTCGTTCGGAACCCGCAAGCAAGACACTTCTTCCGGAACTCCTTAAAAAAGCCGATCTGTCGAAGGAAATCACCAAGAGCGACTACTTCTTAATTGCCCGGCAAATGGAAAAGTCGGAAGTGCCCATCGAGGTAGGGGAGAAGCTTTCAGAAATTCAAAAGACCATCGGAACCATCCCTATTACCGAACCCAGGATATGAAGTAGCGCATGACAACGAGGAGGCTGCCGCAATGAACGCCACTCCCAACCATTGGCGAGAGACACCACAAAACGTCCTCGCGGCCCTGCGAAAAGCCGAGGAGGGCGTTGCCGATTTGCAGGCAATTGCTAAAGCGCATGGACTGAGGCGACAATTCACACTCGACGGCCGTCTGGTCGGCGACATCGGCGAACTGCTGCTCTGCCCTGATTTCAAGGTGCTGCCCGCACAGAAGCCTAGCGGTTGAAACCATGCGATCCACCGTTTTGAATAGACTCAGTCATGCGGGAGCTTCGGGATTGGTTCCTTCCGAGGTGGCGGCTGCCATCAGCACGGTCGAGGGCGTGTTCGCCCACGAGTTTCCGAATGAGCTTTCCACAAGCGACAGGCAGATTAACCGAAAAGCATAAACCGCCCCAAAGACATCATTGATTTCATCGAGAAAATTTCCGCGATCACCTGGCTCGTCATTAAAGACGGAAAAACGGATTGACGGGAAACAATATTGCCGTATATTTTAATTATGAAAACCACGATCGACATCCCCGATCCACTCTACAAAAAGGTCAAAATCCGCGCCATCGAACGCGGCCAGACCCTCAAGCAGGTCGTCCTGACCTCGCTCGAGCGGGAGTTGGAAGCTCCTCGAGCAATCGAAGAAGCACCCGTCTCCTACTGGGCGAAACGCAAGCTTCTTCCAGAATTTGAAGCTGCCCAAAAGGCCGGAGCTTACCGCCCCAAGCCCGGAGATCGCGACATCACCGACTTAATCTCCGACGATCGCGATGGCCACTGACCTTCCTTTCTTCGATACGAGTTACCTGGTGCGGCTTTATTTAGAAGACGCGGGTTTTGAGCAGGTTCGCCAACTCGCCGCAGAAGCGCCCGCGCTGGCTTCTTCCTGGCACGCCCAATCCGAAATCGTGGCCGCCCTCCACCGCGCCTTCCGGGAAGGCCGCCTCCAGCAAGGGGTGTATCTCAATGCCCTTGAGCAATTCATCACCGACTCGAAAGACGGGCTGTTCCATTGGCTCCCGTTGACTGACTCCATCCAACAGCGGTTGGAACAATTTTTCTGGAAAGCCTCCGGCACCGCCTACCTCCGTGCCGCCGACGCCTTGCACCTCGCCTGCGCGGCGGAACACGGCTTCACCGAAGTCTATTCCAACGACCGCCACTTCCTCACCGCCGCCCCGCTTTTCGGCATGCGCGGAATCAACGTCATCGGGAAGGAGGAATGATGAAGGATGAAAAAGTGATCACTGGCCGCGACTCCCTGTTTGAAGCCGCTCGTTGTATCGTCGGAAGCATCCAATCACTCAATCGAAAGGCGTTACGCGAATACACGCCCGTCGTCGAAGGCATCCTGCGTTCCCGCAGCCGGGACGTCCACCACATCGAACACACTCTCGACGGTCTGCTCGACTTCTGTGGTTACGCTCCCGTGCTGCTCCTCTACAAAAAACTCTGCCGCCATTATTTTCTCATCAACCCGGTGGCGACGGCGAGCTACATCAACGCCTACCGCGAAATGTGGGACACTCATGAACCAGAGAACACCCAAAGAGCGCCGAACGCCCCGACCAATCGAAAAAAATCTTTGCAAGCAGCGACAAACTCCACCTGCCCTCGGAAGCCGAACCTGTCACGGAGTTGAAACGGAAAGCCCAAGCCTTGAGATAGATTTATGCCCGTCACCATCGACACCAACGACTTTGAACTCATCACTTGGCCGGTGATTAAGGAATCGCCATGAACCTCGATAAAATGAGGGGCAATTGCTTAAGGACGGAACCTTAAGAACCTCCCCTCGTCGTGATAAATAAATAGTAACCCTTTTGGCGAATTTGTCAATCCATGAACGCTCCCGACGTCAGACAGGCCATTCAAGCTGCGCTCGCGGGTTTCGCCGCGAAGCCGCTGGCGGAAGCCGCCATCGGCCTCTTTGAATCGCTCGGCTACCGAAGCCGTCGGACGCTCGACATCCACTCCCTGGATCAACTTCGCAAGCTTCTTGACCCGAATGGCTACCTTCGAGAGGAAAACGCGCTTCTCTCTCGCTGGCGTTCCGTTGATTTTCTATTTCAACTCACCGATTCCGAATTGACTGGGGATGACCGTCAAGGGCTGCTTCTTCAGGAGGAGACGCCTTACGATTCCAAAGTTGTAAAATCCTACGTCTTCTTTGCGCTCGAACTTTCGCCCCAGCCCGATGGCGAACCGCCGACCCGCACTGAGCTTTCAAACATCACTCGCGCCCTTAACCGCCTCGTCCCCATGCCGGTTCTGGTGCTGTTTCGGCATGGACAGACGGTTTCGCTTGCCATCATCAATCGCAGAAAAAACCTGCGCGATGGGACACGTGATGTGCTCACCCGCGTTTCACTCATCCGCAATATCGAATGCCGCCAGCCGCACCGCGCCCACCTCGCCCTGCTTGAGCGTTTCTCCCTGCATGGCCTGCGGGAGGAGGCCGGCGCGATCCGCACGTTCGGGCAACTGGATGACGCATGGCAGAAAATTCTGTCCACCCAGGAACTCAACCAACGGTTTTACCGTGAACTCGTGGATTGGTTCACCTGGGCCATCAGCGAAATCCGCCTCGCCCGCCTCCCTGATCACGCCGAGGAGAAAACCCGCGCGCGCGCCACGCAGGAATTTACCGTTCGCCTCATTTGTCGGTTGCTCTTCACGTGGTTTCTCAAGGAAATGCGGCTCATCCCCGTCGAGTTGCTTGAGCTTTATGATGTCGCGGATCGCCGCCGCGTGCTGACATGTGACGGCGATGACCGCCGATTTCCCGAAGGAAATCACTATTACCGCGGAATTCTCCAAAACATCTTCTTTCAGGCGCTGAACCAGCCAATGAATCAGCGGCGGAAGTCGGGCCCGGAAGCCGCGTCAGATCGAACTGTAAAAAAGGCCGAGTTAAAAAAACTCGCCTATCTCGGCAAAAACCAACTGCCGGAAGATTTCAGTTACGACCTCTTCGACCGCATCCCCTACCTCAACGGCGGCCTCTTCGACAAGTTGGCGGAAGACAACGCTTCCGACACCATTGAGGATGGCGCATTCCGCATCCCAAACAAACTGTTCTACGCGCGGCGCGAAGAGGGTTTTACCATCGAAGCCGGCGGGAAAAAGAAAGCCAAGCGCCCTGTCGAAGGCATCAACCGCATCTTTGACCGATACCGTTTCACCGTCGCGGAAAACACGCCGCTCGAAGAAGATGTTGCGCTCGATCCTGAGTTGCTCGGCCTCGTTTTTGAAAACCTGCTCGCTGAAATTGATCCCGACGACAAAGCCGCCGCCGAAACCGCCCGCAAAGCCTCCGGCTCATACTACACCCCGCGCCGCATCGTGGATTACATGGTCAACGAAGCGTTGCATCTGCACTTGCGCACATGTTTTGAGCAGGGTGGCGCTTCCCGCGATGACATCCAGCTTCTTTCCCGCCTCTGCTATGAATTGCCCGACGACGCGGACTTCTCGTCCATCGCTGACCGCGTGGTGGACGCGATGGACGCCGTCCGCGTACTCGACCCGGCGTGCGGTTCCGGCGCGTTTCCCATGGGAATGCTCCATCGCATGGTCGAGTTGCTGGCCCGCGTTGATCCAAAAAACGAGCGATGGAAACAACGCCTGCTTGCGCGCTTGCCGACGGCGATTCGCGCCGACGCTGCACGCGGTATGGAAGGCAAGAGCTACAACTACCTCCGCAAGCTCGGCCTCATTCAGAAAAACCTCTATGGTCTCGACATCCAGCCGCTCGCCGCGCTCATCGCCAAGCTCCGCTTCTTTCTGACCCTCGTCATCGAACAGGAAGTGAATCCAGCCGACCAGCCGCACAACTACGGCCTGCAAGCCCTGCCGAACCTCGAAACGAATCTCCTGTGTTGCAATTCCCTCCGTGACACCGAGCACGGCTTGCTCTCCGGTTCCGTCCTCGCCAGTTTGCGCGCCACCCGGGAGGAATACTACCAGCCGCAGACCAGCCGGGACCGGCGCGATGCGCTCGCCAAAGAAATTGGCGAAAAACTGGCGACCTTTTTCCCCGGCTTCGCCGAGCAGACCAAAGGCATCCATCCCACCGGGACCACCCAGCTTGATCGGAAAAAAATGCGCCGTCGGCAGGATGCCGCGTGGCTCGCCGAATGGTTTAAACACGCCACGCTCGCCGCGCCTTTCTTCAACGTCGAAACCTTCTTCCCCGAACTGGTCCAAGAATCCCTTCATCCTTCATCCTTCATCCCTCATCCTTCTCCTGCCCCGTTCCACATCGTCATCGGCAATCCGCCCTACGGCGTGGACGTTGAGGACAACGTTCGCAAACCGCTTGGCCTCGGCTCAAAGGATTCTTATGGCGCGTTCATCGCCCGCTTTCTCGGCTCGCGGCAGCGGCCCGGCCCGCTGGCCGAGGGCGGCGTGCTGGCCTACATCGTCAGCGACACCTTCATGACCATCAAAACGCATCGGCCGTTGCGTGAGCAAATGCTGGAGCACCGCGTCCACAAGATGGTCCGCGTTTCCGGTGACACCTTCAAGGCGGTTGTCAATTGCGCCGTCATCCTCTGCCAGCGCGGCGCGGCCCTGGCGGAGCACACCTGCCAGATGGCCGACTTCACCAACGTCTCCATCCATGATCAATATGAGCGATTCCTCCACCTGCTTTACCAGACCGAAGGTTTCGCCCGCCGCCAGAATGTCGCCAACCAGACCTACGCCATTTACCACTACCGCCAGAGCCTCATCCGAACGAACTCGAATCTCCCGTTCTTTGTCGCCTCACCCAAGCTCTTCGCGCTGATGAACGATACGACCGCGCCCGTGCAACACGAAACCATCGGCGGCAAACGCGTTCCCATCCGCACGGTGCAACTCAATGGACAAGATGTGCGGTTGGTGAAGCTCGGCGACATCGCGGAGGTACAGCAGGGTTTGATCACGGGCGACAATGATACTTATCTTTTTCAAAACTCTGACGCGCGCGGCTCATATAACTCAATCGAAGAGGTCAAAGAATTTTTGCTTACGGAATCAGATCTCGAATGCATCCGATCCGATGAAAAGCTGCGAGCCGACGTGATTCATCACGGAATCTCGAAAGACGACAAAAAATCACCGCGCTATTTCGGTGGGCGTTACATTGTACCCTACGACAAAGGTGGCGAGTCAGACTCAGATGAAGCATGGATGCCGAATTATTTCGTGCCGACCGATTATTTCTTGGACTGGAGTGAGTGGGCGATCAAGCGGATGACGACGCACACGAGCGAGAAGCAGGGAGGAAAAATTGCGTCGCGTTTTCAAAATGCAGACTCCTATTTTCGCCTTGGCATTACATATTCACCAACCGGAATTTATTCGCCAAGTTTCCGTCGAGGGTGTGGTGCGATATTCGGAAATAAAGGCTCAACTATTTTTCCAGTTTTCCCCACGCTTGACAGCACAAAGCTACTCGGCGTGCTCGCATCGAAATCGTTTAAGTTTTTCCTCAAACCATTCAGAGCGCATACAGTTGAATCGCCAGAAAAAGGATTGGTTGACACACAAATTCCATTCCCTCTGTCTGACGTTCGTCAGTTAGTAGAAGCGATTATTTCCAAACAAAAACGCGACGCTCGCTACGATTACGCAACGAACGAGCAGTTGGAAATCGACCGGCTGGTCTATGAAGCCTACGGGTTGAACGAGGCGGACATCCGGGAAGTGGAGGACTGGTATGCGCGGCGCTATCCGAAGCTGGCCGCCGCGCAGCGCCGCGCGCTTGCGGCCAAACAGGGCAAGACCGAGGAGCAACTCATCGCCCGCGCCACGCTGCATCTTTACTGCGACGAAAGCCGCCACCTGCCGCACGACCGCGAGCCGTTCATGCTGCTTGGTTTGCTCGCCTGTCCCGCCGAGCGCGCCCACGCGCTCAACGCCGAACTCACCGCGCTCTGGAAAACGCACGGCCAGCCGGCGCATTTCGAGGCCAAATGGACGAAGGTCAGTCCCGGCAAGCAGGATTTCTACCGCGCCGTTCTGGAGTGGTTTCTTGCCGCGGATGACGTTGCCTTCCGCGCCCTGTTGCTGCCGGACAAACAACGCCTCTACGCCACGCTGCCGGAGGAGAGCCGCGATTTTCTCTACTACCGCTTCTACTACCAGTTTCTGCGGAGCGTCATCGAACCGGAAAACCGTTACCGCGCCTTCCTCGACCTCAAAGACACGCGCGGCCGCCAGAAAATCGCCGAACTCCAAAAGCGCCTCGCCGCTGACGCGGATGACGCGAGAGCGGTGACGTCTCTCCAGCACATCCGCAGCCACGAGGTGCGTTTGCTGCAAGTGACCGACCTGTTGCTCGGCGCGGTCGGTTTCGCCCGCCGCCCCGCCGCCGAAAAGGAGAGCTTGGCCAAACGGGCGTTGGTGAAATTGTTGGAAGAAAAACTCGGTCACAAGCTCACCGCCGACAGTCCCCCGGGCGCAACCAAGGCCAACATCGCCACCTGGCACGACGCCGACGCGCTGCTGCTATGACAACAGGAATCGAAACAAAAGCCCTGTAGTTATGGCATGAGCAATGAATCTTCATCAACGCCGCCAGCATGGTTGCCCGATTTGATCGGGCTTGACGGAAGCTGGGAGAGAATCCGCAGCCGGCTTTACGACATTTACACGCGAGAAATCCGTCGCGGCCTGCGCTTCCAAGGTTTACCCGTAATCCCCGATGGCAGAAAGAGCGAGGACGAGTTCGAAGACGGTTTCTGGCATGTTACATCGCGCACATTGAAGAAATACAATCCGAAGGTTCGTCGAATGGAAGTCGAACGAATCTACGATTCGAAACGCAGCGCCCGATTGCGATGGGTTGTTGCCATCATCCAAAACGCCACGTCGCCGGAAGTTTCTGTCTTTGAATCTGTGGACGACAAAAGCGGCCGGTTGCGCACTTACCTTTGGCTGGAAGAATGGGGATTTGTCGTCATCCTCGAACGCCGCACATTGCCCAAAGACCCCAAACCGGACTATAACTTTTACCACCTTGTCACCGCCTTTTGCGTGGACATCTCGGGCTTCCAGGCAGATTTGGAGAAGCGCCGTGATGCCTATGCCCAGAAAAAGCAACTCCCGCCGAAGCGGGAGCAGAGCTGATTCACGCACATGGCGTGTCAGACAGTGAAAATAGAGCACATCACCGGTTTGAATGCAAGAGCTAATTTTGAAAAAAACGGGGCGCGCTTTTAAAGCGCGCCCTAATGCACCTCCCACATAAAGTGGGTGTGACACCTGCAATATTATCGGTCGGACCAAAAAATGCAAAACCTCATTTGGAAAAGAATGCAGCCCCCGCCGTGGCGGGGGCAGAGCTCCTGTCACGCATGGTGACTGAGTTGTTTGAATTAAATCAGATGAACAGTGCGAAGACAAGTCAACGATTCTGGCTGGTGAAATTCGCTCCCTTTCGCACATCCTGGACGGAGATCGTCAAACGCGGCGCGTTCACCCTGCGCGGCGTTCGCAGTCCTGCCGCCCGCAAACACCTTTCAGAAATGCGGGTTGGCGACCCGGTTCTCTATTACCACAGCCAGCAGGAGTTGGCCGTCATGGGTGTGATGAACGTCGCGCGCGGAGCCTATCCCGACCCCACCAGCGCCGACCCGCAGTGGCTGACGTGCGATTTCACCCCGGTAAAAACGCTTGCGCAGCCCGTCCCATTGGACGCCATCAAAGCTGATTCACGGTTTGCCAAGCTGGCGTTGGTCTGCCAACCACGCCTTGCGGTCATGCCGGTGACCTCCGCGCAATTTCAAATCATCGTGGACGAACTATGATCAGGCGGTCATTGTGATGGGGATTTCCCTTGTCTCGTCAAACGCCTGAACGACAACCACAAACTCCTTCGCCTGCTGACGCCGGACGTCCGGCATTACTTCGCGCTGACCGATTCCGTGGATGCGGCCAACGACTCATTTTCCCTTGAACTTTGCCCGTAAATATGGGAATATGGGGATATGAAGACCACCATTGAAATCGCTGAGCCGGTGTTTCGCCGCGCCAAGGTCCATTCCGCCGGTCATGGCATCACGCTCAAACAGTTCATCACCGAGGCGGTTGAGGAAAAACTTCGATCATCATCCGCGGCGTCCGGGTCGGTTGAGCGGCCGTGGATGAAGGGCTTTGGGGCATTTGGCAAGACCGCGGCAATGCGCGCTGAAACCCGCCGCATCCAAAAACTCATTGATGAGGAATTCGAGCAGATCGAGACGGAGGACCGGCAATGATCCTGGATTGCCGCGCTGGCCCGCCAACACGGTCTGCCCATCTTGAGCAACGACACTCACTTCGACGCCGTTCCGGGCATTCAGCGCATCGGTTTCTGAGTTGGCCTCCATGAACACCCTCGAAGTCAGACAGGCCATTGCCGATTCACTTGGGCGCTTCGCCAAGAAGCCGCTCGCAGACGCGGCCACCGGCCTCTTTGAGTCGCTTGGCTACCGCAGCGAGAAGCGGGCTCACGCTCAAGCCCAATACCGCTGAGAGCTTCGTCGCCACGTTCGCCAAGGACAAACCGCTTCATTCCGACCACGCGCTTTTAGCCGATTGGAAGTCCGTGGACATGCTCTTCCAGCTGACCGGCGACGGAATCAGCGCCGCGGGTCAAGGCACCTTCACCTTCGAAGGCAAAGGCAAATTCAACAACACCGTCATCGAATCCTACCTCTTTTTCGCCATCGCGCTCAAGAAACCGTATTACACGCGCACCGAACTTTCCGGCATCACCCGCGCCGTGAATCGCCTTTTCCCGATGCCCGCCATGCTCCTCTTCCGACATGGCGACACGCTGACGCTGGCCGTCATCAACCGCCGCCTGCACAAGCGCGACGAGTCCAAAGACGTGTTGGAGAAGGTCACGCTCATCAAAGATATCCGGATCGCCAACCCGCACCGCGCTCATGTCGAAATCCTGGCCGACCTCTCTTTCGACGCGCTCCACGAAAAGCACGACTTCGCCAACTTCGTCGCGCTGCATGCCGCGTGGCAGAAGACCCTCGACAGTTCCGAACTCAACAAACGCTTCTTTCTGGAAATCGCCAACTGGTATTTCTGGGCGCTGGATTACGCGGAATTTCCCAAGGACGCTCCCAAGCAGAATGGCAAGGATCACATCTCCGTCATCCGCCTCATCACCCGGCTCATGTTCTGCTGGTTCGTGAAAGAGAAGGGACTTATCCCCGACACGCTTTTCGACGAGCGCAAGCTCGCCCAAACTCTCAAAGGCTTCGCGCCGTCCAAAACCAGCGACAAGGAATCCGTTTTCTACAAAGCCATCCTGCAAAACCTTTTCTTCGCCACGCTCAACACCGAAATGGACAAGCGCGGCTGGACGAAGGAGGAACAGAATTTCATGGCGCACAGCCTTTACCGTCACCGCGAGTTTTTTCAGAATTCAAACGAAGCCCTCGACCTTTTCAAAAACATCCCGTTCCTCAACGGCGGACTTTTCGAGTGTCTCGACAAAGACCTGGGCGAAAATGCCAAGCCGCGTTACGTACGGATTGACGGCTTCTCCCGCCGTGACGACAGCCAGCCGGTCGTGCCGGATTTCCTGTTTTTTGGCCCGGAGCGCGAAGTGGACCTGAGCGACTACTATGGCGACACGAAATTCAAGAAGGTCAAGGTGCGCGGCCTGATTCACACGTTTGATCACTACAAATTCACCATCGCGGAAAACACGCCGATCGAAGAAGAAATCGCGCTCGACCCGGAATTGTCCGGCAAGGTGTTTGAAAATCTTCTCGCGGCCTACAACCCGGAAACCGGCGCGACCGCCCGCAAACAGACCGGTTCGTTCTACACCCCCCGCGAAATCGTCAACTACATGGTGGACGAAGCCCTGATTGCGTGTTTGTCTGAAAAGGTGAGCCAGACATTCTTGTCTGGCTCTGGCTCAAGCTCTGGCTCTGGTGCAGCCGTCCCGCCTGAATCAGCCAGCCCGGACGAAATTCAGAAAACATATCGCCACCTTCCGCATTGGACCAAAACCGGATCCGTTTATTGGATCACATTTCGCCTGGCTGACGCCCTTCCGCAGGAAAAGCTGCGGGTTTGGAAACATGAGCGTGACCTGTGGCTCCAACAACATCCCGAACCCTTCTCCGATCCCGATTGGAAGGAATACGATGATCGTTTCGGGAGAAAGTTAGAGGAATGGCTGGACGCAGGAATGGGTTCCCGCGCCCTCGCCCGACCCGATATGCGGGATGCCGTTCGCCAATGCCTGACCCGATTCGATGGCGACCGTTTCCACCTCCATGCCGCCGTCATCATGCCCACCCATGTTCATCTGTTGCTGCAACCGCTCGGGACACACACGCTTTCAGCCCTGTTGAAAGGCATCAAGGGGGCCAGCGCTCGTGCGGCCAACCAGATCCTCGGCTCTACCGGCCCATTCTGGCTCGACGAATCCTACGATCATATCGTCCGCAGCGAGGCTCAATATCAGCGTTTCATCCAATACATTGCGGAGAATCCCTCAAAAGCGGGGTTGCAGCAGAAGGAGTATTGGATTCATCAGGCCGTCTCCACTCCTGCCAATGAATCTTCGCAGAAAATGCCAGAGAAAATGCCAGACAAGAATGTCTGGCCCACCTTGGAAGCCCGACTCCGCCATCTCTTCGCCTACAACGACGAGCCGCACCAATTTACCGCAAAGGAAGTGAACACTCTCATCGCCGCGATTGACTCGCTGAAATCCCTCGATCCGGCGGTTGGATCAGGCGCGTTTCCAATGGGCATTTTGCACAAGCTCGTTTTCATTCTCGGCAAGCTCGATCCGCGCAATGAACAATGGGAGCAACGCCAGATTGACCGCGTCAAAGACGCCATCAAAGCCGCCGAAAAAATCGAGGACTCGGCCATCCGCGAGCGGACGCTCAAGGATTTGGAACAGCAGATTACCAATATTGAAGAAGCCTTTGAGCTTAACGAACTCGATTACGGTCGCAAGCTCTACCTCATCGAAAATTGCATTTACGGGGTGGACATCCAGCCCATCGCCGTCCAGATCGCCAAGATGCGGTTCTTCATCTCGCTGGTCGTTGACCAGAAGGTTGACCCCAAAGCGCCGAACCTCGGCGTCCGCCCGTTGCCCAACCTCGAAACCAAGTTCGTCGCGGCCAACACGCTCATTGGTATCGAGAAACCACAGCAGCAAATGCTGCGCAACCCGCAGATTGACGTTAAAGAAAAGGATCTCAAAAAAGTCAGGGATGAACATTTCAAAGCCCGAACGCCGCACACGAAAGCGAAATGGCGCGATCTCGACGCGAAGCTCCGCGCCGAAATTGGCGCGTTGCTGAAAGCGGACGGCTTCTCGCGCGAGACCACGGAGAAGCTGGCAAACTGGAATCCCTACGACCAGAACGCCTCGGCGGATTTCTTCGACCCGGAGTGGATGTTTGGGATTTGTGTTGGGAAACAGATTCGCCGTGCGACAGCAACGCTGGGTGGCAGCTTCAGCGTCATCGCTGGCGACGAACTCACGCCAACCACTACCCAAGAAGGTGGCTTCGATGTGGTCGTGGGCAACCCGCCTTACGTCCGTATCCAGACCTTGAACGAGACTGTGCCGGAGCAAGCGGCCTTCTTCAAGGAACACTACCAGTCTGCCCGCAAAGGTAATTACGATCTCTACGTCGTGTTCGTCGAGCGCGGCTTGCAAATGCTTCAGCCGTGTGGACAACTTGCGTTCATCTTGCCGCACAAGTTTTTCAATGCCCAATACGGCGAGCCGTTGCGCAAACTGCTGGCCGGCGGCAAGCAGCTCCGTCACATCGTCCACTTCGGCGACCAGCAGGTGTTTCCGGGCGCGACAAACTACGTCTGCCTGCTGTTCCTCGCCAAAGACGGCGCGGAATCCTGCCGCTTCGCTCGTGCC
Source organism: Verrucomicrobiota bacterium (assembly GCA_016198745.1). GTDB lineage: Bacteria > Verrucomicrobiota > Verrucomicrobiia > JABWAM01 > JABWAM01 > JACQHZ01. The sequence goes on from JACQHZ010000448.1 coordinate 19,375, forward strand.
GATGACCTGCCATTGTGGCTGACGGAAGGCATCGTCACCGAAGCCGCGATTCCGTCGAATCGCGTCACTGAAGCCGAATGGAACTTTGCTGTCGGCAAAGGCGCTGGACTTTTCGAGAAGCTACAACGGATGCCGGTGAAGCTGGGAGATGTAGCGGAAAGAATTTTCCAAGGGCTTGTCACAGGCGCAGACCCAGTTTTCGTGCTGAGAAATGACGGGAAAGGCAGATTTTATTCCGAGGCCACAGAACAGGAACACAAACTCGAAACGGAGTTGATGCATCCGTTATGCAAGGGTTCGCTGGATGTTCGCCGCTATTACGTTGGTGAGCTTTCTCGAAGTATTTTGTTTCCGTATCGCGTCGTATCCGGTCGTGCCACTCTGATTCCAAGCTCTGAGTTCAAGCGAGAATTTCCGAACGCTTGGCAATACTTGCAGACGTGTCGAGAAATCCTTGAGGCCCGAGAGAGAGGCAAGTGGAAACACGATCGCTGGTATGCGTTTGGCCGTTCGCAAAACTTGAGCGAGATGGAACAACCGAAACTGCTCACCCCAAGTATTGCATCATCCGCTTGTTTCACGCTCGACGAAGCCGACTTCTACTATTTCATGGGGAGTGGCGGTGGTGGAGGGGGTGGTTATGGCATTACGCTCCGTCAGGATTGCAAGCTCAGTTTGAAATACGCCCTCGCCCTTCTCAATTCGCGGTTGCTCGATTATTTTCTCAAACAAACCAGCACGGCATTTAGCGGAGGGTACTTCGCTTACAACCGGCAATACATTGAGCCACTTCCCATCCGCCCGATTGAATTCGCGGTTGCGTCGGAACATGCACAGCACGACGCGCTGGTAAAGTTAGTTGACCGCATCCTCTCCGCAAAGCAGAAGAATCCCGCCGCGGACACGAGCGCGTTGGAGCGTGAGATCGACGAACAGGTTTACGCCCTTTACGGCCTGACGCCGGATGAGATCAAGCTGGTGGAGGAGAGTGGGAAGCGGTAAATGTGATGGGTCAACGATTCGGAATCGAGACAGGAATATGACAAACGGCTTTTTCGAGGAAACCAAAGAACAGTCGTTGGTAAAGGCGACGATTGTGGCGAAGTACTTTTGGGTTTGGGCGAAGGTGATCATGTCTCAGGTCCAGGGGACCGGCAAGAAGATCGCGTATATGGATTTGTTCGCCGGACAGGGACGATACCAGGACGGGACAAAATCCACGCCCCTACGGGTGTTGGAACAGGCAATTAACGATCCCGAAATGCGACAAGTGTTGGTGACGTTCTTCAACGACAAGAACGGGGATAATTCCCAGTCGTTGGAGCGAGCCATCAGCGAGTTGCCGGATATCGACAAGCTCACGTATCGCCCCAAGGTGATGAACGAGGAGGTCGGTTCGGAGATGGTGAAGATGTTCGAGCAGATGCGGCTCATCCCAACTCTGTTCTTCGTTGATCCGTGGGGCTACAAAGGCCTTTCGCTGCAATTGGTGAATGCCGTCATCAAGGATTGGGCTTGTGAGTGCATTTTCTTTTTCAATTACAACCGCATCAACATGGGACTGAACAATCAGTTCGTCGAGGAGCACATGAATGCGTTGTTTGGGAAGGAGAGAGCGGATGCGTTGCGATCCAAACTCCAAACACTGTCCCCGGGAGACCGTGAATTGACAATCGTTGAGGAACTCTGCAAGGCGTTGAACCAAACGAATGACCGATACGTGCTGCCATTTCGGTTCAGGGATGATCGCGGAACGCGGACAAGCCACCACCTGATTTTCGTCAGCAAGCATTTCCGTGGATACGACATCATGAAGCGCGTCATGGCCGGGGAAAGCTCGAAGCAGGAACAAGGTGTTGCATCGCTTGAGTACAGTCCTGCGGATAGGAGATACCCCGTGCTGTTTGAAATGGCGCGACCACTTGACGACTTGGAGGCGATGTTGTTGAACGATTGCGCGGGTAGGAGCATCACATTCAAAAAGCTTTACGAAACACACAGCGTGGGGAAGCCCTACATCGACAGCAACTACAAACAAGTCCTGAAAAAGCTTGAGGAAGCAGGCGCAATAACCGCTGAAAAACCTGGCAAGAAACGACGCAGAGGCACGTTCGCGGACGATGTCGTAATCATTTTCTCGCAGAAAGGATGCTGAAATGGCGGCAAATTCATCTATCGAGTGGACGCAGGCTACATGGAATCCGGTGACGGGTTGCTCCAAGGTCAGCGCGGGGTGCAAGAACTGTTACGCCGAGCGGCTGGTGGCGCGCTTGCAAGCGATGGGCAACGCACGATATCGCAACGGCTTCAAGGTCACGCTCCATCCCGACCTCATCGAGTTGCCGAAGCGCTGGCGCGAGCCGCGCTTGATTTTCGTCAATTCCATGAGCGACCTGTTCCATGAGCAAGTGCCGGTTGAGTTCATCCAGCGTGTGTTTGCCTCGATGAACGATTCTCCGCAGCACACGTTTCAGATTCTCACGAAACGGAGCGCGCGACTGCGCAAACTGGCCGGTGATCTTGAGTGGCCGGTCAATGTCTGGATGGGCGTTAGCGTTGAGGACGAGCGTGTTATCCATCGGGTCGGCGACCTGCAAGCCGTGCCTGCTGCCGTTCGCTTCTTGTCGTGTGAGCCACTGATTGGCCCACTCCACGAGTTGTCGTTAGCGGGTATCCATTGGGTCATCGTCGGCGGCGAGAGCGGCCCCGGTGCGCGTCCGATGAAGATTGAATGGATTCGCTCGATCTTCCGTCAATGCCGAGCGGCGAAAGTGCCGTTCTTTTTCAAGCAATGGGGCGGTGTGCGCAAAGATTTGACCGGACGCGAACTCAACGGACGCACCTACGACGAAATGCCGCGCCACCCCATCACCCCAAGCCGACGGGAGCAGATTGAACTTGTACCCGCATAGTCTCGGACCGGAGCGGGTGCAGCACGACGAGCCAGTGAAACTGGTTGCCCGCATCCGCGCCGCGAAGCGCAAGAATTCCGCCGCCGACACGACCCCGTTGGCTTGTCTCGCTGTAGCCGGGGCGAAGGCGGAAGCGGGATCGCCCCGAATGTTTTCGGGGGACGGGGAGCGACCAACCGGTTTACGCCCTCTGCCCGCCTTCGTCCCGATCGCGTCCGCTCCCGCGAGACCTCGCCCCGGCGGGCAGCGCATCGGGACTACGGCGCGCAGGCCGCCTGACGCCTGCGGAAACCTGTCCGCCGATTGGCAGGCGGGGCAAAATCGTGGAGGAGAGCGGTGGAAAAGGATGAGGAATGAAGGCAGAAGGATGAAGACGAAAACAGCAAGACCGACAACGAAATGAAGCTCTATCTTGAGACTACCATCCCGAACATGCTCTTCGCCGAGGACGCACCGGAGAAACGGCGCGCGACCGAGATGTTCTTCGCGTGGATAAAAGTTTGCCGGGATGAATTGTTCGTCTCGGCGCTGGTGGAAAGTGAGTTGGCGCTCGCTCCCGAACCCAAGCGAACGCGGATGGCGCGCGCGTTGCGCGCGTTGCCGTTGCAAGTGCTGCCGGTGCCGGCGGCAGCCGAGACGCTGGCCGATGGTTATCTCGCGGCGGGGATTTGGACGCCACGATCAAAGGATGATGCCGTTCACGTGGCCACGGCGGTTTGCCACGAATTGGATATTGTCGTAAGCTGGAACATGAGAGATTTGGCAAACGTGCGGCGTGTGGCGCGGATCAATGAGTTCAATGTGCGTCGTCGGCTGGGCTTGATCCGCGTCGCCACCCCGGAGGAGGTGATGGACATATGAAAAAGCTGATTGTACCGGAATCGAAGGCCGTGAAGGAAGTCCGCACGTGGCGGCGCAAGGTCCAGCGGCGCGCGGAAACGGTGGGTTGGAGGAAGTTTCTGGAAGATGCGAACCACAACGCCGGCTGGCTCGTGGGTGCAGGACCGAGGGTCGTGCGCGAGAAGCCTTCCAAAAAGTACGGCGCATGATCCCGCCGCCAACAGGCACGGGGACGGAACGCCTCCTCGCGGCAAAGCATGCCGATACGACCGCGTTGAAACGGGATCGCCCCGGATGTTTTCGGGGGACGGGGAGCGGACAACAGGTTTACGCCCTCTATCCGCCTTCGTCCCGATCGCGTCCGCTCCCGCGAGACCTCGCCCCGGCGGGCAGCACATCGGGACTACGGCGGGCAGGCGGCCTGACGCCGGAGGAAACCTGTCCGCCGATTGGCAGGCGGGTCAAAATCGTGGAGGAAAGCGGGCAACGATGAAACCGATTCGCCTGACCAGACATGCCCGCTTTACCGGAACTCCCGTGATTCGCGGTGGATTGCAAACAACCTTGATCGGCAGTCTGGCCGCCGCCGCCGCATTCGGAATTGCGCGTTGGATCGGATGAAGACGGCAAATTATCTGGTTTGGGGCGTGATGGCTCTGCTTCCCGTGGTCGCTGCACTGGCGAAGGAGTCGCCGGAAAAAATGAAGCAGCACGTCGATGCGGAATATGACTTCACGTTCGAATACCCTGCAAACTACCGCCTCAAGGTCCTGGGCAAAGGCGGGTATCTCGACTTTCGCGATGAACAGAATCGCCTCGTCCTGCAAACCAGCGTTGAGGACGATATCTTCAAACATTTTATCGAAGAATCCCGGAGCAAAAAAAACCTGTTTCACCGGTTTGCGCGCCAACGGATCGGGGTCATCTGCTCGGCGGACGGCCCGGATGGAACCGTTTATTGTTCCGGGATCAAACAGGAACGAACATTCACCTCGAACAGCGGATGCCCGGCCCTGGAATTCCTCCTGGAGATGACGTCTGAACACTACGGCGAAGACGGGAAAAAGACGGTCGAGATCACCACAGTTGGCCCCTGCTATATGGTGGATCTTTCACGGAAAGACGCGCCCATGATCCTGTTGGTGCATCCCCCGCACGGAGAGTTGGCGGCAAAGGATGTCCGGGAACTTGAACTTCAAATCGTGAATTCCATCCGGTTGACGCCCCCATGAAGGTGGGAAAAAACTCCGGAGATTTCCTCTTTTGCATTGGAATACCCGTCCCGATGGCCTGTTTTCACTTTGCCCATTTGGGGCGGATCGCGAGCCGCCAGCCAGACGTCATCTCCAAGAACCTGAAGCGCTGGGGTTGCAAAATTGATTCTAACCCGCATATTTCACAACTTTTCAGTTGTGAAATATGCGCTTCGTCATTTTGCCTCTGGAAAGAGGCAAAATGCGAGGCCGAGTTTCCCTGCTCGCCAGGGAACAGGGTGTTCCCCGGCGAGCAGGGCGGGGTTAACCCCGAAGAGCCTTGGGGACAAGGCGGTTTCGGCCCCTTGGGCGGATATTTCACAAGGGACTTGTGAAATATCCGGGCTAAATGTTAAGGTGCAAGCATGTTGGTTGGGGTTTTTGTTTTTCATGTCTGCCGAGCGGCAGACCCAGGAACCCAAACCAACATTTTCTCAAAATTGATGGGATGGCTCTGCCTTGAGGCTGATGAATTCTTCCGTCCAGCACGATCTCCTTGGCAACCTGCTTCGTGATGTCTCGCGCTCGTTCTACTTGACGTTGCGTGCGCTCCCATCCGCCATACGACCACAGATCGGCCTGGCCTATCTTCTTGCGCGCGCGGCGGACACCATCGCGGACACCGAACTCCTGAGACGCGTGGAACGGCTGGAGCGATTGCTTCAATTCCGCAATTGCCTGAATCGAGAGGCGCCGACTTCCACCGAGACCATGGTCGGAACGTTGCCGGGTTCTGAAGGCATGGACGCAGCCGGCACACAAGCCGAACGACGCCTCCTCCGTCGTTTGCCCGAATGCCTCGAAATGTTGCGATCGCTCTCACAGGAGGATCAGGCGCGGGTCGCGGAGGTCGTCACCCGGCTCACAATCGGGATGGAGCTGGATTTGCGGCGATTTTCAGGCAGCGGTAATTTGGAAGCCCTGAAAACGTTCCAGGAACTGGAAGACTATACGTATCACGTGGCGGGGTGCGTGGGGCCGTTTTGGACGAAGATGTGCATGGCGCATTTGCCGGCATTTGCGGCATGGGATTCAGATCGGATGTGCGAACTCGGCATCCGATTCGGCAAGGCCCTGCAATGGACCAACGTCCTGCGCGACATCCCTCGCGATTTGCGCAACGGCCGTTGTTATCTCCCTTCCGAGGACCTGGCGTCCATCGGGTTGACGCCGGCTGATCTGCGCCATCCATCCGCTTTCCCCAGGTTGCGGTCCCTTTATCATCGCCATCTCGATCACGCGCTGGATCATTACCGATCTGCATGGGAATACACGATGGCGGTTCCGAAAGCATGTCCCCGCGTGCGTCTGGCCTGCGTCTGGCCCATCTGGATCGGACTCGAGACCCTCGCCATTCTTCGTCAATCGGAAAACCCGCTCGACTCCGCGCGGCGCATCCGGATCACGCGCCTCCGTATTTATGCCATCATGTTCCGCAGTTTCGTCTCCGTTCGGTCGGACACCCTCCTCAATCGCCATCAGCAATCATTGATGAAAGCTGCATCCGGTCTGCGCGGTTGATTGGCGGCATTTTTCCGGAAGGTTCGTTGCAAAAAAACCAGGGGGCGTCACGGATTGTGAAACCATTACCGGTTTGCGTTGTTATATATGACAAACGTTGTTTACCGGCCGTCCGCCGCGAATCCGGCTCGACGTTGCCGCTGACAACGACTATCAACCAAGCTGAAAATGATCGGTTTCGGGAGATATAATCTGCTGCTCACCATCGGCCGGGGGGGGATGGGATCGGTCTATCTGGCGCGGCAAAAAACGCTGCGCCGGTTCTGCGCGGTCAAGGTCATCAACCCGCAGTATTCGCAGGAGCAGGATGCCGCCGGGCGTTTCCTCAGAGAGGCGCGCGCCGCCGCGTCTCTTTCCCATCCCAACCTTGTGGGCATCTTCGATTGCGATCGGCATGAGGGGCAGTATTTCATCGCCATGGAGTATGTCGAGGGCTTCAGCCTGACGCAGATTCTCCGGAAACACGGTCCGTTGCCCTTGCCGCTGTCATTGTATTGGCTGCAGCAGGCGGCCGTCGGGTTGAGGTACATTCACAGCAAGGGCGTCGTTCATCGCGACATCAAACCCGACAACATGATCATCGATGCGTCGGGGTTGCTCAAGATCATGGACCTTGGTCTGGCCAAACATCATTTCGAGGGGGACCAGAGCATGACCGCCACCGGAACGGTCATGGGATCGCCGCACTATATGAGTCCCGAACAGATCAACGACTCGAAGACCGTGGATCATCGGACCGACATCTATTCGCTCGGCATCTCGCTTTATCAGATGCTGGTGGGGCGCGTGCCCTTTCCGCACACGTCCGCCACCGCCGTTTGCGTGGCGCACTTGCAGGAACCCATCCCCTCCGTCGCCCTGCCGGATGCGGCCGTCACTCAAACGCTGGACGAACTGATTGGACGCATGTCGGCCAAGGATGTCAACCAACGGGTTCAATCCGCCGATGAACTGCTCGCAACGCTCGAAACCTGGATTGCCAACAACCCGACCAACACGGCGACGCATGAGTTTTTTTCGCGAATTGATTTCGCGGAGCGCAAGGTCGGACAGTTGCTCGAAAAAGAGCGCCTGGATCCGTCCACCCTGGACACGGACCTTCCGTCGAATGTTCCCATCCCGCCGTCCCCAGCTTCCGCAGGGCCGGCGGATGCGCCGCCGGCTGCCGGAAAACCGCGCCGGTTTCTGAGGTGGATCGTTCTCATGGTCGCAATCCTCCTGGTCATTGGCATCGGCCGTGGAATCCATAAAAAAAAGGCGCGTCCTCCTCCGCAAACAACAACCGCGCAACGGACAAATTCCAATCCTCCTTCAACTGCGCCCGTGATGCCTCAGCCGCCCAAGGCCGGCGGGCTGTACGTCGAAACCCGCCCCGACAATGCTGCCGTGATGTTCCGGGCCGACACCCAAAAAAGCCCGGCAACGTTTAACAACGTGCCTGTGGGCAGGTATGTCGTGAAAGCCTCCATGCCCGGACATCGCATGGTTGAGCGAGAGTTGGAAATTGTGGAGAACGAAGTAAAGGGGCTGAAAATCGAACTGCCGGAAATCTCCGCAAAGCGGGTGATTGAAAGCAGCCCCAGCGGCGCAGAGGTTGTCGCCAATGGCCGGATTGTCGGCACAACGCCATTCACCGCAGAGGGTCTGGATGGCGAAAACCGCGAGTATGTCCTGCGTCTGGCGGGCTGCTATAACGCCTGCATCGTGGTGCAACTGGCTGAAACGGGTGGAGTTCAAAGAGTGACGCTGAATCCGAAACCGAAACTGCCTGATACCGCGCAACTTCCCCCCCATCCGCCGTCTTCGCCGGCTGTGGATTCATCGCCGGACCTGTCGAAGAGACAACGCCGGCGACACGCCATGGAAAAGATTCTGGAGGTCACCCGTCAGACGCCGACACCGGAATGGTCCGATCGAAAGAAGAAACTGCTCAAACAGGTCGAACACCTGCTTCAACTCGAGGGAGCGAACAATCCGGATGCCGTCCGGTTCGCAATCGAAAATGTCGGCGCGATTCTGGGAGAAGCCAGGGCCATGACCGTCAGTGATTTTGAAGCTCAAAAACAGCGGATCATGCGGGAAATTGCCCGTAGCTTGGAAAGAACCATCCCGCCAGGCAATGCGCCGACCTCGGATGCACCCCGATGAAATGAATCGCCAGGACACAAGAATGAACTTGTAAGCGGCTGGACCGTTGGTTCACAAAACCTTTGTGGAAATCCAGGCTGGACCGAATTCGACAATGAAAAATCTGGTGTTGCTGGGCTTCATGGGGAGCGGAAAAACCACCATCGGCCGGTTGGCCGCGGCGGAACTGGGCTTGCGTTTTGTCGATATGGACCAATGGATCGAACAACGCGTAGGAATGTCCGTTGCGGATATCTTCGCGCAACGCGGCGAAAGCGCCTTTCGCGACCTGGAGGCGGGAGCGGTGGGGGAACTTGCCTTGCAACCGAATCTGGTGATCGCCACCGGCGGGGGCGTGGTGCTCCGCGCTTCCAACATCGCGACGCTGGCGCGCACCGGCGTGCTGGTGCATCTGCGGGTGAATGCCGAGACGGCCACGTTGCGCACGCAAGGAAAGACCCATCGGCCGCTTCTTCAAGGTGAAGATGCTGCCGGCCGCATCCGTGCGCTGCTTGCGGAACGTCAACCCTTGTATGACGCGATTCCGCATTCGGTGGAATCCGTCGGGCATTCGCCTGATGAGATCACGCGCGATGTGATCCGGATTTACCAGACCGAGGGTTGAGCGGTTTGCAGCATCTGCAGAACGGTTCGCTCAATCATCTTACAACCATGAACCAGACCCATATCATTCAACAAAGATACCCGGGCGTTGTCGCCGCGTTTTTCACTGCGCATTTGGCGGTTGACTCGCGCGAGTGGAACCTGATTCGCGAGTTTGGGAACGCCCATCACCCGCTGGCTGGATATTACAAAAGCGACGAGACCGCCATCTTGCGCCAGCAGTTGCAGTGGATGCGGCGGGCAGGCATTGACGTGATCGTTTATGACGCCTTCGCCACCCGGAAACTGACGCTCATGGATTTGCCGAAGGACCCGACGCTCCCCTTGCTCCTGGAAGAATTGGCGCATCAGGAGCATGAATCGCAAAAATTGCAGTTGTGCTTTTCGTTGGAAGCCTGTCTGAGCAATCCCACGGTGGAACAATACGATTACGCGCTCGACTACATCAAAGCGCGCGTCAGCAAACAGGACTATTATTTCCGCTATCACGGCAAGCCGCTCGTCCTGGCCATCCTCAACGGCGAAAACCGCGCCATCCACGAGGTCGAGTGGCGCAATGCCTGGTTCGATCTGCGCCGGGTGCGCGCGTTTTACACGGACGCATGGAGCTATGTGGAGCATTATCCGCAACTGCGCCGCAAGGATTGGATGCCGGTCAGTCCGGGCATCAACGCCTCCCTCGAACGCGCCTTCATCGCCCAATGCGCAAACAAAATCCCCGCGCCGGACCATGCGGAAATTTGGCGCAACGCGCCAACGGTGGAACGCGAAGACGGCATGTATTATCGCAAGCAGCTCTTGTGGGCGAAACAGGCCAACCCCGAAATCATTTTCATCTCGGGGTGGAACGACTGGCAGCATGGCCTCCAGATTGAACCGGCTGTTGAGTACGGCGGGCTCTATCTCGATCTGACCTCGGAAATTCTTGGACGTTGGGAGGAGACGTCCCTTTATCGCGAGGCGGTGACCGGCATGAAAAAAATTGTCGCTCGGTAACTGCTCAGAGCGTGTTTGAAAAATCGTTTCCCGAAGAAAATCGGAGGGCGCAAGTGGCAGGGAGGAAGGGAGCCGCAGTGTTTTGGAACAGGGCTGTCATCGTTTTTTCCGAATCATGAAAAATCCAGACTACCCCGCCCCTGCATCTTCGACCCCCTGAACTACTAACGTTCGCAATCTTGTTTTCCGGAGAAGATTTCT
>JACQHZ010000449.1 GCA_016198745.1 Verrucomicrobiota bacterium
AGGATCAGATCGACACCTGAAACTCACACACCATGACTCCCTTACTATCCCATTTTATGAACGGAATCATATACCGCCGTTTTTTGGGACTTTTACGCCGCCGCTCGCACGACAGCATCGCGAAGTTGAAAGACCTGATTCGGAACGATTCCCCCGACCTCGTGATGGCCATGATACAGAAGTTCCAAGAGCGGGATTTGCAGGAAATGTTCCCCCAGTTGAATTCCAGTCCGAAGATTTTGCTGATGATTGATGAGGCCCACCGCACCCAATACAATCTTGATCGTTTACGGCTGCTGGAAACAGCCGTCGTGATCTCGGGCAGTCATAACGACGAATCGCATATCAATGCGTTCACAGGAGAAGATTACCACAAGCGGGCCGTCCGCCGCTTTAAGCTGCCATTTAACACGGAGGAGAAGGAAGGCGAGGAGACTTTCGATGGACGGGTTGGAATGGTCATTGTCAACAACATGCTCGTGACCGGTTTTGATGCGCCCCTGGAACAGGTGCTCTACCTCGACAAAGTCGTTACCGACCACAACCTGCTCCAAACCATTGCCCGGGTGAACCGCGTGGGCGACGAACACAAGGACAAGGGATTTGTGGTGGATTACGTCGGCATTGGCCACCACATCAAAAAGGCGTTGTCGGCCTATGACGAACGGGAACAGCAGGAAATTCTGGACGCCCTGTGCGATCCGACGAAAGACCTGAACGAACTGATTGAGGCGCATCGGAAGATTTGGAGCTTGCTCAAGAAGCATGGCTTGACTGATTTCAATGATCCAGACGCCTCCATCGATTTATTTTACAACGAGGATATCCGCTTTGAATACATTCTCGCCTTCAAGGAACTCACCCGCGCCTTCAACCTGGTTCTCCCGCGCAAGGAAGCCCTCGATTACTTCAAGGATTACCAGAGCTTTTGTGAGATCAACGCGCTGGCCTGCAAGCATCTCAAGGACCAACGGTTGAGCATGAAGGGCATTCCGCCCAAACTCCGCGCCATTACGGATGCCTTCCTGAAGTCCAAAGGAGTTGCGCAGAAGATCGCGCCCATCTCCATCCTCGACGCGGACTTTCAGAAAGACGTGAAAGCCCGCAAGCGAAGCAAGACCAAAGCGGCCGAGGTGGAGCACGCGATTCGCCATTTCATTGACCTGAATCTGGATGAGGATCCGGAACTCTTCGCCTCATTTGCGGCGGAGTTGGAACGAATCTTGCAGGAATTCAGGGACAACTGGGACCTGATCTACACCGAACTGGAAAAGTTGCGCCAGAAAATCCTCGCGAAAGAGAAGGAGCAGACCTATGGCCTTGACCGGAAGAAGCAGATGCCCGTTTTTGCGGACGCCAGGGAATGGTTGAAAATGAACGGCTCCTTGTTGGAAACCGATTTTTGAGCGGCTGAACCGGAGCAACGCCAAGAAGCAAGAGAGGGATATCAGATGAATGAAACCAGTGGAAATCCATCGGAAACACCCGTCCAGAGGCGGCTTAATTTTTTCGAGAGATACCTTTCCCTCTGGGTGCTGGTCTGCATGGGGGTTGGCGTGGCTTTCGGCAAATGGCAAACCGGGATCACCGACGCATTGAGCAAGCTGGAGTTCGGCGCGGGATCGCAGGTCAATGTGCCCATCGGAATCCTGCTGTGGCTGATGATTTATCCCATGATGCTCAAGGTGGATTTCAGCGCCATCGGCGGCGTCACCCGCAAATCCAAAGGGCTGCTGGCGACACTGTTCATCAACTGGCTGGTGAAACCGTTCAGCATGGCGTTGCTCGGCTGGATTTTTCTGCAACACGTTTTCGCGGCGTGGATTCCTGCCGACGCGGCGCGCGACTTCACCGCCGGCCTCATCATCCTGGCGGCCGCGCCCTGCACCGCGATGGTATTCGTGTGGTCGTATCTCACCGACGGCGATCCCGCCTACACCCTGGTCCAGGTCGCGGTCAACGACCTCATTATGCTGGTGGCCTTCGCGCCGCTGGTCATGTTCCTGTGCGGCGTGGCCCAGGTGGTGGTGCCGGCCAAGGTGCTCATCACGTCGGTGATCGTATTCATTGTCATCAATCGCTCGCGCGCATGGTATGAGCGCGGCAGCCTGTAGTTGTCCACCGAGTTTTGACAAAATCTACTGACGGCATCAGAAACAAATCATTGAAAGAGCTGCCTATGAGGTCAAATGGTTTCTCTTTCGCCGTGCCGAGGGGACCACAGACGACCGAACCAATGTGCGTCTTGACGCGAAGACAGCAAACAGGACTGAAACGTGACACACAAGATAACTCATGATTTTCATTCGAGTGAAAAAACGTCAGGCAACGGTTTTCACGTTTTCTCAGGATTTCCGCAGTCAACGGCCGCGGCCATGAAAGCCCGCAGGTGTTCCCACGATCCGGCGCAAATGCCGCCGGCGGTCGTCAGCACCAGCCCCCCGTCGCCGCCCACGCGACGGATGTCGGAACAACAGGCGTCATAGACATCTTCCGGTGTCCCGTTGATCGTCAGCATCGGCGATACGTGGCCGTGAATGACCGCGCCGGGCAGTTGTTTGCGAATCGCCAGGACGTCATCCTTCGGTCCCAGGTTCACATCGGTCACATCCAATGCGCGCAACGCCGGCAGATGAGGAGTCATGAAGCTGTCAGCGTGATAATGGCGCGTATCGCCCGGCGATGGGGCGAACTCCTCATAATACATCTTCTCGACGGGAAATGAGAATTTCAGGTAGTCGTCGGGAGAAAGAAGCGTGGCGCTGTCGTTGGCGATGCCGAAACGGCCGGCATTTTTATTGCCCGTGGCCTTCATCATTTCGCGATTCCAACGGACAACCGTGCGCCCCAATTCCATCATGAATTCTTTCATGAACGCGGGATCGTCCTTGATCCAGTAACAAAGATTGGTTGCGCCGCACGTCAGCACGGCCAATTCCGCCGCCCCATGACCGCCGCCGCCGCCATGGACGGGAATGCCGAATTCCTTTTGAATGCGCGCGCGATACTCGAACCATCGCGGCATGATTCCCGCATCGAGGACGTTGATCCTGGACAGACGGGGGAGAAGCGCCTTGGCTTCGTCAAGCGTTTCGGCCACCGGTTTGATCCAAGGCGGGGCGTTAGGGGGGAAATAGACTTCGCCGCCGAAGATGGATTCCATCGTTGTGCCCAGATTGATGCCCGGACCCATGTCGAGACCGATGTGCTCGCGCGCCAATTTTCCACAAGCCAATCGCGTCTGCTGCTGGCAGTCGAAGTCGAGGTAGAATCGCGCGTGGTCCTCCACGCGCATGCGCCACTTGATGAAATCTTCGCCAACGGAAAACGACACCGGCGTTCTGGGTTTGTTTTTGTCGAAGCGCCCAAAACATCGCGCATTGACCGCCCAGAACTCTTTGAGGTTGATGGGAAAACGCGCCTTCGCGCGCGATTCAGGGGCAAATTTTTTCACGACAAATCCTTCACGCCGTTTGCCGCCTGCAATCTTCGCTGCATATCAGACTTGCAGAGGGCCGGTAAACGAACAGGGAAAGGCCCGTTCCAACAGTTTGAAAGCGAGCTTTCGATGCGCTTGTCCGCGGATTTTTGAAAAGCACCGGAGAGCGGTCATGGGATCTCTCAGATAAGTGCTGATGCGAACGAGATGCAAATGGACGAAATCGCGCTGTTCAGGGGCGAGTTCCATGCTCAGACAGTGTTCCCAAGCCGCCATGGCCTCCTGCCACGGTTGGTTGTGCAGCAGGAAATTCATCGCATAAAATGTCTCGGCGTAGGAGGAGGCGTATTGAAAATTGAACCGATCATATTCGCGCGCCAATTTGAATTGCTCCATGGCTTGAGCGAGCATCGTCGGGCCATCCCAACCATGGATGGAGGCGGTCTCCTTGCGAAACAGGCAGTACATGTTGCCCAGGTTGAAGTGATAAACCGCCTCCTTGGGGCTGAGGCGGACAGCGGTTTCATAGAGTTGAATCGCCAGAAGCGGCTGGCCGTAGTGACTGTAATGATTGGCCAGGTTGTTGAGAAGATTCGGATTGTGATGACTGAGATAAAGCGCCCTTGACCACCAGCCAAGCGCGGCATCTTTTTTGCCCATGTCGTCCAGAAACGTTCCGTAGGAGGTCATCGCGCGGTCGTGTGCGGGATGTTTACGCAGGAACATCTCGTAGTCCCGACACAAGGGCGCCATGCGCACGTTGACTTTCTGTTGCAAAAGTCTCCACTGTTTTTCGCTCGTGGAGGGATACAGATTCGACTCCTTCCACAGAACGTTGATGTCGATTGCCGCCGTCAACTGCTTCTGAAGGAGAGCGCGATATTGCCACTCGCTCCAGGCATCCGTCAGATGTTCCCGCACACACCATCCCGCGCCGCCGAGAAGGACCGCGGCAAGGGATAGCCGATGGACGAGCCGCCGCCAGCCTTTGAAGGATCGGCTTGCAAGCGTCAGTTCCTGCAAGGATTGATTTTTATTCATGGTTTGAAGGAGCGAATGGCAGTTTCCGATGCGACCCACCACGGTGATTGATAAAACCCCACAGCTATTAACAATATCATCAACGCGGCAAAAATCCAGCGTGTCGAGTTCAAAAGAGGGGGTCGTTCCTGCGACGTGGGGGCATCAGGAAAATACATCACCCGGATAACGCCCAGATAATAATAGAGAGAACAAACCACGCCGATGATCGCCACGATCAGGAGCAGGACAAGACGCCGTTCATAAGCCGCGCAGAGAACCAGGAGTTTTCCAAAAAAACCGGCCAGGGGCGGGATGCCCGCCAGCGAGAGGAGTCCCAGGAGCAGCGCGCCGGCCGCCCACGCCGATCGAGCGCCCAGCCCGGCATAGGCGCGGACATCCTGGCGCGGATTTTCCCCGGCGGTTTCGCACATCACTCCGAAAACCAGGGCGTTGGCCAGGAGATAACCCAACAAATAATAGAGAACGGCGGAAAGCCCCCACAGGGAAATACTCGAACATGCGGCCACGCCGAGAAGCATGTAGCCCGAATGGCTGATGCTGGAATAGCCCATCAGCCGCTTGAGGTTGCCCTGGGAGATCGCGCCAAGATTCCCAACCAAAATGGAGGCGCCCGATGCCGCGCAGATCAGCGGCCACCATCGCTCGCGACAGGCGGGAAACGCCTCGAACAACACGCGGAACAACAACACGAATCCGGCGCCCTTCGAGCCGATTGAAAGCAACGCGACCGTCGGCGTCGGCGCGCCCTCATACACGTCGGGCGTCCACCAATGAAAAGGCGCCGCCGAAATCTTAAAAGCCAGTCCCACCAGGATCAGGACGAGGGACAGAAACAGCAGATGGGCGTCCGGATTTGTGGCGGCGTACTGCGCCACCTTGTCGAACCGGGTGGCGCCCGTTATGCCGTAAACCAGCGCAATTCCATAGAGCATCACTCCGGACGACAGCGCGCCATAGATGAGATACTTCAAGCCCGCTTCCAGGCAGAGGATTTCCTTTCGACGAAAACAGACCAACACGTAGAGGCTGACCGCCATCAGCTCCAGGGAAATAAAAAGAAAAAGAAAATCCGCCGCGCTTGCCGTCAACATCATTCCAAGACAGGCGACCAGTTGGAGCACGATGTGTTCGGGGATGTGATCTTCCGTCTCATTCAAAAAGCGGAGAGACATGAGAATCGTCAACAAGGTCGCGAACATGAAAAATTGCTTGGCCCACATCGCCAGCCCATCGAGCGTGTAGAGATGGTTCGCAGTCTGCGCGCGCACCGTTGTTCCGTCCAACCCGCTTCCCAGAAGCAGACTCAAAATCAAAAGCGCCCCAAGTCCGACGGCGGCGGCCTGTCCAAGACGGCGCCCGCCTCCCCCCGGAAGGAAAAGATCGGCAAGCAGCAAGGCCAGCGCCAGAGCCGTGACCCCCAATTCCCACCGGATGAGCGAGAGATCAATCATGGCATGGTCCCCCGGAAAAATGGTTCGGTGCGGTCGTAACGGCTTTTTCTTTCAGAAGGAATTGGGTGCGAAGGGCGCGAGGGTTTCTGAAATGCCCGGACCAGCGTCGGATCGCTGGCGGAACGATCGCCCACCACGGCGGATGGGAAAAATCCCGAAAAAAACAGCGTTGCCAACAGCAACACCAATGCCGCGCGACGCCCCCAACCGGGATCGCACGCGGAAGCCCAACGCTCATGGGCGCCTCCCAAAAAGACGTCACGGATGGCGCGCAACAGATAGACGGCGGAAATGACGACGGTCCAGACCGCGAAAACGGTCGCGCATGGAAATCGCTCGAAGATTCCGAGAAAAATCATCATCTCGGCCGGAAAATTCGCGAACCCCGGCAGCCCGCATCCCGCCAGAGCCGCCATCGTGAAAACGGCTGCCGCAAAAGGCATCTGCCGGGCAAGGCCGCCGAGTTCCGGGATACGGCACGTACCGGTTTGTTCCCGGCAATGCCCGACGATGCCGAACCCAACCGCTGCGCTCAACCCATGCGCAAAGAGGAAAATCATCAATCCTTGCGCGGCGACAGGAGTTGCCGCGGCAATGGCCAGGAAGGCGTAACCCATGTGAGAGACGCTCGAATAGGCCAGCATGTAGCGCAAATCGCGTTGCTGCATGGCCACATACCCGCACCAGAGAAGATTGCCCATGGCCAGCCACACCATCGCGGGCTTCCAGAATTCAAACCCATCGGGCAGGAGCGGAACGGCAACGACGATCAGGCCGTACAGGCCGAACTTCTTGATGACCCCCGCGTGAAGCATGGCGGCCAGCGGCGGCGCTTCTCCGTAACCCGTCGGCGCCCACGTGTGAAATGGAAACAGCGAAATCAAAATGCCGAACCCCAAAAACAACGCGCCAAAAAGCTCCACCTGCAGGTTGTAGGGAAGCGGAGCATTTGCCAGATGTTGCTTCAAGACCGCCAGATCGAATGTCCTGGCCCCGGTGCTCACGTAAAGACCGATCAATCCCAAAAGCAGCACCAGACTGCCAAGACCGAGGTACAACGTGATTTTCATCGCCGCTCGACGCCGGTGCTCCGCCCCCCATATCCCGATCAGGATGAAGGTCGGGATCAGCGCGAATTCATGAAACATGAAGAAGAAAAACAAATCGAGCGAGGCGAATGCGCCCGCCATCCCCCCCGCCATGATCAGCGCGAGCGCGTAAAAATAGCGCGCCTTGTCCGTTGCCTGTGACCCCCAAATGGCGGCCGTGCCCACCAGGGCGGTGAGGAGGATCAGCAGCGCGTTCAGACGGTCGCTCCCAAGGTGGTAGGAAATGCCAAGATCGGGCGCCCACGGGCATTCCACCACAAAGGCGCGCCCTTCGCCCGCTGGCGGCGAATGATGAAAGACAAAAAACGCCGCCGCCAACACCACGAACATCGGCAGCAAGGCGATCCATCGCGCCAACCGTGACCCCCGGATCGGCGTCAGGAACAAAAACAGCGCCGTCAGGATGGGCAACCAGATGATGAGGGAAAGCATAGCCGAGGGAATGAAAAATGAAGAATGAAGAATGAAGAATGGGAATTGGATCGGTCCATTTTCAAGGTTTGGCTGGGGAAAAATTCTGCCTTTACCGGATGACTCCCCAGTAGATGAGCGCCGTCATGGCAAGCGCCAGGTAAATCACGTAGGCCTGAAGATTGCCGGATTGGAAATGGCAGACCATGTTTCCAACACACCGCACGGCCAGAGGCACGCCCTTCACAAACAGGCCATCTACAATCCAATCGTCCAACAGACGCAATAACCCGGCCAGAACTCCCTGCACATTGCGAACCATCCACTCATAGACTTCATCAAACCGGAACTTTGAAGCCAGAATCCGCCGCAACCGTGGCAACTGTTTCTCAAGGGCGTCCGCAGGCGCCCCGTTCCCGTAAAGTGCGACGGCTGTTGCCGCGCCAAGCAGAGGAATCAGAATGAGCAGGACATGGAGGAGACCGCCCATCTCCGCGTCATGCAGGCCGCCCATCAACCGAAGCGACTCATGAATGAACCCGTTGTGAAACACAGTGGTCAAACTGAGCGCAGCCAGTATGCAAAGCGGCAACGTCATCACCGGACCGTTTTCACGGGCATGTTCCGCCGCCGCGTCGCGGGACTTGCCGAGAAACGCGACCACAAACAGACGCCCCATGTACAACGCCGTGAGAAAGGCGGTGGCCGCGCCCGCCACGAACAGCAGCCGATTTTGCTGAAACGCCAGCGCCAGAATTTCGTCCTTCGACAGCGAGTAGGGGATTCCGCAGAGAGCCAGCAATCCGACCAGGAAAGTGATGGCGGTCACCCGCATCCGCGAAACCAGGCCGCCCATCCGCCAGATGTTTTGCTCATGATGCAGGGCCACAATGACGCTGCCGGCGGCCATGAAAAGCAGCGCCTTGAAAAAGGCGTGCGTGGTGAGGTGAAACATCGCAGACGCCGGTCCCGACAGACCCACCGCCATGACCATGTAACCAAGCTGACTCAAGGTGGAATAAGCCAGGATTCGTTTGATGTCGTCCTGCGCCACCGCCCAAAGCGCGGCCAGGATCGCGGTGACGGCCCCAACCCACGAGATCACCTCCAACGCCTCCGGCGCAAGCGACAGGATGAAGAAAATCCGGCAAAGCATATAAACGCCCGCCGCAACCATCGTGGCGGCGTGGATCAGCGCCGAAACCGGGGTGGGACCTTCCATGGCGTCCGGCAGCCAGACATGCAGCGGGAACTGCGCGGATTTTCCGACCGCGCCGCAGAAGAGCAGCAACGCGACCGCCGCCAGCGGAATCGAGGAAAAACCGGACGCTTGGTGTTCAGTGACCAGACGAGCCGAACTGGCGGAAAGCGTTTGAAAATCAACGCTCCGCCAGATGGTCCACACCAGGATGATGCCCAGCATGAAACCGAAGTCGCCGAGTTTGTTCACCAGGAAAGCCTTCTTTCCGGCATCCGCCGCGCTCGGCCGTTCAAACCAGAAACCGATGAGCAGATACGAACTCAATCCCACCAGTTCCCAGAAGATGAACAGCATCACGAAATTGTCGGCGAAGACGATGCCGAGCATCGAAAACATGAAAAGCGACAGATAGCCGAAATACCGCGCCTTGCCGGGGTCCTCCCGCATGTAACCCAGCGAATAGATGTGGATCAACGCTCCGACGCCTGTCACAATGAGCGTCATCAATTGCGCCAGGCCGTCCCACACGAAACCGATGTTCACCTGCAGGTCCGCCGCCGCCAGCCACGTCACCGGCGCAGGCGCCTCGATGGCGCCGGAAACCGCGCCCAAGGCCAGCAGCGCGCCCGCGACCGCCGCGCCCACCGACACGCCCGACGCCATCGCATGCCGCCGAAGCAGAAACAGCGAGATCAGCGCGAAGCTCGCCAGGGGAAGAAACAGGATGATCCAGAGCATGTTAAGGATGAAAAATGTTCACCACGGGGAATCCGTCCTATGGCGGAAAGAATGAAGAAATGTTGTGCCGGCGCAGGTTGTCAGATTCAGGGTTCGGGGTTCGCGGTTGGTTTTTCTCAAGCACGATTCAGATCATTCATTTTTTTAAGGCATTTTATCTCACCGAAAATCGTGGACCACCACACTTCCAACGCATCGTACAACCCACTGACGGTAAATGAAAAGCAAAAACGACTCTCCCGGGACACGCGGACAGGCCATTCCATCCGGAATGAACCCCAACGCTGTTGAGCGCGAGAGACGCAGCCAGATGCGGCGCTCTGCGCTTGACGTCAGTTGACGAGGAGCGGTTGCGTGGATATGGAAGAGGCGTATGAAAATCGTGCAACCTGTCGTCAAGATTCTGCTCCCCAAAGAATGGCCTCGGCGCGTCCAAAGCGCGATGTTGCACGCGGTGTCCATGGCGCAACATGCTTTGACCCACGCCCGGGGCTGGGCAGCCAACAGCCTGAACGCGCGAGTCCGTCTGCAAACCGAAGCGGAACGCGGTCGCTCGGAATGCGCCCTGTTGCGGGAGGAAATGCGGATCAGGGATCAGCGAATGGCAGCCATTCCCGCTCATCGTCGCCCGCACTATGCTCCGGTCGAACGCTTGGCCATTTTGGAGTTGCGGGCGGCGCGTGGTTGGTCGCTTGCGGAAACCGCCCGCCGATTCCTCGTGGATGACGAGACAATTTCCGCATGGACGCTTCGCTTGGACGAAACAGGTGACAAGGCCCTGCTGTCGCTGCCGGTGCCGGTGAACCGCTTTCCGGAGATGGTGGGATGCTTGACGCGAAGGCTCAAGACACTTTGCCCGGCTCTCGGCAAGAAACGCATTGCCCAGATCCTTGCACGGGAGGGATTGCATCTGAGCGTGACGACGGCGGGGCGCAGGCTCAAAGGCGGAGGACCCGCTCCCCGGAGGCAAGAAGGTTTGGCGGACGAATCGGTGAAGACGTCAGCCCCCGCCGAGGGAAAAGCGGATCCACCGCACGGCGTGGTGACGGCCCGGCATCCGGATCATGTCTGGCAAATTGACATGACGGTCGTGCCGACAATCTGGGGTTTCTGGGTTCCATGGTTTCCTTTCACCAAGCTTCAGGCGTGGCCGTTCTGCTGGTGGGTGGTTGTGGTTCTGGACCATTTCTCACGCGGCGTGTTGAAACTCGCGGTGTTTCGTCAACAACCCGACTCGGCCCAGATTCGAGTGCTGCTTTCCGCACTCATTCGCAAACGGGGCAAAACTCCACGGCATCTCGTTTGCGACAAGGGAGTGCAGTTTTGGTGTGACGCATTCAAAGGCTGGTGCAAACGACGGGAAATCCGTCCACGATTTGGAGCCATCGGGCGGTACGGAAGCATCGCCGTCACCGAGCGCTTCATTCAGACGATGAAGAAAGAATGCACGCGCGTGATCCAGGTGGCGCTGAGGGATCAGGATATGCGGCGACAGCTTGAACAATACGCCCAGTGGTTCAATGAGCATCGGCCTCATCAGGGACTCGCCGGCCAGACGCCTCTGGAAAAGTCCGACCCATCTCCGATCCAACGGCTCCGTCTCGAACCGCGCCCCAGGTGGCCGATCCCCAATTCCAGAACTCCTGACATAGTGCCATCCAAAAATGTCCGCTTTTTACCTCACGACGGCTCCCGGATGGCGTAGCGCAGGCGCAATTTCGACCCCGGAAAGAGCGTTTGGGTTTGGTTGAGCCCTTCGCAC
>JACQHZ010000459.1 GCA_016198745.1 Verrucomicrobiota bacterium
GCGGCTGGTGTTGACGATCACCACGCCGCCCTTCATCCGCGCAAACGCCTCGCGCGAGATCATGCCGCGCGTGTCGTCCCGGAGGTGGACATGGATGCTGATCACGTCGCTTTGCGCGAGCAGGCCGTTGAAATCCACCTGCTCGACGCCGGGGATGTGAAAAGACTTGGGGTCGCATCCGAGAACGCGCATCCGAAATGCCTTTCCGTATTCGACGGTCATTTTTCCGAGACGCCCGACGCCCAGCACGCCGAGAGTTTTGCCCGACAACTGGCGGCCCGTGAAACGCTCGCGCGCCCAGTCGCCGCGGCGCACGGCCTCGAATCCGGCGGGGATGCGCCGCAGGCACGCCAGCAACAGCCCCCATGCGCATTCGGCGGTTGCGGTGAAGGTGTCCAGGAGCGCGTACTCGCGCGTAAGCGCAAGCAACGTGATCCCGCGCTCTTCGAGGGCCTTCACGTCCAGGTGGTCGGTGCCCGTCGAGGGCGTGGCCACAACCTTCAGGCGCCTGGCGCGCTCGATGACGGACCGATCCAATTTGAGGTCCGCGTTGCCGAAAAAGGCGTCGTATTCCCCGATGCGCTGCAAAAGCATCGGAGGATCGGCCAGCAGATGTTCCACCTCCGCCACTTGCCGGAGGGGATCCAGCGCGCGCGGCGCGAGGGACAGGTCAATCATGCACAGGACCTTGGGTCGTTTCATTGGGTTCCTTAACGGGCATGGTTCAACGGTTGGCGATTTTCAGGTTCAATACGATCAACTGTGAACCATGAACTTTGAACCACGCCCACAAACGTTATAACCCGCAAGCCTGCGTTTCAAGCGCCTTCAACTGCGAAGGCAGGATGGATTTTGATTTCTTTCGGGCGAACTTCATGGTTGGTTGAAGGCTATGCATCGCAGCGGCATTTTATTTGTGCTCTCCGCGCCGTCCGGGGCGGGAAAAACCACGCTGTGCGACAGCATGCGCAAGACGCCCGATTTTTTTTATTCGGTCTCCTGCACCACGCGCGCGCCGCGGCGCGGAGAAGAGGACGCCAAGGATTACTACTTCTTGACGGAAGCTGAATTTCGCCGGCGCATTGGCCGGGGATTTTTCCTGGAGCACGCCCGCGTTCACGGCTTCCGCTACGGCACGCCCATCCAGGCCGTCAAGGACGCCCTGGTTCGCGGGCTGGACATTCTGCTGGACATTGATGTCCAGGGCGCGCGTCAGATTCGCACCAACACCGACGCGGCCATCCGTACGGCGTTGGTTGACGTTTTCCTGATGCCGCCAACGTTTGCGGAACTGGAACAGCGGCTGCGAAAACGGGCGACGGATGACGAAGCCAGCATCCGCCGGCGGCTTTCCACCGCGCGCGAGGAAATGCGCCACTGGCGCGAATATGATTATGTCATCCTGTCCGGCAGCGTGGAGGAGGACGTGCAGAAGTTTCGCGCGATCACCCGGGCCGAACGTTATCGCGCCACGCGATTGACGCTGGATGAATTCGCCACCGGCGGTTGAGATCGAATTCCGAGGAGGCGATTATGAAATCCAAGACCATTCTGTTGGGCGTGACCGGCTCCATTGCGGCTTACAAGTCGGCGGACATCGCCAGCCGGCTTGTCAAACTCGGCCATTCCGTGCACGCGATCATCACGGCGGACGGAGCCCATTTCATCACCCCGCTCACCCTGAAGACGCTGACGCGGAATCCCGTCATTGCCAGTCTTTACGATGAAGAATTGGGCGGACGGCCCACGCACATCCAACTGGCGGAAGCGGCCGATCTGCTGCTCATCGCGCCCGCCACCGCCAATGTGCTCGCCAAACTGGCGCACGGGATCGCCGATGACGCGCTTTCGACCATCGCCCTGGCAACGTCCGCGCCGATCCTGGCGGCGCCGGCCATGAACAACAAGATGTGGGATCACCCGGCGACGCAGGAAAATGTCCGCATTCTCAAAAAGCGCGGCGTGCGTTTCATCGGCCCTGAAGAGGGGCTTCTGGCCTGCGGCAGCAAAGGGGTCGGACGGCTGTGCGATCCCGATGAAATCGTGAAGACGGCGGCGGCCATGCTGAAATGAATTGTGAGAGGAGATTGTTCGTCACGATTCCTTCAAGGCCGTGTCGGAGCCGGTGCGATGGCAGCGTGAAATTCGCGAAGACCGCGCATTGCCGGGGCGCGAGGGATGAAGCTCATCGACAGCAACAACCCCAACTACTGCGCGTTGATCCATTCTTCGTGACTGACGACCTCCGATAAATTGATTCGGGTGCATATTGAGTTTCAGGACACCACTGAAACCATATTGGCAAAAGCGAACGACTTAAAGACCACGCTTGCCAAAACCAAAAATCATGACAAAATCTTGGAATCAATCTCCCCCACCCAGAGTGGCACATTTGGATTCGACCGGTGACACCGGTACAAGACCGCATTAACTGATCCACCCCCAAACATGACGCCACAAGAAATCCAGGAGTTTTTCAACGCCATCGAAAACCTTCGTGTCGCTTATGAAAAATACCGCGCGATTCAGGAGCAGGAACACGCGCACCTGAGCCGGCGCGGTCCCATCGCCGAGTGGAACATCCTGGTCCGGCAGAAACACGTGGCCCTGCAAGAAGCGCGGGGACTCGAACACGCCATGTCGGGATGGAAACAGCGATGGCAGGCCATGGGCGACGCGCGTCAACGCCCGGAATTTGCGCCGGTCCGAACGAAACTTTCGCAGCTTCAGACGCTGCTGACCCGCATCCTCACTTGCGATCGAATGAACGAATCGCTGCTCTACAGCGCCGGCTACCTTCAATCGGTCATCGCGCATCGCAGCGCAAGCATGCTGGAAAAGGGGATGCGCCCGCCTCCTCCCAAGGATGTGGATTGACACGGCCGAAACTTTCACTTTTAAAACACTCTTGTTGCCTTGAATATCCAACGCATCCTGATCATGGACGATGACGTCCTGCTGTGTCGCTTCATGGAAAACCACCTGAAGCGGCGGGGGCGTTCCGTTGCCTGTGTTCATTCCGTTTCGGACGCCGGCGCCGCCATCGCCAAGGAATCGTTCGACCTGGTCTTCAGCGATATCCGGTTTCCCGATGGCGACGGAATCGAATTCCTGCGGTCGCTCCGCAAACAAAACGTTTCCATCCCCCACATCATGATGACCGGTTACGGTTCGATCACATCGGCGGTGGAATCCATCCGGCTGGGTTCGGCGGATTATCTGGTCAAACCCTTCACGACCGACCAGATTGACGTCGCCTTGGAGCGTTTGGAAACATGGAAACGGCTTTCCAACGAGAACGAATATTTGCGTCAGGAACAGGCGGAACAACAGGGCGCCCAGGAACTCCTGGGCGACAGCGAGGGAATGAAGAAGGTCAAATCGCTGATCAACCGGGTCGCCGGCACCAACGCCACGGTCCTCATCCAGGGGGAAAGCGGGACCGGCAAGGAACTCGTGGCCTGGGCCGTATGGAACGCCAGCCCGCGCAAAAATGCTCCCTTCATCAAGTTCAACTGCGCCGCGGTGCCGGAGAACCTCATGGAAAGCGAACTCTTCGGCCACGAGA
>JACQHZ010000038.1 GCA_016198745.1 Verrucomicrobiota bacterium
CGGTTCCGCACGACGCGGACGGAAAGATGAAACGCAATGGCGATGCACCGGAGGCAACCGCCGGGCCGGACGCATGCCCGGCCAAAGACAAAAAGACCCTACATCTCGAGAGAGAGTACGCAGACTGATTACAATAGCACTCTGCTAAAGCTCGCTCTCGCATGGAGGTATCTTTGCGCAACATCGAGAAATGAAACAAGAAATTTCGGCGAAAATTCGCTTCCTTTTTCTGTCATAAGCTTATCTTTTAAGCTCGTCAGCAGAATTTGTGGGTGCACAGCATATCCAGCGTAGCGCAACTGTTTGGTGCTGAGCAGGTTACGGGCTGCGATGGCACCAGTTCATCCAGTAATCACATCGAAATGGACGAATTTCTTCCTCCAGCCGTCCTGCTTTTCGCCCCTGCGTCTTGCTCCGAACCCACGGATTCCGCCAAGGAACCATCTTTTATTGTGGTATGAACGGTTGCCCCCGATTCGCTGTTGGAAACGGCGTGCGCAATCTATCGGGGAGAGTGAAACCGGAGGCGACTCTGCCGCAGTTTCTTTGATCGTGCTGAGCAGAGGAGACGTGAGAATACCGGGACAACGATCAGGCAACGTTGGGCACCATGGCGATGGATTGGATTTCAGTTTTCTCCGGCAATTCGTTATAGGCCAGGAAGGTCAGGGTGCGGAATGTGCCTTCAAAAAAGCGGCGCAACGCCAGTCGAATGGCGGGCGAACAGACAATCAACGGTTGAACCCCGCGGTTGAGCATCTGTTTCATTTTATCGCTCACCTGGTCGAAGAGATGCCGCGCAAGACCGGGATCGAGGGCCAACGTCACGTCCTGTTGAGTCTGCCGCACCGAATGCGCCAGCCGCTGTTCCAGGTCCGGATCGAGCGTGATGGCGGTGAGGTTGTTCTGGCCGGCGGGGAGCACATTGCGGACCAGATCCCACGAAAGCGCCTTGCGCGCCTGTTCGCTGAGTTCGTCCGGGTTCTTGGTGGACGGGGCATAATCGGCGACTTTTTCGAGAATCAAACCGAGGTTGCGGATGGGCACGCCTTCGCGCAGCAGGTTCTGGAGCGTGCGATGCACGATGCCGATGGTGACCAGGTTGGGAATCAGTTCCGTGACCACGGCGGCGTTGACCTCCTTGAGCTGGTCGAGCAGGTTCTGGGTGTCCTGGCGGGTCAGGAGTTGGTGCGCATGCTGACGGATGGTTTCCGCCAGGTGAGTCACCAGCACTGAAATGGGGTCCACAATCGCAAAACCGAGTTGCTCGGCATTGCGCCGTT
The DNA here is from genome assembly GCA_016198745.1 of Verrucomicrobiota bacterium. Lineage (GTDB taxonomy): Bacteria > Verrucomicrobiota > Verrucomicrobiia > JABWAM01 > JABWAM01 > JACQHZ01. Next base: position 1,284 of record JACQHZ010000038.1, read on the forward strand.
CGTTCTCCAGAATCCATGTGGCCGGCAGATTGAAGACCGGCTCCGTGACCACCCGCCCCGCCAGCGGTCGCGCCGTGGTTCCCACCCCCATGGCAAGCAAATGGTTCGGATGAATTTCACCGCGGGCGATCTCGGTGCCGCGCAGCAGGATGGAATAGATGTTGCCGCCAAGGATGGGGTTGTCGCGAATACGGATGGGCGCGATGATCAGGCCCAATTCGGATGCAATGCTTTTTCGAAGCGTGGTCACGCGTTCCACCAGATCGCCCCCCTTGGCCTTGTCAAGAAGGCCGACCAGATTGTAACCGACCTCAATTTGCAACGGTTCCATCTTCAGCCATTCATCGGCTTTATCAACGCCGGAAGGTTTGGCCGCCTTTTCCTGGCCTGGAACGGTTGCGGTCGTCTCGGCAGGCATTTCGGCGGTGTGTTTCTCGACCATTCGGCCCAGGAGATAGAAGCCGGTGGCAAGGATCAGAAACGCCCACCAGGGAAAACCTGGAATCAAGGCGAGCAGTCCCATCACCATCGCAACCGCATACAGCCCTTTGTGATACGATAAAAATTGCACCACGATGTCCTGTCCCAATCCCTCCTTGGACGCTCCCCGCGTCACCAGGATGCCCGCCGCCGTCGAAATCAAAAGGGCGGGAATCTGCGTCACCAGCCCATCACCCACCGTCAGCAGCGTATAGTGTTGCGCGGCGTCCTTGAACGAAAATCCCTTTTGTAAAACGCCGATTGCAAAACCGCCCAGGATGTTGATGAGAATGATGATGATGCCGGCCACGGCATCGCCTCGGACGAACTTGCTGGCGCCGTCCATCGCGCCATAAAAATCAGCCTCCTCCTGAAGTTTGAGACGCCGGCGTTTTGCTTCCGCCTCATTGAGGAGACCGGCGTTCATATCCGCATCGATGCTCATCTGCTTGCCGGGCAGGGCGTCGAGGGTGAACCTCGCGGCGACTTCGGCCACACGTCCCGACCCCTTGGTAATCACCATGAAGTTGATGGTGATGAGGATCAGAAAGATCACGATGCCCACGACGAAATTGCCCTGGATGACGAAATTGCCGAAGGCATTGATCAGATGGCCGGCATCCGCCCTGTCCAGGATCGAGCGGGTGGTCGCCACGTTGAGAGCCAGGCGAAAGAGGGTGACAAACAGCAGGATGGTCGGGAACCCCGCGAACTGCACCGGTTCCTTCACATACATGACGGTCATGATGATCATGAAAGCCAGCGACATGGCGACCGTGAGGAACAGATCGATCATCATGGTCGGCAGCGGAAGGACCAGGAAGATCACCGTCGTCACGACGGCGATGGCGAAGATCATGTCTCCGCGCTGGATAAGGTGGTCGCGGAGATTAGCGGGTTGTTTGGGATGTGGCATGGCTTGAAACAAAGAGGGATGCGGGTTGGTGTGGTGTCAAAATTGAGAGCAGGTTACGGGCCATTGTGGGTGGCCGGAGGGGTGTTGGGGGCGCCCGGAACAGGGGGGACGCCCTTCTTTGCGGACAGGCGATAGACCTGCGCCATGACCGTGGCGACCGCCTGGAAGTATGAAGCCGGAATTTCGGCGCCCAAGGGGCAATGACGGTACAGACCGCGTGCAAGCGGCTTGTTTTCCAGGATCGGCACGCCATGCGTGCGCGCGCATCCCTTGATGCGCTCGGCCATCAGACGCAATCCCTTGGCCACCACTCGCGGGGCGCTCATGGTGGCGCGATCGTAAGTCAACGCGACGGCGACGTGAGTGGGGTTGGTGATGACCACCGTTGCGCGCGGCACCTCCTTGAACATGGGTTTCACCTTCTTCATGCTCTTGCGAACCATGTCCCGCATCTTGCTGCGAATCTTGCCTTTAACCATCGGGTTGGGTTCGCTCTGTTTGCCCTCCTCTTTGACATCCTCCTTGCTCATCTTCAGGCTCTTTTCATGGCTCCAGTATTGATAGGCATAGTCGCCGGCTGAAATGACAATCATTGCCAGGGCGACTTTCCATCCCAGCGCCAGGGTGGTTTCCAGCAAATGCGCCACCAGTTCGATGGAGGAGGCGGAGCGATGAAACAGATCGGATTGCAGCACCCTTTCCACCGTCCCTCGGCATACCAGAACGATCACCGCGAGTTTAAGCACGGCGGCGATTGCGCGCACCGCGCTCATCCATGAGAAGATTCGTTTGAAGCCGTTGATCGGGTTCAAGCTGCTCCATTTGGGAGAGAGCGTTCCGGTTGCAAGAACGAACCCTGCCTGGCCAAATCCGGCGATTAAAGACGCAACAACAAGCGCACCCATCCACAGGGTTGTCGCGGCGAACACCCGGCTTGCCGAAGACGCGAAAAAGCCCCCCTGATAGGGAACATCCGCCTCCGCATGAGGAAGCAAAGAGAACGTCTGCCGCATAAAATCAATCAAGCCGTGGCCCAGGGCAGGTCCCAACCAGGTCAAGCACACCAATCCCGTGATGATAATGACCGCGCTGGAAATCTCCATGCTCCTTGCGACCTGCCCCTTTTGCCGCGCCTCGTTGCGGTGCTTCGGCGTTGCTCTTTCTGTGCGATCAGATGAATCGGACATGGCAATTGACCCGGTGTTTGATTTTCGTTCTCACCACGTCTCATGGAGAGCCGCGCAACGCATACAGCAACGCCATCCATACTTCGGGGATTTCGTTCACTTGCTTCTGGATCATGGAAAACATCAGCGGCGCGGTCGGCACCAGCGCCGCGATTCCGACCAAAAGTTTGATGTTGTAGCTTTCCATGAAGATGTTGACGCCCTGAATGGCGCGAGCCATCAGGCCGATGGACAATGTCACCAGAAACATCAGCAGGATCATGGGGGTGGCGATTTCGATGGCGCGGATAAAGAGGCGGGTGGAAATCTTGAGCAGCACGTCCCCCACGTCGAGCGGCAGACTCATCACCGGGGGGGGCAACAGTTGAAAGGTCCGCACCCAGAACAAAAGCAGGTCCTCGAAAAACCCAAACGCCCAGAAGATCAGACCGGAGACGCTCAGGATCACCATCGCGTAAGGACTGTTCGCCGCGCCTGAAATCGGGTTGATCTGTTGCGCTGCCTGAAAGCCGACTTCGTTGTCAATCCATTGCGCACCCAACATCACCGCCGCAAAAACCAGACGAAGCGTGAACGCAAACAGCACGCCAACAATCGCCTCCAGTCCCACCGCCAACACCAGGTCCGGGATATTGGCCGGCTGCCATGCGGAGTGCGGCACCACCGGCAGCGCCGCGAGACTGATCCATGCCGCAATACCCACGCGCGTGAGCTTCGGCGTTTGGAGTTCCGACATCATCGGGAAAAAGGCCACCAGCGCCGAAGTCCGTCCAAACACCAGAAAAAAACTCCATGGCGAAAGATCGAATGTCATCGCGCAAAGTCGGGCAACCTCTGGATGAGACCGACGGTGAAGAAAGTAAGCTGGTGAAGCATCCACGGCCCCACCAGGATCAGCGCCAGGCTGATCACGATAAGCTTCGGAACAAAGCTGAGCGTCATCTCCTGAACCGAGGTGACGGTCTGAAAGATGCTCACGGTGATCCCAACGACCAGTGTCAGAAGCAGGATGGGACCCGCGATGGTAAAGGTCACGGTAAGGGTTTCCTTGAGGAGTTCGAGAACGACATCGGGATTCATGGGAGAAAGAGGAGATTAAGATTAAGATCAGGATTAAGATTGGGATTTGGATTTATCTCTTTATCTTAATCGTTCATTTCATTGAAAACTCAACACCAGTGAGCGCACAACCAACCCCCATCCGTCCGCCAGGACAAAGATGAGAATTTTCATCGGCAGCGTCACCATGACCGGCGGGAGCATCATCATGCCCATGGCCATCAAAATCGAAGAGATGACCATGTCAATGATCAGAAACGGCAGAAAAATGACGAACCCCATCTGAAAAGCGGTGCGCAGCTCGCTGACCATGAAAGCGGGGATGACCACTTGCAATGGAAGATCCTGGGGCGCCCTGACGCCAACCGGCGCGCTGCCCTTGGGGGACATCGACAGGAACAGATTCATGTCCTTCTCCCGCGTAAATTTGAGCATGAACTGCTTGATCGGCACCGTCGCGCGTTCCATGGCTGTGTTCACTTCAATCCTTTTTTCGCGCAAAGGCGTCAACGCCTCCGTATTGATCTGATTCCAAACCGGATACATGATGAACATGGTGAGAAACAACGACAGGCCGACGAGAATCTGATTGCTTGGCTGTTGCGAACCAAGCGCTGTGCGCAGGAAGGAAAGCACCACCACGATTCGCGTAAAGGAGGTGGTCATGACCACAAGCGCCGGCGCCAGGCTCAAAACGGTGAACAACAGCAAAATCTGAAGTCCTGTGTTTACCGAATTGGCGTCCCCTGCGCCCCCCAGGGAAACGTTCAACTGGACATTGGCAGGCCCGGCAGCAGCAGCCGCCATCGTCTGCGGCGCAAACAACGCCAGGAGAAGCGCCACGAAGATTGCGGCGGACCGCTTGCGCAAAAAAACGACGAGAAACGGGATTGCCTGAGTTGTCGAAAAAGGGCGGAAAATGGAGTTCATGGGTTGTGGCACGGGGGTGCGTCAAGCGACGCGGCTATGGGGGAATTTACAAGCAATTGACATGCCAGAACAAAAAACCGCTCCCCGACGGTTTTTTCTTATGCATTTCTCATTCGCCGCTGCGAATGAGAAATGCAGACTAGGAGACTGTCGGGCGCAAGTCCGACAGGCTGCTAGGTAAGATTGGCCGACTTGCAATTTCAGCCTACCAGACGGGTCGCTGAAGATTGCGGCTTGCTTTCATGCGTTCCGACGGGCTGGGGCATCCTGTCTGCCGCCTCTACCTGTCCATGAAAATCGGATGGCATGTCTGCAGCGGGATCGAGTGGAACCATTTGCACGCCTTGCGGGGATTGCGCCACCAGAAAAGACTGACCACGCACCTCCACCAACGTCAGAGAGACCCGCGGTCCAATCCCCTGCGATTCCACAACATGGATTTCCCGTTGGCTGGTCTGTTTTCGCAGCCAAGCCCCCAAACCGCGGCGCGTCTTGACCGCATACCACACGTAGAACAGTCCCGCGTAAAGGACCGCAATGGCCAGCAACTGGAGCCACGGACTCACGGCGAAGCAGCCTTCTCCCCCTCGTTGGCCTGATCGCCCCCCACCACGCTGGTAACCTTGATGCCGAAATTGTTTTCCACCACCACCACTTCCCCTCGCGCAACAAGTTTGCGGTTCACGTACAGGCTCACCGGTTCGTCAGCCTTTTTATCCAGTTCGATGATCGAACCGGGCGCCAGGTGCATCACCTCGCGCAACGGCAACTCCGTGCTTCCAAGTTCAACGGTCAATTCAACCGGTATCTCCATCACCAGGTCCGTGGGAGATGCCGATCCTGTCTTGTCTGTGGAAAGAGTGGCCATGTGAGAAATGAAAAATGAGGCATTCGGAATGATTACTGCACGATGAGTTCGGGAAAATAGAGGGTGGTGACTTCGCCGGCCTTCAGAACGGTGTTCACCAACGTCATGATTTCCGAGCGTAGTCGCTGTCGGACTCCGGAGGAAGTCAATTCATCCAGATGTTTGGTCTCCAAAACGCTGGCGATGATGTCGTAAATTTGAGCGCGATGATTTTGCATCTCTTTGAGAACGGCCGGCGGCGCCTCAAACTCGATGCGCGCCTTCAAGTAACGGGAACCGCCCGTGTTCGGAATCGTCACGTAAAGTTCCGGGATGATGAACTCATCCTTGCCCCCCTTGCCTTTTGCGTCGGGAGAGTCATGTCCCTGCTTGCCTTCGCTTCCAGGCGGGAGTTTGCCAAGCGCCGCAGCCTCGCTCACGGCCTTGATGCGCGGGCGCAAGCTGTAGAAGGCCACCAGATATCCCGCCACAAACATCACCACCAACACGGCCGCCAAGGTCAGCCACAACATGCGGAACGCATCGGGAGAAGCCGCCGACGGCGGTCCTGGGGGCGGCTTTTCGCCTTCCTTTTCCCGAAACGGCGGTTTCCGGGCGGCTTCGAGAGGAGATTTGAGTTCGGGACCGGCCATGATGAAAGACGTGATAAATCAGGGTGTCGCGCCCCAGCCTAACGCTTGAGCGTGTTCAGGGTCTGGAGCATTTCATCGGCGGTGCTGATGACGCGCGCGTTGGCGTCGAACCCGCGTTGCGTCACGATCATGTCGGTGAACTCTTCGGCCAGGTCAACATTCGACAGTTCCAACGCGCCGCTCTGCATCGTGGCGAATCCGTTGCTGCCCGCCTTGCGCACGTCCGCCGTTTCCGAAAAGGTGCTTCCGCCCGTGAACGAACCCGCCGCCGAGTTGAACGCATAGAGGTTGTTGCCCTTCCGATCCAACCCCTGCGGGTTGGAGAATTTGGCGAGGGTGATGTAAGCTCGAACCAGCGTGTCTCCCAAGCTCCCCAACAACGTGATCTTGCCGTCGATGTCGATGGTGAAACTGGTCACCGTGTTGTTGCCGTTGGCGCCCACGAATTGCGTCGGGATGGTGATGCTGGTGACGGCGCCGGGGGCGTTGTTGCCGGGGTCCGCCGCCGGCGATCCCACCACACCGCGCACAAAGTTGCCGTCCGCCGTGATCAAATTGCCGCTCTTATCAACCACAAAAGCGCCGTCGCGCGTGACGAAGTTCGCGCCGCTGGAGTCCTGCACCACGAAGAACCCATCGCCCGACAGCGCCAGATCGGTGGGGATACCTGTGCGCTGAAAGGCGCCCTGGTTGAAGTTCGTGGCCACCGAGCTGATCTGATTGCCGAGGCCGAACTGAATCCCGACCGGCTGGCGATCACTGGCCTGACGCAGGGTCTGCGTGAATGAGTTCGTAAAACTCATCCGACTGCCTTTGAATGAAACGGTGTTGACGTTCGAGATGTTGTCGGCGATCACGTCCATCCGCTGCTGGTTGGACTGAAGGCCCGAAATGGCGGAGAAAAGGCTTCTAGGCATGGGTCACTCCTTTGTTGCAAATTGTGAATTAAGAATTAAGAATCAAGAACGCGGAGGTTGGGAAAGAGATGAGGGGAAGGAGGGTGATGAAGGGAAGATGTGGAAGTTCTGAATTCCTAATTCTTAATTCTCCATTCTTAATGCCTTAGTATCGTTCATTGCAGCACGGCTTTCAAGCCGGTTATCGAATAATTCTGGCCGTTCACCCGCAATTCCACCTTGCCATTGTTCTGCTGAACCTCGGTGACGTTTCCGGTGATTTCGGTGTTATTCGAATCCACGAGCCGCACGATTTTGTTGATGAGAGACTGTCCCAGCGTCAGTTGTTGTTCAACGCGCGACTTGGCGATGTCCTGCTGCATGGTTGTCATGGATTGGATCATTCCAATCTGGCTCATCTGTCCCAACATCGCGCCCGCGTCCTGCGGTTTGAGGGGATTCTGCGTCTGCAGCGAGGTAAGCAACAGTTTCATGAAATCCTGTTGTCCCAACGTTTTGGTGGGAACGCGCTCGTTGGGCAGTGCTTGATGAAGGGTGCTTCTGATGGGGGCGGTGATCATAAGTGGAAGTGTGCGTTAAGTGTCATGAGTGTTGGAGATTCATCGGCGCCATTCCCAATGGGGAGGCGAAAGGCGCCTTGAGAGATGCGGGAGAATCAAGGCCGCGCAACACTGCCTGCACCGAGGAAAGCGGGCAGTTCCGCTTGCCAATGATCACCTGCGCCTGATCGTTCGCAAAGCGAATGCCGGTGACTATTCCGGTGAAGGTGTTGCCGGCTGCGTCCCGCGCTTGCACGGTTCTGCCGACAAGCTGTTTGGCCAGCGTAAGCTGCATGTTCGGAGGCAGCGCGCCCATGCTCTGTTGCATGGCGAGCAGCGACTCGATCGAATGAAACTGCGCCGCCTGGTTGCGCTCCTGTTCCCGCACCTGATCCGCCAGATGCCGGCGAAAATCGGCCGCACCCGTCATCTCGCGATGCTGATTGGAAGGCTGGCCAAGCTTCAGCAGCCCACCGGCCAGGGAAGTGACGGCTGTCGCTGCGGCAATGAAGGGGATCATAAATCCAGTTAAAAATTAGAAGTTAGAAATTAAAAACAGGGAACAAGGCAGGAGGTTCAAGATCGGAAGGAGAAATTTTGAACTTCTCATTTTTCATTTCTCATTTCATTGATCAGGCCCAGTATTCATTGGGACGGCTTGAATCGCCATCGTCCGATTCCGTTTCCTCATCAGCCAGGAAACCTCCATCTTCCATCTCGTCATGAGAGCGTGAATGCGCTTGCCGCGAGAAATCCCATGAGGACGTCTGAAGAGTCGGGGCGTTCCAAAGGATGGGCTGCGTGGTGGTCTGTTGCTGGAGCGTGGGGAGTTGTTGCGCCAGCCAGTCGCGCATTTCACCCTGGGTGACCGACCAGTTGACGTTCCAACCCCGAGGCGTCCACTGCATGTCAACCTGAACCAATCCAAGACGCGGCGGATCCAGTTGAAATACAAGATGCCGGGGTTCGGGCGGGCGTTGCGATTCCACCGCCTGCCGCATTCGCTCCATGAGCGCGGGCAATCGTACGGCCTCGGTGGTGGGTTGAGGCGGCGGTTCTTTCCCGCCAGGACGCAACCCCGCAAGGTCGGTCGCGGAAGGAGCCAGAGAAAGAGCGGTTGCATGCTGAAAAACACCGGATATATCAGTCCTGGCAGCAGTCAGGACGCCAGGATCGGTTGAAAGAGACAAGGACTCTGACGTGATCGGAGGACGAAGCAGAAGCCGCGCATCCATCAATGGGATGTCTTCGCTGCCCGTGCGACCATTCGCCGCCGCACCGCCATTGTTCCCGGCCAATGGGAGATTTTTGCCGCCTTCCGCGATGGAACCAGAAACTTTTTCCGGGGAGAGAACGATTCGGGCGCCTTTACCCCCCTCGCCACTCCCTGCGCGACTTTGAGCGATTGCGCCATCCGGTCCGTCCGCCAGGATTTGGGTTGCGGTGGCGCCTGCGGTGGCGTCTGCAGACGGCGGAATCGTTTCCGTCATCGAGGCGTCAGGGGCAGATGCGGTTTCAACGACAATCGCTCCTGCGCTCTCAGGAGAAGTTTGAAAAAGCAACGAAGACGACGAGGCATTGGGGTCCACTACGATCGAAAACTCCGCCGCCGGCGAGCCTGCGCCAGCCCCGTTTTCAGGGGCAGGAGGCGGTTGCGGCTGACCGGCAATCACCGCCACTCCCGCTGCGCCGGAGTTCACCCCTTTTGCGCCTTCCTCGATGTCGGTTTTCATATCAACTCCATCCAGAAACTCCTCAAACGAATCACTCTCTGCATCCCTCCCCTTTTCATGCGATTGAGAGGTGGACTCCAGGGGTTCATGGGAGGGTTTGTCGACAACGGGTGGCGAGAAGGGAGCCGGTGAATTCATGGCGTGATAAAAATCTGCGATGGCAAAACAAGTGGGTGAATCCTGAAAATAGGAGCATATTGGATGCCAAACACTCGAATTCAGCGCGCTCCCTCCTCAGCGGCGGTGTCGATGGCAGACTGAAGACGCTCCATCACACGAGCTGCTTTTTCGGCGGCTTCACCGCCTCTCTTCGCCCAGAACTCCAAAATCTTGGCGGATTTTTCCTCCTTCATTCGTCGAAGAATCTGAACCGCCTGCACATCGGATTGCGAAATGAGAAGCGCGGCAGCGCTGTCGACCGTCATGGCGTTGAAGCGGCGCACCTGCTGTTTGATGTTGCTTTCCTGGGCGGAGCCAATCGTCAGCATGCGGTTGTCCAGTTGCGCGCGCAGGCTCCGGATTTCCTTGAGCATGTTTTCCAGGGCCGCCTTTTCGGTCTTGAGATTGTTTTCCGCCTCCCGCAATCGCGCTTCGCGTTCATTGAGATCTTCGGTCCGTTTTTTTTGCGCCTTCCCCCACGAATCCAATTCCATGGCCAACTTGCGATTCTGATCCAGTTGCATGCGCAGCCGCTCCTCGCTCGGACGATGATAATTCACGGTATAGTAGATCGGATCCCAATAACCGACGTTGTACAAACCAAGGAGAAATCCCAGGGCGAAGACCGTCGCCGCCAGCGTGCCAGCCACGTACGGACGCAACAGAAATCGGAGGAGGGTTGAGTTCATGGCCTCAAAATTTATGGCGCCGGCGCCGACAGGGGGCGTTGCGTCCTGCGGAAAACCTGGATGCTGGCCCGTTCGTCAATGTTCTTCTGTTCATCGCGTTCCTGTTCGCGCGTCCACGAGGTCCAGGACCGTTGCCGGAGACGGCTGATGATTTCCTCATTGCGACGGGCGTCGTTCCAACGCTGCATGGCCTGTCGCGCTTGATGTTCCAGGTTCTGACGCAACCGTTCGCGGATGACCCACTGCTGATAAAACTCCTGGGCAATCGCATTATTTCGCGCAAGATCGCCGGCGCGGATGGAACGCGCGTGCTGCTTGCGACGCGCATCCTGCCACGATTTGAGTTCGGAGAGCAATTGTTGGCATTCCTGCGTGGCGGCTTGCAACTCCGCAAGCGCCTTCGCCCAGGCCTGCGATGCCTGCTCCTTGAGGTGCGCGCGGTACGTCAGCAGGCTTTGGAGCGGAAAAGAGTACGCTTTCATCGGTCAGATCAGGAGGTCAGGGCCGAATGGTGCTAACCCGGATATTTCACATTTACGGGAAAACCCGCCATCCGCCACGGCGGATTGCCCTACAATTCCCGTTACCGCGGACCATGCCGAAAAGGGGAAAACAGCCATATCCATACCATCGTTCATTTGCCGTCGGAGTTTAATGCTGTTTGCAACTGAGTCACCGCTTGTTCCAGAGTGGAGGCGCTCGCCACATCCTGCCGCAGGAAACGGTTGAACGGTTCCTGTATCTGAATGGCGCGATCCAGCGCCGGATTGGTGCCGGCAGCGTAGGCGCCCACCTGCACCAGGTCCCGATTGCGGCGATAGACCGCCATCAAATCGCGCGCCTGACCGGCCAGATCGCGATGCGTCGGCGACACCAGATCGTTCATCAAACGGCTGATGCTCTCCAGCACATCGATCGCCGGAAAATGATTGGCGGTGGCCAGCTCCCGCGCAAGCTGGATGTGACCGTCCAGAATCGCGCGTGCGGCATCGGAAATGGGATCGTTGAAATCGTCCGCCTCAACCAACACGCTGTAGAATGCGGTGATGGAGCCGTTCTCGTCGGTGCCCGACCGCTCGGTGATCTGCGGCAGCAAGGTAAACACCGACGGCGGATAACCGCGGGTGGCCGGCGGTTCGCCGATGGAAAGACCGATCTCCCGCTGAGCCATCGCGATTCGCGTGAGGGAATCCATCAGCAAAAGCACCGATTTCCCCTGGGAACGAAAATGCTCGGCGATCGTCGTGGCGGCCATGGCGGCCTTGACGCGCAATAACGCGGGTTGCTCGGAGGTTGCCACCACCATCACGGACCGCTGCAACCCTTCCGGACCGAGATCCCGTTCGATGAACTCCCGCACCTCGCGGCCGCGCTCGCCGATCAAACCGATCACGTTCACATCGCAACGCGAGTGCCGCGCGACCATCCCCAGCAACGTGCTCTTGCCGACGCCGCTGCCCGCAAAAATGCCCATGCGCTGCCCCTCGCCGCAGGTGATCAGCGAGTCAATCGCGCGCACGCCGGTGCAAAAGGGGCGGCTGATGCGCTTGCGATTCAGGGCATGCGGCGGCGGTTGCCGCATCGAGCGGGTGTTGTCGGCCAACAGAGCGCCCTTGTCGTCAATCGGCCGCGCCAGCGCGTCCAGCACGCGCCCTTTGAGGCCGTCGCCGACGGGGAGCGTCAACGGCAGACCGGTGGAGACCACCTCGCTGCCGGGATGCACCCCCTCGATCCCTTCCAGCGGCATCAACAACACCCGTTTGTCTTGAAACCCAACCACCTCGCCGAGAGAAGAACGCCCCGTCTCGCGCGAGTGAATGCGGCAAATTTCACCCAGCGAAATGGCGGGACCAACCGATTCGATCACCAGCCCGATGACGCGGGTCACATACCCTTTGTTCTCGCTCAAGGGCGCGTTCTCGACCGCATCGAGGGCCAGGTCGATCCCGATATCATCGGGAAGTAAAATGGATGGAGCAGAGGTCATGAGGCGCTCCCGCGCGTGGCATTCAAGGCCAGTTGTTCAAGTTTGGCAAGCCGCGTCTCGCGACGGGCGTCAATCCAGCCCACATCGCTGTGAACCACAGCGCCTCCTCTCGGGATGGCGGGGTTGGCGGTCCACTTCAAATGGGTGAGGCTCTCGTTCCAGAGAGCGCCGCGATCTTCCGCGCTCAGCAGCGCCAGGTCTTCGGGATGGAGTTGAATCTCGATTTCGCTCCCCGCCTCCACCCGTTCGAGCATCTCGTTCACCTGGGCCGCCACCTCCTCGCGCGAAATCGGCGTGGCAAGCAACAGCTTGCGAACAGCGCTGAAAGCCAGACTGATGAGTTGCTCGCGCAATCGTTGGATGATCTCGCGCGGAACCGAACTCAATGAGCGGGCGATGCCGTCCCAGTGCGCACGCGATGCCTTGAGCCGATCCTCCATTTCCCGCTGGCAGTCGGCGCGCGCCTTTTCCAACCCGTCGTTGTAACCCTTGGCGAATGCCTCATCGTAGGGCGAAAGCTCATACAATGAGGGAAGCCACCGCGCGTGCAGTTTCCTGGGCGCAATTTGAAGCTTGATTTTGGGAGCGGCAGGCATGGGGGTGCGATCCATCTCTTAATCTTACTCTTGATCGTAATCTTCAACCTTCCTCTGGTTCAACATCACGATCAAGAGCAGGATTAAGATTGCGATTAAGATTACGAACCATCCGCTGAGGTCAGGTCTCGCCGATCCATGTCTTGAGCGCCTGGGCCATGTTCGTCGGATTCTCCCGGATAAGTTTGCTCAGCTCCGACACCGTGATGGCGGGCCGCCCTTTCTGACCGACAGGCGTCACCCTTTCCGCATCAGCCAGCAGCGTTTCTATCGAGAGATCCGTCTGCAAACGTTCGGCGCGCGCCACCGTAAGCAGGTGCCGGAAGTAAAAGAGCAGCCCGATCGCGCCCGCCGCCAGCAACGCTTGCCACATCCAGGAAAGATACGCACTAACCTTCTCCGGCGCAAACATGTCCGGTTTCTTCGGCACCGGAGCGGCTTGAATCGCAGCGAAAGCAAACTCCTCCAGCGCAAACTCGTCCTTGCGCTTCCCCTTCTCATCTACAAATCCAACCGCCCGTTTAATGACGTTTTCGAGGGCGACCTTGTCCTCCACCTTTCCCTTGTTGACAAAGACGGCCACCGAAAGCCGTTTCACCTCGCCGACGCCTTTGAGCGTGTTCTGAACGATCTTGCCGATTTCATATTGATTGTTGGTGGTCACCCTCTTCGTGGTGCCCATCACATATGCGTTGGCGTTCACGTTGGTCTCACCCGCGCCAATGGGGGTGTTGGGATTGATGCCGACTACCCCGCTCGCCTGCGAGCGCATCGGATTTTGCGATTCCTCCGAACTGTTGGACTCGGTTTTCAAAACCGGTTCGGTGTCGAACTGTTCCTTGGTCTCCGTCACATTGTCAAAATTGAGTTCCGCGCTCACGCGGACCACCGATTGTTGCGGTCCGAGCACCTGGTCGAGCATGCTCTGGATTTTCGTGGTGTAAAGCGTCTCCACGATCTTCCGGGTTTCCATTTGCGAAGCAGAAAGACCCGTGGTGGAATCCTCCGGCGCATCCGCCGCCAGCACGTTTCCGCTGTCATCAACCACCGCAACGTGCGTGGGCTTCAATCCCTCGACGCCGTTGGCAACCAGAAATCGGATGGCATTGACCTGCTGACGCGGCAGTTGCGCGTTGGCGCGAAGCTTGAGGAAGACCGATGCCTTGGCCTCCGCCCTCTCCGGAGCAAAGAGCTTGTCGTTGGGCACCACGATCATCACCCGCGCGTTTTCCACCTCCTCCATTTGCGAGATCGTCCGCGCCAGCTCGCCCTGGAGCGCGCGATAGTAGTTGGCCTTTTGCAAAAAATCGGAAAGCCCGAATGACGGCTTTTCGAGAAGCTCGAACCCGACCCCTCCGCCGCTCACCGAGGATCGCGGGATGCCTTTGGACGCCAGTTTGAGCCTCAAATCATAGACCATGCGGCTTGGCACAAAAATGGCGCGGCCGCCGTTGGAAATCTCGAATGAGACTTTCTGATCGCGCAAGTCGTCGGCGATCTTGGCCGCCTCGGTCGGTTCGAGACCTCCGTAGAGAAGTGCGAGTTGGGGCTTCTGACTCCACCAGACCACCCCGACCAGAACGGCAACCGACAGGAGCGCCGTGCTTCCGAGGGTGAGCCGCTGCCCCGCGGAAAGGCTTTTCCAAATTTCAGCGAGCGATCTCCAAAAAGCGGGCATAATGGATAAAATCAAAAATCATGACACAAAAGGAAGTTAAAGCTCATACTCCTTCAAATCTGCATGCGCATCAATTCCTGGAGGGATTCCACCACCTTGTTGCGCATTTCAACCAACATCTGAAAAGAGATGCTCGCCTCCTCCATCGCAATCATTGCGCTGTGAATCGAACCGCCGTCGCCCTGGATCACCTGCTGCGCGATCTGCCTGGCGTTCACATTGCGATTCTGCGTATCCTGCACCATTTGCGCCAACAAACCGGGCGCGCCGGCCGACGCGGTTTCGGGCGCTGAAAGGGCGGCGAGAGGGGCGGCGGGCAACTCCGGCGCCAGCGGCACCCCGCGTTGCTGCCCAAGCGGCTGTCCGGAGAACTGCGCGGCCAGCGCCTCCTGAAAGGTCGCGACCGTCGGCGTCCGCGCCGCAGACTGGATCATGCCGGGCAACGCATTGTGCGCGCGTCGCAGTTCGCCCAGGGCGGCCTGAAGGGAATTCGCAGAGATCGTGGCAATGTTGTTCATCGGTCAATGGATGGTGGGAAGCTATGAGCAACCATAAACCATATCACGCATTTTTTCATGTTCGATGAATCACGCGGTGGCGTGTTCAACCATTGCGCGTTTATCCCTGCAACAACGCGAGCACGGCCTGCTGCGAGGTGTTCGCCTGCGCCAGCATGGCGGTGGCCGACTGGAGGATGATGTTGTTCTTCGCCAACTCGGTGCTTTCCGTGGCGAAATCAAGGTCCTTGATGCGCGAGTTCGCCGTCTCCGTGTTGATCTTTTCCACGCTGATCGCCTGGATGTAGAAGTTCAACACCGACACGTCCGTGTTCACTTGCGCGCGCGCCGTGGCCACGCGCTCGATAGCGGAACTCAGCGTCGCAATCGCCGCCGAAGCGCCGCTGGTGGTGCGGATGTCTGCGGCGTTCATTCCTTCCAGCACGCCGCCGGCGGTGTCGCGCACATCCTGGAGGGACATGCTGTAAACGTTCGAACCGTCCGCGTTGACGGCAACCGTGACCGTGGTGGCAACAGTGCCCGTCTGGAACACCGATGCCGCGTTGAACTTGGCGTTGGTCACCTGCGCGCTGATGGTCTGCGTCAGTTTCTCAAACTCGGTCGAATAGTTGGCGCGATCCGATGAACTGAAGGCGCCGTTGGTCGCGCGAATCGCCAGTTCGCTCATCCGGGTGATCTGATTCTGGATGACCCCCAGGAAGCCGTCGGCCACCTGAGCAAAGGAAATGAGGTTCTGCGCGCCTTCCGTGGCTGCCGCAAGCCGCGCCGTGCTGGATGTCAGCTTGCCGCTGACGGACACGCCCGCCGCGTCATCGGACGGGTCCGAGAGCCGGCTGCCCGATGAAAGACGTTTGATGGATTTGGTGAGACCCATATCTGCCCGGTTCAAAAAGAACGAGGCATTGAGGGACGCTGGATTTGTGCCGATGACTGCCATGGAATACTCCTTTTTTCGATTGCGGTGGGTTCGTCCTTGAGATGCTTTGAGGGGAATCTCTTGGTTGGTTGTTTACAACTTTCTGTTGGGTTGAGTTTGACTGCTGAAAATCAACGTTTTCCGATTTCAAGCACGCGCTGCACCATCTGTTTGGCCGTGGTGATGATCTGCACGTTCGCCTCGATGGCGCGGGAAGCGGTGATCATGTCCACCATTTCCTCCGCCACGTTGACGTTCGGCATCTGGACCATGCCCTCGGCGTTCGCATCCGGATGACCCGGCATATAGATGCTCTTGAGAGGGCGCGTGTCCTCCACGATCTCGCGCACCTTGACTGTGTTTGGGGAAGATGATGCCGAGCCGACCGCGGTTGCTGACGACTGGTTCTCTTGCGCCAGCATGGACTCGAATACAACGAGTTGACGGCGATAGACCTTTCCCTCGTTGTCGCGTGTCGTTTGGGCGTTGGCGATGTTATTGGCGATCACGTTCAGCCGCTGCCGCTCCGCGTCGAGCGCCGAGCCGCTCACTTCAATTCCTGGTATCAATGACAGGCTCATGATGATTATCTGCCGCCGATGGCCAGCCGCAGGCTTTGATACTTCTTGGACAGCAAGGCGGCGGAGATTTCGTATTGCGCGCTGTTCTTCGCAATCTCCACCATCTCGCGATCAAGATTCACATTGTTGCCGTCGAGACGATAAGAGGGAGTTCGCGTGTCGGTCTCGAGCTGCGGCGCAAGCGCGCGAATCCTCGATGAATCGCCGGACTCAACCGCCTTCTGAAGTTCCTCTTGAAACGTCGAACTGATATCGTGACGGTGATACCCCGGCGTGTTGATGTTCGCCACATTGCTGGCCAGCGCCTGATGACGAATCATCGCGCTGTTCAGCATGGCGTTCAAAGCCTGATACTGCGGGTCGTTGAAAACGGTTGCAATCATTGGAGAATTGCCTTGAGCAAGCGCCATGCCAAACCGCAGCAACGCCGCACCCCCACCCGCCGCGAAGTCGTTCGACACAGGACAGACGACCCCGGTTTACAGGGGAAAACCAGAGCAGACGGCTCCCGGTATTCCCTCAGAAAAAAAGCCCATCTTCAGAAGCCGCATCCCCAAAATTCAGAATCATCCGATGTGAACACGGAAAAAAAGGACTGAACCAACCTGCCCCCGGCAAATTTTACCGAGCGCCTTTTGAGCATGACTTCAACACGCCGGCAAATCATCGCCCCTGCCCCAAGACGAACGTCCACAGATGCCTGCTTCCCTGAAAGAAGAGTGACTTCGCCTGCGCGGCGTGGCACTTTGTCGCTCGCCCATGAAACCGGTTTCTTTGCCCGCGGCCAGGGCATCTCCAGAAAGACGTCCTCGCGTGATGATCAATATGGCAATGAGCGTGGACGGCAAGGCCTCATCCGTCGCGCGGGAACCGACCGCCTTTACCAGCTCCGAGGACAAGCGGTCGCTGATGAAAATCCGTGCCGAATGCGACGCCCTGATCGTCGCCGCCCGCACCGCCGTCACCGATTGCGAAACCATGGGAATTCCGGACCCGCGATTGCGCGCCATCCGGGTCCGCCGCGGCCAGACGGCGCACCCGATTCGCGTGATCGTCTCCGGACGGTTGAATCTCCTCCCCTCCCTGCGGGTCTTTCATGCGCCGATTTCCCCGCTCCTTGTTGTTTGCAGCGAAATGGCGCCCACGCCGCGCCGCCGAATCTTCGAAGGGCTTGCCCGCCTGATCGTCTGTGGACGGCGCGAGGTGGATGTTCGACGGTTGATTTCAATCCTCTCCACGGAGTACCAGACGCGCATCATCCTTTGCGAGGGCGGCCCGACGCTCAACGACGCCTTTTTCCGCGCCAATCTGGTGGATGAACTCTGTCTTACCCTGTGTCCGCGAATCGTAGGCGGCGAAACCGCCCCCACCCTTGTGGACGGCATCGGCGTCCCGCAACTGAGCCGGGCGCGCCGCGGCCGTCTCATCTCCTGCCGCAAAGGAAAACACGAATGGTTCCTGCGTTATCGTTTTGCCGGCTGTTTTCCCGGACGCGGATGACTTCACGAAAACAATGAATCGCCCAAGGCGGCGCGACACAACGTGGCCGCGTAACTACCCAGGAGACTGTAAAAATGTAGGGGCGATCCGCCTTGGTGGCCCCCCCCCGATTGGCCGGAGCGGGAGCGTCCCGCCGCAGGTTTGCACGTTGCATGGCGCGACCTGAACCGTTGAAAAAAAATTGATTTTCGCGCTTGACACATTCCGGTCAACACACTAAACGATTGACCCATGCACTCAAGGAGGATGACAGAGGCTGCACAAGGCCCGCGTGA
>JACQHZ010000450.1 GCA_016198745.1 Verrucomicrobiota bacterium
CCGCCGAAGTGTCCGGCAGCATGTGCTTCGGGTCGGTGTCAATGCGCGCCCGGGGCAGTTGCCAGGCGAAGCAGGCCGTCAAAGCCAGCGCCGCGGCCAGCACGGTCTTTGGAAACCGCACCGAGAAATTGACCAGTCGTTCGCGCACATTCATGGGATCAAAATGTTACGAGCCGGTCCGAATCCCGAACGATCTCGTAGAGGTCTTTGAGCGTGGAAAGCGGACACAGTTCCGAGCCGGCCGACTCGCGCAACTTGAGACACGTGCCGCAGGCCAGGAACCGCCCGCCGGCGGCCAGCACGGCTTGGGCCTGCTCGCGCACGTTGAATTTCGCGTCGTGGATTTGGTCGAGTTCCACGCCTTTGCCGACGAGGAAGATTTTCACTTCATCGCCCTGTTTCAGGCTGTAATTCGCCAACCGCAGCACATTGAACACGGTTTCGGGTTCGGTTTGTGACAGAATGATGCCAAGTTTCATGGTAACTACTTAGGTTCACGGTTCACGGTTCAACGTTTGCCGCTTTTCAGTTTGAATTCATTCAACCGTGAACCCCTGAACCGTGAACCTTGAACCAGGCTCATAGGCTTATCTCTTCGCCGCCTTCATCAATTCACCTCCCTCGGCAAGCTGCTCCATCAACACCTCGCGCAACAGCCCGCACGCCTTGAGCATCTTGGGATTCGCGCAGCGATAGAACACCTGCAGCCCCGCGCGCCGTGTGGCCACGATGCGCCGATGCCGCAGCACGGCGAGGTGCTGGGAGAGGTTGCTCTTGCTCAAACCCAGGGCCGCGGCCAGCTCATTGACCGACTTCTCGCCGTCCTGGAGCGCGGCCAGCGCCTTCAGGCGGGTCGGGTTGGCCATGCACTTGCAGACCTCGGCATGGAGTTGAAAAATCCGCTCATCGGTTTCTTTCATAGTAGTTTAGACAGTTTAGGAGTTTCTAAACATACGAGTTCTGAACAGGATAAGCAAGATGCAATTTCCGTAACTGCTCAGAGCCTGCCCCCCGCAAAAGCGGGGGTTCACGGTTCCACCCATCCGGAGGGTGGCAGGCACGGTTCACGGTTGGCTTTTCCACGGGCGTTGCGTATTTCATATATTCAAAATGCGTAACTACTCAGGTTTACCCGTCATTCCCGCGCAAGCGGGTGCATGCGGTCGAAGACTCATCCAGTCCCCACTTCCCGCTTTCGCGGGGACAGGTTCTTCATGCTTTTCAAACCGTTGAATCGTTGAACCGCTGAACCTGAGTAATTACCTTGTTTTTACCGGTTCGTGTAAATCCCGCTGGGGCCGGTGTCGGAAACCGTGATGGAAACCGTCTTGGCGCGTTTTTGCCGAATGACCTTGGAAAGCTCGTTGACCTCACCGAAGAACCGAGTTTTTGCGATGCAGGTGGTGACACAGGCGGGCAAAAGCCCTTTCGTGACGCGGTGAACACACAGGGTGCATTTCTGCATGACTTTGGCTTCCGCGTTGTATTGCGGCGCCCCGTAAGGACAGGGTGAATATGGTTTATAGCTTCGTAATTTCGAGATAACGAAGATAACATGTTTGCTAGGTTAGAAGTTTATGTAAGAGATGGCTCTCCCCTTTTTGGCAATCTTCACTCCTTTTTTGCCTCCTTCCGCGAAGGCGCTCCTAAAAGGCGCTGGACATCAGCAACCGGTGTGAAAAGTGTACCCGCGACTGAACCATGCCGTATTTTTGAAGGCGTGACGTTTTCCGCCACAACCCGTGCTTTCACCAAACCACATCCCCATTCCAAGAACTGATGGAAATCCCTGACGGTGCTCGGCGCGCACCGGTTGCTGCGGAATGTGGCGCGCATCGCCCGCCGGGTGGGGGCAGATTTGCAACGTCACCGGGCACTGTGCCGCCAACATGGCTTTGAGACCTTCTGGCGGCGTCCTTCCACCTGTCGCAGGCCATTCTCCCAGATTCGCCGCCCAATTTCCTTGGCCCGTTCGGAAGTCACACCCGCTTTCTTCGCGTGCATTGGCCATTGGGCGACGGCCTCATGGACTTGATCCAGGATTTCTGCGCCGTTTCCGAGTGAACACTCACTGGCCGCAGCCATGAGGTCGGCGCGGCCTGGCGTGGCCGTTCCGTTAACACGCATGGCGTGAACGGCCCGGTGGCCTTGTCCCAGACTGTACGTCAAGTCGTATGCCGGGGTTAGGGTCCAACGCCCTTGTTCATCCATGAGAAATGAGAAATTCTTGGCGTGATCGTCGCAGTTGCAGGATGCCACGTTGAAAACCACCCGTCGAAACGCCTCTCTCACCTGGCGAATATCCTTGGTGATTTCCCATGTAGTGTTGAGCAATTCGGAAACGTCGAGCGGAGCGGTGAAATCCATGTGTTGCAGTGCTGCCAGCGTTTGAATGTGACGGCGCTGTTTTTCACCGATGCCGGGAATGCGATCAAACCGTTTTGCGGCAAACAAACCAACTTTCCGGCCATGAATCGATACGTTCAAAAGCTGCGTCTCTGGCATGGTGATCCCGGCCTCCTCTGCCATAAGCGAATAGGCATACTCCAGCCTCCCATACTGGCCGGTGTCGGCGGTCCCCCGCTTGAGCGCGGCGAGTTTCACCAGCCAACCGGTGAACCCATCGGGAATCGTGACTGTCCCATGGACAATTTCTTTGCCGCGCATCGCCATCACCACCTTGGGCCGGGCGCCTCCTGCGGAGCTGGCCGCCGCCAATTCCGGCAGGATGGTCTTACCGGAACCCACCAGAATCTTGTGTGCCTCGCGATCCATTTTTGCCAAATTCAAAGCATCCATGATCGCGGCATCATCCTTGATCTCCATTGCGGGCTGGTAGGTCAACGCTCCCATGCCTCGCTGGCCAATATAGGCCAGTTTTGCCAGGGTCGGGATTTCCTGGGGCAACTTGCCCTGCGTCATGAAATAACGCTCCAACGTGCTCATTCCCCAAGCATCCGGCAGGCTGTCGTAGAACAATCCAGGTAGGTTGTAGAAAATGGGATTGTGGTTCTCCTGGACGTGCGGTTGGAGCGGCAGACGAAAGGGCGAAAGCTCCAATCCACCCGCGATCCAGCCCCCGTCATATTCAAACAAAATATGATCCAACCGGGTTGGATCGTCGGCAAGCATCCCCACCAACTGCCCCCGATAAAAGACCTTGAGCTTCACTTTTGCGTCTTTCCTCGTTGTGGGAGTTTGGCGCCTTCATCATCGGGAAGCTCCTTCAAGGACGTGACCGGCAGCGGTTCAAAAATCCGCTGCAAATCGCTGGTTCTGCCCAGGGCAGCAGCAATGCAACAGAGCCGATCCAAAGAGATACGAGCGGTTTGTTCAAAATACCGGTAGGTCGCCAGTTTGATCCCTGCTCGCTCAGCCAATTCCTCTTGACTCCAACGCAACCGCAGTCGGCACGCCCGCACATGGTTTGCAATTGTCCGTCGCAGAATCACCGGGTTCATCGTCCTCACATTAATTGCTAATGAATTAGCGTTTGGTGCGCCTTTTTCCTCTTTCATAATAATATGCTAGTAGTTGCTCTCCGGTTCGTCAACCGTCTATTTCGGAAAGGCCACGAAGACAAGAACTGATGGAAATCCCTGACGGTGCTCGGCGCGCACCGGTTGCTGCGGAATGTGGCGCGCATCAATATCAAACGGGCGGCAACGGGCATTGGTCGCCGACCTGGCGCTGCCATTGGCGGATGCGCGCAGCCAGATCCCGCACGCGGTTTTGCTGGGACCGATCCTCGAACCGATTTCGCGTTTCATGCGGATCGGCCGTCAGGTCGTACAACTCGCACCGGTCGGCTGCGCACAAATTCAGCTTCCACCCGTCGGCGCTGACAATGGAGCGCCACGACGCGTTGCCGACGGATTCCAGTTCTTCGCGAGTG
This sequence comes from Verrucomicrobiota bacterium, assembly GCA_016198745.1. GTDB lineage: Bacteria > Verrucomicrobiota > Verrucomicrobiia > JABWAM01 > JABWAM01 > JACQHZ01. Next base: position 3,896 of record JACQHZ010000450.1, read on the forward strand.
AAACCGTCGAGATCGGGCGGACACCGGTATTCCCGGCCCTGCCAGAGGAAGAACACATCGTTCTGGTCGAGCGTTTGTCGGCCCTCCAGCACCCCGACGCGGCTGACGCCGGACAGGCATTTCGGGACCGGTTGCCCCATCAGATCGAGCAACGTCGGCAGCAGATCAATCTGGCTGACCCGGCCGTGGATGAGTTGGGAATGATCGCCCAACCAGGGCACATGGATCAAACATGGTATCCGGACCGCCTCCTCGTAACACACGCCCTTGGTGATCAACGCGTGGTCGCCCATCATCTCCCCGTGGTCGGAAGTGAACACGACGATCGTTTGATCCGCCATGCCCGATTGACCGAGCGCGTCGAGGATCATGCCCACCGCGTCATCCACCAAGGTGACCAGCCCGTAGTAGTTCGCGCGAAGTCGCCGCCAATCCCGCTCGGTTCTCAAGGGCAACCCGAAGCCGTCGCGTCGGTACAACGCTGAAAGGGCCCGGTGTCGCACCGAGGCGCTGTCAGGCGGCGATCTGGCAAAGGCGGGCCCCACGGAAAGCAGGTCGGGATCGTATCGGTCATTGTACGGGCCGAAAAACGGTGAGTGCGGCTCCAGGAAATTGACACTCAGCAGGAACGGACGCGACCCATCGTGTTCGCGGAGGAAACGGGCTGCCGCACGTCCGAGGAAGTGTGCCTTGGTGAATGGCGGCGCGAGCGCTGCGCTGAACTCGCGTGAAAAGCATCGCGCACCGTCTGCCGCCCGCGCATCCGGCGGGTAGCCGCTGCGAACGAGAAAGTGATGGTACGGACTGAATTGTTCGAGGCAGGCCGGTTTCGAGTAGTACGGGCGATAAATCGCGTCTTCGATGGCCGCCCATTCCGTGAAACCATGCTGCGGTACGATCTCGTCCCCCAGGTGCCATTTGCCGTAGTAGGCGCGGCGGTACTCGTGGCCGACCCATTCGGCAATCGTCATGGCTTCGGCGCGGAGGGGCAGGTCGTTTCCAGAAGCGCCGTGCTGGCGCGGCCATAACCCGGTCAGGATTGATCCGCGCGACGGGGTACAGACGGGTTGCACGCAGTATGCGTCGCGAAATACAAAACTGCGCGACGCCAAACGGTCCAGGTTTGGCGCAATCACTTGGTCATTGCCATAACACGCCAACGTGTCCGCCCGCTGTTGATCCGTCCAGACCAGAAGCAAGTTGGGCTGACGCCGCTTCGACATGGCCGCGAATCTGAACAGATTCTCCCCGTCAACACAAGATTGATCCGCCCCCTTGATTCGGATCCAAATGAACCACCGGAGCCGTTACGAATCGGTTATTGCCAGGTGGCCGATGTCGAGCTATACAACAATGGGTATGACGATCCATGAGTAACGAGCAAAACCCTTCCACCCCGGATTCACGCCGCCAAAACAAGTTGACGGCAAGTTGTCTCATGGACCTGGACTCCATGGTCAAAGATTTGCGCGGCGTTCGTGGCGCAGCGCAATCGGGGGAACCGGTGGAGGGACGTCCGCTGTTGGAGGTGTTGGCAGAGGAAATGAAATTCCTTCGTCTCAGCGGCGCGCAGCCCTCGGTGGTGGTGCCCCTGCTGATGAACAAGCTTGGCCTGCCGCAAGATGGAACCCTTGCCATGGCGGGCGTCCTCGCCAGTCTGAAAGCCGAAGACGCCGCCGAACAACCCGATTATCACAACCGCCAGCATACGTTGGAGGTGATTGTCGCCGCCTACATCCTCGGTCGGCGGGAGAAATTGCCCGTCTATCGCGTCGCCGAGTTGGTCATCGCCGCGGCAGCGCACGATCTCGGCCACACGGGCGAGACGAACCAGCGCGATTACGAACGGGAAAGGCATTCGATTGAGATCGCGCGTCCCATCCTTGCGAATGCGGGTCTGGAACCGCCGGTCATTCAGCGGATCGAGCGGATGATCCTGGCGACGGACTTCCGGGCCGGTGTTCCGCCGGCGCGCCAAGCCTATCAAATCGCGCGCATCCTTCCGCCCATGAACGATCGCCGGCTTTTGGCGGTACAATGCCTTCTGTTGACGGAGGCCGACGTGTTGTTTTCATGTTTTGATTTGAGCTACAACGAATTCCTGAGCCGGTTGTTGTCTGCCGAATGGAAAAGGCCGCAACCGAACCTGAGCATTGCCGAGCGCATCGAGTTCCTGTCGTATGTGCGGTTTCTCTCCGACGCCTCGGTGCAGTTGGGGTTGGAAACAAGACGCCAGCAACTTCTGGATGAACTTTCAAAAACGCCGCCTGAAAACGCATGATTCTTGAACATGGTACCACGAAAGACTCACGGCGCGCCTTGCCACTCGAAAGGGACCTCTTCCGTCTGCGCGGCGGCAATGCGGAACTTGCGCACGCGCGCGTTGCCGGGCGGCCCTTCCTTGTTGGGCAAACCGTCTTCGGCCACCCACAATTCGAGATGATCCTGCGTCTGGGCGACAGATGACGGGTTCAAGAAATGCGCCTTGTCCCGCGCCGTTCCGGGCAATCCGAATCGTTCGACGAGGATGAGCGTTTCACCGTTGTCCCACAGACAAAGGACCTCGCCGCCGCCGCCGCTGTCCCAAAACGGCCCCCGTCCCGGCCCGTGATCGGCGATCCAGACAAGATCGCCGCCGGCGGACGGTCCCACGGGCATCAGCAGGGCGTCTTTCACCTTGGACTTGCAGGCTTTCGCAAGGGATTTCCCGTCATCCACGATCTTCAGGACCTGGCCGTCGCGCGTGGTCATGTAAATCGCGCCGCGGCCGTCAGCGGCGAGACAGCGGTCCATCAGGCCGGCATGCGGAAGATTCGGATTGCTCAGCGAGTAAAGAATGCCGTCAAACTTGTCCTTCGTCCGGTCATAAACCTTGATGGTGGCATAGCTCGTGCAGGCGACGTAAATTCGCCGGTTGGGACCGAGCGCGAGGGAATTGACCCACGGCGTGCACTTCGGCCCGTAAGGCTGGTTGTCCCACCCGCCGACGGTCTGCCCCAGCGCGTCGCCATTCGGGGCGAGCACCCTGGCAAAATGACCGCCGCCGGGCGCATAGATCAATCCTGTTTCATCCACCACCACGGAATGAATGCGCGAGGGTTTTTCGGCCAACGTCAGCCGTCCGCGATCACCGAAGGATACGTCCGGCTTTCCATCCCTGAGAAACTTGTAGAGGTAAGTCTGTCCCGGCTCACCCGGCTCAGCGGGCGCCTCATTTCCCGCCTCCTTGGACGGTTGTTTTTTTGACTTTGGATCGGGCGGAATTCCCGGATCCAGCACGAAGATCGCGGCGGATGTGATGGCGAGATCCGCCGGGTTGATCCATTTCTCGTTGCCAGGCAGCAGCAACTCGCTGTCGAAAACCAAATCAATCCCCTCGCGATAACGCGCGCGATACGGTCCCGGGGGAAGACGTCTGCCCTTGTTCAGAGTGAATGCGCCGGGTGACGACATTGGCCCGGCGTGAAGTGTTTTCACACAATGCCCCGATTTTGCGTCCAGGATTTCCAGAAGCGCAAGTTGTCCTGTTCTTGCGGGCGAGATTTTGAAACGCATCTCGCCCGCGCCGGTGGCGGGGTCCAACGACAACAATTCCGCGCGCGCGTCCGTGTGGATTCCCGCAAGGGACAGGAATCCCGGGAGCAGCCAGGCTGTCATCCTGCGCATGATCTTGCAAAATTTCATGTCACCCGTTCTGAGCACAGCGCGGCATAGCCGCAACCAATGCAACGGAAGGCTTAACCACAGAGGACACGGAGGTCACGGAGGGATGAGACCACATTCGGAACTCTCACGCGATTCATGAATCGCGTGGGAGTTCCATTGGTTCTCCTCTGCGTTCCTCCCTGTCCCGCTCAGCGG
>JACQHZ010000451.1 GCA_016198745.1 Verrucomicrobiota bacterium
CGCACAGCGGCCTTGCTGACGCTGGCCGCCTTCACCGGACCAGCCCGCAATCCGGACCTGCTCCTGGCCGCGGCGAAAGGTGATCGTGAAACGGCAAAAACCCTCCTGGCCCAGGGCGCGGAGAACGACGCCCGCGAAGTCACCTGGCGACCAGGCTAAAACTCAAATCAATCATCACAACCCAACCAACCACACACAGGAGATTCACATGCCAGAAATTGAGCAAAATGTTCGCAAAATACTTACCGACGAATTCAAACTGCCTTTCGTTAGGCGAAAGCTGACGATTATCAAGGCATCCACGGGCGCGTGTTACACGCATGAGTTCGATTGCGTGTCTGAGGATCAAGCCATCGTAGCCGAAGTTAAGGGCTACGGGTTTACGACAGAAGCCGCCTATACGACGACACAGCAATGGCGGATTTTGGGGGACTGTTTTCGCCTCGAAAAAGTTGCTGCCCAAAAGAAGTTGATGATTCTCACCGACAAAGAAATCCATCGCCGCTTTGAGAAGGACTTTGGAGGGCTTCTGGAACCAGAAGTCGAAATTCGGTTCATGCCAGAAGCGCTTGATCAGCCAAGCCGCAAAGCGACGAAGGCTTGACCCGGTTTGGGACAGCGCCAGCGCACGGCCCTGCGGGCTGTGTGCTTGGCGCACCGCCGTCAACTCTTGTCCTGCGTCTGAACCAGGCAAATCGGCGAAAAGACCCCGCGCATGAGCTTTTGGGTTCTCAAGAACGATAAACGCATCGGGCCGTTGACGCGCGAGCAGGTTCAGCAGGCGGTGGCCGCCGGCAAACTTGCGCCGACCGACCTTTGCCAGCAGGATGGTCAGGCGACGTGGACGCCAATTTCGACCGCGCTCGCCTCATCTGTGGTTTCAGCAACAACGCCCGTGGGCATGCCGCCCCTCGCGGCAGTTCCACCGCAAGCCGGCAAGCTGTCGCAGATTTACATTGCAAAAGATGGGCAGAGGTTCGGCCCGTTCTCGCCGGAACAGGCAAAGGCTCTGATGGCAAGCGGGCAATTCTCACCCTCGCATCTCGCGTGGCATGAGGGACTGGCGGCATGGGCGCCGCTCGGGACGTTGTGTTTGGCAAACCCGCCGTCGCCGACGCCGCTTCCCGTGCATACGGTCGTCGCGCCCCCAAACGAACCTCGCCGCCCAATTCCCTTCCCGGCCGGCAAACGTGAACTGCGAAAGGGCAGTAACATGGCAGTGGGAGGGTGCGCCATCGCGGTCGGCATAATGATGATGGTCGGGATCATCTCGATCTTGTGGCGTGGGTCGTCCGAGAAGGCCGACACCTCAGAGACGGCCTCTTATCCAACGCCTCCGGTCGGCTCTATCGTGAAGTTTTCATCACCCAGCGGCAAAGTTGGCTTGTTTTCAGATGAGGAATCTGTTCGGAGCATGTTCGCCTCCATGCGGGAGTGGTTGGTGCAAAATCGCTCGTTCACGGAACGAGGACGTTCCATTCTTCTCAATGGGACACCGGAAGAGAACGCACAATTCTCCGAAGAGTCGCGTCAGCGTTCCGCGAAGTGGTCGGAACAAATGTTGGAGACATTGGGGCGGCAGGGACAACACTTCGTCATTCAGAATGGCACAAGGGTTCGCATGATCGAGTATTTCTCATCAGAAAGCAGTCTTCACGAACTCGTCAAGACGCGGCCAAGATCAACCAACGCCGGCAGATTCGGCGAAGGCGGGGGAGATCTATGGGCGAAAGTGGCGGTTCTTGAAGGCGAAAGGGTTGGAACCACCGGTCTGCTGAATATTCTTCACATACATCTGGAACTCGAGTGAATGCCCAACCCTTTTTTCCGCATGCAACCCGCTGGCGAAACACCCGACAGAATCCGCCGTGGGGGATGCACCCGAAATTTGAAATGCATGAGTCCTGGACAACTCTGACGCCGCGAGAAGCGGCCACGCCTCAGTGGATTGTCTAATCTTCATCACCGACCCTGCGCATGAGCTTCTGGGTTCTCAAGAACGATAAACGCATCGGCCCGTTTACGCGCCAACAGGTTCAGCAGGCCCTGGCCTCCGGCAAGCTCGCGCCGACCGACCACTGCCAGCAGGATGGTCAGGCGACGTGGACGCCGATTTCGATCGTGCTCGCTTCACCGGCGGTTGCCGCAACAGCGCCCGCGGACGCACCGCCCATCGCGCAAGTTCCACCGCAACCCGGCAAGCCGTTGCAGATTTACATTGCAAAAGATGGGCAGAGATTCGGCCCGTTCTCGCATGAACAGGCAAATGCCCTGATGGCAAGCGGGCAATTCTCACCCTCGCATCTCGCGTGGCATGAGGGACTGGCGGCATGGGCGCCGCTCGGGACCTTGTGTTCGGCAAGTGTGCCATTGCCGGCTCCGCTCCCGATGCGCATGCCCGCCATGTTGTTGCCAGCCTCTCGCCCGACGATCCCCTCTCCGCAAGCGCCGCAAAACGCTCATCCCGGCGTGGTGGGGTGCCTTGCCACCGTAATCATCATCACAATCCTCGTCGTCATTGCTGCGATCATCGCCCCTTGGGTTTCGGAGAAAAACCAGGGCAACCCAGGAGCCACTCAGTCTGGCGCGACTTTGATAACCCGAAGCCAATGGAAAGAGAAACTCAGGCGAGCCTGCCCTGAATTCGTCACGGGCCAGCTTCGAGCTCTGAAAGCGGATGATTTCAAGGCGCTCATGGGACCGCCCGCATCCACGCAAAGCATCGGTGATATCACCTACTGGTATTATGTGTGCAGCGACGGGCAGATTCAGATGGTAATCCAGAAAGTCCCGTTGGACATGAGCAATCTGATCCTCGCCACGGATGTCAACGATTTCTAACTGGGCGACTCGATCGCCGCACACCATCTTATACAGAAACCGGCCAAAATGAACATCTACGTATCCAAGAACGGGGAAGTGTTCGGTCCATTCACCGATGAACAGGTTCGACAAAGCCTTCACGCCGGCATGTTTTCGGCCAATGATCTGTGTTGGCATGAGGGGCGTGCCAACTGGACGCCGCTAGGCGAGCTGGCTGGCGTTCTTCCAGCCGGCATGCCGCCGCTTCCAACCACGATGCCTCCGATCGCTCACTTTCCCGCTGCTTTCACCGCTCCACAGCCAGAAATGCTCGTTTCACAACCGTTGATTTCCACCATCGCGCCTGTCGATCATTCCATCGCCTGGGTTGCCGCATTTGTGCCGCTGAGCGGTCTCATCCTGGACGCCATATTTTTGAGTATGGGGCTTTCCACATGGTTTGCCACAGCGATCATCATCGTCATTAACTGTTTGATGCTATCCGCCGACGAAAAGAAGCTCAGAGCGCTTGGTTTCAAGACCGAATCTCTGGGGTCCGCATGGCTCATCCCTGTTTATCTGTTTAAGCGAGTTCAGGTTGTGGGAAGCGGATACGGCTACGCGGTTTGCTGGATGATCACCTTTTTCGTGTCGTTCCTGCACGCGCTATGAATAGCAACCCCAACAATTTGTGAACCGTCAAGCAAAGATATAACCATGCAAATCTACGTTTCGAGAAACGGGCAACCGATCGGCCCCTTCACGCATGAGCAGGTGGCGGAGAAGATTCGTTCCGGGGACTGCATGCCCACGGACCTCTGCTGGCACGCGGGGCTTATCAATTGGACGCCCATTTCGACCGTGCTTGGCTTGCCGGCGGCTCCAGAAACCATGCCCGCGGGCATGCCGCCCATCGCGCACATTCCACCGCAGCCCACCAGGCCATTCGCGCAAGCGTCAGAAATATCCGCAGCAATCGCAATCCCTGCGCCAAGGAGCGAGGCGCTTGGCATCGTCATGGTCCTCATCCCCGCACTCTCCGCGATCATGGCGTTGTTCTACGTTGACTCGATGTCCCTCCTTGCGGGTGTAAGCGCGGCAACGGTGCTGTTGACCGCCATATTGGTGGCAATCGAGGCAAGTCAGTTGGGCTTCGGACAAGACAAGAGCCAGTCAGGGATCAAGCATGCCTCGCCATTGGCATGGTTCTTTGGAGTAATCTTCTTCTGGATAATAGCATTTCCACGGTATCTTTATGTGCGACGCCGTGACGGGGAGATCTACACGCGTGGTCTCCTCACCGTAATGTTTTTCGTTCTGAGCGTCATCATGGTATCGCGCGGTGCCAGTGGTCGCGCCCTGTTTTCACTGGCAGGCCCGCCTCCCAGCGACATCGAGAAGGCGATCAACTGGAGGTTCAATCAAGAGCATTCGTACGATGGGACGCTCAAGCTTCACGAAACCTACGAAATCACGAACAGATATAGTCGTAAAATCAATGGTGAAAAGTGGTACATCTACGCCTTCGAGACAGTGGCTCTCACGAGGACCGTCCGTGGCGAGGTCGGCCTGATCAAGAGGGGGTCGAAATGGCACTTTTCCAATATGAGGTCACTCGCTAAATTGACCGAAAGCGAAGAGTAAGCTTCGCATGTGAACTTAGGGATGCTGATCTTGGTATTGCCGATCTACTTCTTCATTCGCAAGCCGCGGCTTGACCAACAAACCACTGTTCCCGCGACCAACATCCGTGCAACAAGAGCAATGAACGGTACGCCCCCACCAATTCCGGCAATCGCCTCGCAGGTCCCGGCATCGGCTCTTCCCAAGAGCATGCCGCCGATTCCTCCGGCGATTCCGGATGCGGTGGCGCCGTCCGCGTTGCCGCCGGGCATGCCGCCGTTGCCTGTGGCAACTCCCGGCGCGACGCCGTCCGCCATTTTACCGGCCGGCATGCCGCCGATTCCTGCGGTGCTTCCGGGCGCGATGCCGCTGGCCGTTTTGCCGCCGGGTATGCCGCCGCTGCCGGACGCCGATCCATCCGGTCAGGCGGAGCTGGCGCAATGGCGGGCGCTGCTCGCGCAAACCACGATGGAATTCGTGGCGTTTACCGCTTCGATCCGTGAATCGTGATAATCAGGGTCTTCAGCCTGAATTCCCTTCAGCCTACAGCCTTCAGCCTATCCACCTGAATAGATACCGTGAACCTCCTCCTCACTAGAAAGGCAGCGTTGCTCCAGGCGCGCGTCCGGTGGCTCGTCCATCACAAAAGCCCCCAGGCGGAGATGCCTGATTTGCAAACGCTCGCCGTGCTCGAACACGACGTCCCCGCGAGCGTCGCCGAGGCGGCGGCGCGCAAACTGGTCCCCGAGAACCCGCTTGCTTTCATGGCGGAAGAGTTCGACCGGTTGACTGCATCGGTTCGCCGGACGCATGAACAATTCCAACAGAAAGTCGCGCAGCTCGAAACGCTGGAAAAGACGTTTGGATCGCCCGCCGAACGGTCGCTGGACGCCGACCGATTGACGCAAGCCCGGAAATCCTTGCCGCAGTTGCCGTCGGAAATCCAAGCCCTGGGAACCGACTTGCGCGCGTCCCACCCCGATTATCTTCGCGAGACCGGCGAACTCGCGGAGGATGTCCTCGAAATCTGTCAACGGGAACAACTGGAAATCGCAACGCTGCGCCGGCAACTCAGCGGCCTTCTCCAAAAGGACGGCGAAACAGTGAAAGGACTTGCAACCCGCGCTGCAACTTTGACGCAGCGATTGCAACAGCTTGCTGAGTTCCACCATGATGCGCGCAAGATACTCGATGCCGTCGCCCGCCATTTGGAAGCGGAGAATCCGTTTTCAGCGCAAACCGACCTGGAAAAACTGCGCCCGTTTCGCGATGTGGACCTGTCCGCGATGAGCGCGGAACTGTCCAAGCAGTTGTCGCTCATTGACGATTGCGCGAAATGGTGGTCGGCGCTCGTCACGCGATTGCAAGAGGCCTTGGATGCGCACCGGCGCGGGGGAGTGCTCGCGCGCGGCCACCAGGCGCTTCAACAACAAGTCCGCGAGTGCGAAGAATTCTTCGAGAAAGATCGCGCAAGGATTTCGGAGTTGAAAGGGCAGTTGCGCGAACGGTTGCAGGCGAATTTCGATGCGAAAATCCGGCAATTCGCGGAACAAAAAGCGGCGGTGGAAGCGGTGATCAAAACGGCCCGATGGCGGCGACAAGCCGCAGTGGTCGTTGCCGCGCTCGCGGTTGTGCTGATTGGCTTCTGGATTTATCGGCATCACCAGATTTCCCGGAAGGAGTTTGTCGAAAAGTCGTTGGCCATGGGGCGCGACTGTTGCAACCGTCAGGAGTGGGAGCAGGCCGTTGTTCACCTCGAAAAGGCGGTTGCTTCCGATTCGCGAAACGCGGCGGCATGGAGATTCCTGGGCGTCGCGTATCATCGCACCGGCAAGCATCCGGCCGCCATTGAGGCGCTGGGACGCGCGCTGCAACAGGACCCGTCCGCGGCGGACGGCTGGCTGGAGCTTGGGGATGCCTATCTGGATCAGGAAAACATTGGGAAGGCGATTGAGGCGTATCAAAGGGCGACGGAGCAAGACGGCGGCGGCGCGGGCTGGGCGGAGTTGGGCCTCGCGTACATGAAACAAAACGATCTGCAAAAGGCAGCGGACGCTTTCGAGAAGCAGGTCTCGCTCCGCCCGAAATCGAAGGCCGCCTGGTTGATGTTGGGCAACGCGCGCGTTGAACAAGGACGCTGGGAAGATACGTGGCGCGCCATTGAAAAAGCGCGCACTCTGCCCAGCCCGTCGAAAGAGGAAGACGCGGCGTGTCTCAAGATCGCGGAACAAATCAACGCGTGCCTGGATGCGGCGTGCCAAGAAGCCCTCGCGCGGTTCCAACGGCATGCGGACGCCAAGGAGTGGGAGCCGGCGAAACGCGCAGCGGAGGAGGCGCTCCGGATCAAGCCGTCTGATTCGAAAGCGCGCGAGTGCCGGGAACGCGCCGGGCGTGAGATTGCGTTTCGCGAGGGAATGGAGCGCGTTCAATCACTGGCGCAGGCCAGGAGGTGGACGGACGCTCAGGCGGCGGTCGGCGAAGTTCTTCGGCTGAAGCCGGACGCCGCCGAGGCGCGGCGGCTTCAGTCAACCATTGACACCGCGACCAGGGAAACGCGGCGTCAGGAAGCAATCGAGCGCGTTCGAGCGTTGACCCAGGCGAAGCAATGGGCGGAGGCGCAAGCCGTGGTGACGGTGGCGCTTGAGTCAGAACCGGGCGATGCGGAGCTTCTCAAGCTTCAATCCGTCATCCATGCCGCACGAAAAGACCAAGAGTATCAGACCATGCTGACCCGCGCGGAAAAATTCCTGAATGAGAAACAATACGCCGCGGCGCTCCAGAGCGTGGAGGAATCGCTGGCCGCGCGGCCGGGAGATCGAAAAGCGGTGGCGCTGAAACAGGCGGCGGAAACTGCTGAGAAGGATTTGCGCGATCGGAAAGTGCGGGATGCGGAAGTGGAAGCGCGTTATCAGGCCGCAATTCGAGAGGCGGAATCTTTTGCAAACCAAACGCGATATCGCCAAGCGCTGGGCGCCGCCCAAAAGGCGCTTGCGCTCCGGCCCAACGACCCCCGCGCAACCGAGTTGCTTGGCCAGGCGCGAGAATCTTTCAAACGCGTGCTCGACGCGATTCCCGTTCTTGATCCCAAGAAAATGGTGCACGATTGCATCGGTGAGGGAAGCGCATCCAATGCCTTCAACAACCGTTACAAAGGGAAAACGATCCGGTACACAGGAAAAGTCGGCCGCATCAACAAGGAGGAGAAGCTGGTGGTCTTTCGCGGCGGCGGTCTTTTGTTAAACTGGGATGTCCAATCCAGCTTGGCGCCAGAGTTTCAAGACCGGTTGTCTTCCTTGAAGGAAAATGAGGAGTTGTCGGTTGCGGCCGAATTGGACGCCTTCAAGTCGTCGTTTATGGGAGTTGGGGGCGAGTCCATCCGCCTGAAAAACGCCGTGATCTTGGACCCCGGACTGTTCGTCCCCAACTTTCTCGACCAGCCTCGATAGCCCTCGTTGGCATGGCCATGAAAGCGTCGGACGGCGCGTTGCAATCATCATGGGACTGCCCCGCCCCTGGACTCATCATTATACACATTTTGCGGGCGGGTCCAGCCACGGCAGAGATTTTTTAGGGGTGGATTATTGGACACCTTCGACAGAACAACGCAAAGCTTCGTTGGCACCTTAACTTGCTAAAATTGTCAGAGACGTCCCATAAGTTTGAAAAAAGCGTGTTTTTCACCCCATTTCAGAGGGGAAGATGATGGAGTTCCGAAAATTGAGTTTAAGAATTTTTTGCGAGGGGAGCACACGCGTCCCGCGTGTTTTGGCCACCCTCTGGGTGGCCAATTCCCCTCTGGA
>JACQHZ010000435.1 GCA_016198745.1 Verrucomicrobiota bacterium
CTCTACACCCAGGTGCCCTTCGCTGATCACAACGCCATGATCGATCCGCCCACGTCCGACATCACGGGACGCGTTCTGGAATGTCTCGGCGAGTTCGGTTACACCGCCGACATGCCGGAGGCGCATCACGGGATCGAGTTCATCAAACGCGACCAGTGCGAGGACGGTTCATGGTTTGGCCGATGGGGATGCAACTACATTTACGGCACCTGGCAGGTCCTGGTCGGACTCGCGCAAATCGGCGAGGACCTGAACCAGTCTTATGTGCAGCGCGCGGTGCGCTGGCTCAAGAGCGTTCAAAACGAGGACGGCGGATGGGGCGAGACGCTCGATTCCTATTCCGATCCTTCGCTCAAAGGCAAAGGTCCCAGCACCGCTTCCCAAACATCCTGGGCCGTGCTGGGATTGATCGCCGCAGGCGAATCCCGCAGCCGCTCGGTGCGCCGCGGCATCGAATGGTTGCTGTCACGGCAACAGACGGACGGCGCGTTTCGCGAGGAGGAATGGACCGGCACCGGTTTTCCCAAGGTCTTTTATCTGCGGTATCATTATTACCGCGCTTATTTTCCGCTGCTGGCTTTCAACGCATACGCCGCCGCTTTTCCCGACGAAAGCAGGGGCCGGAATACGGCGGAATCCATTGCGGCGACAGGCGCGCCGCGTGAAGTCTGAAGATGCTTTCCTTCCCGATACGCAACGTATTCCGGTCGTTTGATCGCACCTGCATCGCGCCGCCGAACGATCTTGACGACGACAACGAGTCGCGCCTCAAGCCACACCCCGGTGAAAGATTCAGGTGATGATGATGGGACCTGTTCCATGAAAAAAATCTGGCTTTTGCGACGAAGATACACGGAGGCGGGCGGCGCGGAACGCTTTACCCAGCGACTCGCGACCATGCTGTGCCAGCGGGGGCGCGAGGTGTGGATCGCGGCGGAACAATGGCCGGAGTCGTCCGACGGCGTTTACCGGACGGAACGCATCCAAAGCAATGGACCGGCCGCTTACTCGCGGCAATGCGCGCGTCAGGTCGTTTCGCGCGGCGACGGCTTGATCTTCAGCCTGGAGCGCACGTCCCGTCAACACGTGTTCCGCGCCGGCGATGGGTTGCACGTTTGCTGGCTGGAACGGCGCAAACGATACCAATCCGGACTGGCGCGCCTGTGGGCCGCCTGGAACCGGCGGCACCGCGCCGTCCTGGAACTGGAAAGACAGGTGTTCACATCCGGAGCAACCAACCGGGTGATCGCCAATTCTTCAATGGTCAAAAACGAAATCCTGGAGCGATTTGCTTTTCCGGAAGATCGGATTCAGGTCATCCATCCCGGTGTGGATTTGAACGTTTTTGCGCCGTGCGCCGACGCCAACCACCGCCATGAAATCCGCAGGCGACTCGGCGTTCCTCATGATGCCGTGGCCTGGTGTTTTGTGGGATCGGGCTTCGAGCGCAAAGGACTGCTTTGGGCCATCCGGATCGCGGCGCGGATGAAGGAAAACGTCTGGCTTATCGCCCTTGGGAAAGGCAACCGCGCGCGTTACGCGCGGTTGGCCGAACGCATCGGTTTTCATTCGCGCCTGCGATTTGTTCCGGAAGGCGCGTCATCGCTTGATGTCTATCACGCCTCCGACGCCTTTATTCTTCCCACGATTTACGATCCGTGCTCGAACGCAACCCTGGAAGCGGCCGCGTGCGGGCTTCCGGTGATCACCACCCGCGCGAACGGCGCTGCCGAATGGGTTCAAGGGATCGTGCTGGAAGACCCGTCGCGAACCGGTGAATGCGCCGAGCGGTGCGTCGAGTGCGCGCGCGCCCTGGACCTCTCGCGTTTCGACGAAACCCTCCGGTCCCGTCTCGACGAAACGCCATGTTGGGAAGCGATCCTGCAGGTCATCGCCGACGCCGCAATCCAACGGTGATGGGTTGCGACCGCAGGGCAAAGCGCCGCGCCGCGCGGTTGATGACGAAGTCACAATCTGCGTCTTGATTTGGGTGGTGAGCGAGGCGATCCTGACCTGAAATGAAAACGCTGACGATCAACGAAGCACGCGCCAAGTTGCCATCTCTTATCAAACGCGCCCTCTGCAGGGAGGAAATCAGCGTTCTCGCGGGGGACAAGATCATCCAGTTTACCCCCCCAAGGTGGTTGCGTGGGAGAACAATTATCTGTATCAGGAATACGGCGTGACCCCCGAAAACGCGGCCTGACCCCGGCCACCTGCTATCCGAAAACCTCGTTCTTTCTTTTCAGGAATCTCACGGCCTTCCCATATATGGTTCCCTCAACCCCATTCAGATCGTGTTCGATATCTATCTCGTCGCCAAGTTTGCTGGCCCATCTTCCGTTGGGCAACTGGCGAGCGGCATGCTTTGGTTTGTCTCCTTCGCCAACATAAATGGCCACCTTTTCAAAACCGGCTTCCAATTTCGGCTTGTCACACGGTTCATAACCCAAGGTCCCGAAAGCCTGAACAAACGCCGCCAAAGTGGATTCTCGTGGAATTCCCTTGGGCCAGTATCCCGTTTTCATCTGGTCCGGCCACCAACGACGATGGGTTTCGCCGGCCGCCCACGCGATGCAGTTGTATGCCGGTGTCCGATCACTGGTCTTCCTGAAAGAACCAGAACCTGGCACACCAAGGTTTGGAAGCTCGAGAATTACGGCGAATTCTTCAATCAAATCCATGATCTTTCGCCCAACTCAGCCAAACCTCCGCCATCCGTTTGACTTGACCCCGATCCTCCTCCAGAACTGGATCGTCTCCCGTGATCGCCTTGAGCGCCCAAAACCAATCCCCTGAATGTTCATTCATTTCACGGCAAATAAAGGGCAACGCATGTTCACCCATGCCAATAATCTGCTGATAGGCGGGGTGCATGCAAATCGCATCCAGATCTGATTCCCCAAGCGTGCCTCGTTTCCATTCGGCCCGCAATTCTTCAAACTTCTGCAACGGAAGGGGATCGGGTTCAGATGTGCTCATGTTCGTTACATGGCCTTTATATCATCCATCGTGGCCGTCATGCCAACACGAATCGGCGAAACTCAAGAAAATTGGCATGGCTTGGCCTCGAAATCAAGTTGGCGGAGTTCACCCACCAAACCGTCCGATGGTGGGGAACGGAAGATTGAGGGCGGGAATGGAGACGGACAACGCGCGCAGACGGAAGGCGGCGGCGGAGGTCCGTGACCGCCCCTGAAAATGGAACTGCCTCCACAAAACGCGGCCTGTCCCCGGCCATGAAATTCACTCGACTGGCGCGCTTGTATTTCGCATAGTGAAAGCGTGAAGGTTGCCTACGTTGGGCCGGAGGGGACGTTTAGCCATGAACTCGCCGCCCAGAAATACCCGGACGCGGATCACGTTCCGACCTTGCCGCTTCCGGAGGTGGTGCGGCTCGTTGCCGCCGGGAAATGCGATCTCGCTTTGGTGCCGCTGTTCAACAACAATGCGGCGAGCATCGAAGATGTCCATTCAGCCATCGCTCAACACCAAGAAAGCGTTTCCATCACCGGCGTTGAGGTTTGCGAAATTCGACATTGCCTGTTCGGTTTCGGAACGGTGGCGGAGATGACAACCCTTATGTCGAAAGACGTGGTCTTCAGCCAGGTGTCCCACTGGATTGGCGAACATGCACCAAGCGCCCTGAAGCAGAATTTCGGCTCGACCGCCGAGGCGGTCCAAAAGCTCTCACAATCGCGTTTGAAGTCCCACGGAGCCATTGGCTCCAGAATGGCACAGAAATTCTACGATGTGCCCATTCTCATTGAAGACATCCAGAACAAGCCAAACCGAACGCTTTTCGCTTCACTCTCATCCAAAAGGCCTTTGCCCTACCAATTTGAGCATCTTCTGATGTACGCGGTGGAGGCACGCCCAGAGCAAATCCAACGCTTTCTGTTGACCATTGCGCAAAAGGGATTTCGAATGTCCTTTGCGGCGACGGTGGTTTCTCGGTCAAGTTTCCGGTCGCCAATCGAATTGTTTGACATTGACGCCGATCCAACCTTCCGCTACTTGCCAGGGGCGATGATCGAGTTGGTTTCAACGGTTCAAATCAACTTGAAAAATTTCCACTTTCTTGGAGGGTATAGTGGGATGACGATTGCTCACCATTTCCGGCAATTGCAAACCCAACAAGTCGGACCTTAAAAATGAATATCCAGGTAAACATCCTGCTCTCACATAATGACGGGTGGTGGACAGCCACGTGCGACACGGTGGACTGTTGTGGCGCTGGCGCATCGAGGGAAGATGCGATCAATAATCTGATGCTGACGGTTTGCTCGCATTTTTTGAGCGGGGCGTTGCGCGCCCTCAAAGCACCGTCAGAACGTGTTGATTTGCAAGGAACTGAGCGGATGTCATTGTCGAACGCCGTCTTTCCGAATCCGCCCGAACGTTGGCCGTTTGAACACATCGAGCGAATCTCGTTTCCGCTGGGATCAAACGCGCCCGTGAGCCAACACCCCGGCGCCTGACCGGCTGAAAACGCGTGGTCGTGGGAATCGGCCAAATTTCCGCGTGCCAACAGGGTCGAATGAATAGGAATTTTGATTTTGGAGCGGGCTTGGGGAAAAAGTGACCGCGGCTCGATTTTCTTGGAAAATTCTGTGCCGAAGCGAAAGGGACCCTTGGCACCGGCAACATCCCGTCTCCATCCCTGACGGAATCCAAACCGGCCGCGGTCATTCGCAAAACCATCCGCTGGTGGGAAACGGAAGGCTGAGGCGGAAATGGAGCCGGCCAACAGGCGCGGCAGGAGGGCAACGACGGAAGATGTCCGTGACCGCCCGAAAAAAAACGGACGCATGCACGAACCGCGCCTTGACCCCAGGTCTTCATCGCCCATGAATTGGACCACACGTGCCAGCAACCACTATAGAATGTGCTCTGGATAAGTGATATTATTTTTTTCCTTGAACAATGTGATACCCATACAGGTCATGCGGGGATCTGAACCAACATGTTGAACACTCATCCCTTGCCTTTTTATATGTCCGTCAATTGCATTAACCAGGTCAACCTGAAGAAATGTATGCAGATATAACATTTGTGAGTTGATATATCCAAATACAGGAATCGTCACAAGACGACTCCCGCCATCTATAGTTTTAACCGTTTTTTCAGTGCCAGCAGTATTTAATATCGCAAACGAAATATCTGGCTTAGTTTCAAAGAGGATGACTTTTGACTTGTAGTGGATGATATTATCACGTTGGTCTTTTAGAAGGAGCATCCATTTCTTATTCTTTTTCAAAAGACTTAAAGTGACCCCAATAACCCGAATAGTGGAGTCGATAACGAATGAGCATGGGAGTTATCATCCATTGGTGATCAAATCATCTCATCCTCGTGCTTGGCGCGGGAGGATTTTTTCGGTTTTGGCTTTTCCAGCTTCGCTTCCCCCTCTCGGAAGGGGGACAGGTCGGCGGCGGCGCGCTGGAGATTCAGCTCCAGGAGGCGTTTGAGGATTTCGTCTTCGGGAAGGTCGGCGGGCCAGCCGTAGGCGGCGGCGACGGCTTCATCGAGTTTCTTGTGCGCAAGATCGAGCCACGTCGGACGCTCGTTGTAGAGTTTGGTCAAGGTGCGATCCTTGAGCTTTTTGGCGCACTCGGCGTCCTTCGGTTCGAGGCGCGGATAGCGGACGGTTCCAAGCTTCAGTGCCGAGTGTCGAGTGTCGAGCGTCGAGTGCGGAACCATGTAAGGCGCCCAAGGGCCGCTGACGGAACCGGGAAATTCGAGAATCTTTTCCGCTGTCCACTCGGGCGGGTTGAGCCAGCGTTCGCGCAATTCGTTCAGTTCCTTCGCGGCGGCGGCAATCGCGGCTTTCTGTTCCGCCGTCGGCTGCGGGAAGGGAAACGTCTCGAAGCAACTTGTGGGCGTATAACGAAATCCGCTTTCACGTTCGCGCACCTGCGTGCCTTGCGCGCGTGACCAAACCTCATGAAAATGAGAATGAAGGAGGCCGAAAAAGCAGTCATCGGAACGCGCAAAAGTGAAAACGCCATCATCGGGAATAAAGATGGATGGCACCCATAAAAAAATACGATATTTGGAAACTCGCGGAGTAGCTAAATAGCGATGTTGCCCAACAATTGCTGATCGGAATTCGGGTCTCGGACGCGCCATCAACCACCATCTTGCAACAATTGACGGTTCGTTACTCTTATCGCGCTCGGGTTTGACGTGCGCCAGCACATGTTTATAGGGTTGTTCGTAGAGTGAAAACTCCTCCAGTTTCATGTCAGTGCCACCATCAATGATCCACTGAAAATGCCTTCGTTGGACAAGCGCACTGCCGTTAACCCAAGGTCGGAGCACATCGGAATTGGGGAGACCGTGAGGATTGGGTAGGTTAAACCACAATAAAGCGACGGCATCCGAAATATCAAAAGCACCCGCCTTTTTTGTGCCGATTATGGAAAGACCAACATTTTCAGAAAGTAGTTGTGCTTGAGTCACGTCGGAGTGGGCCGTTAGATTCGCATTGATTGTAGTGACTTGTCGTCCATCCAGCATGCGATCCTTTTGTTCACCGTTGTCGAAGCCGATCATGCTGACGTGAACAGTTGCCCCATCAAGAATCCAGTCGCGGTCGCTCACCGCAAAAAAGATGCCGCCTGTTTCTTTGATTCGTTTCAAGACTTCACGGTTTGCTCCTCCCCGGATGCCCTGCGTGGCCAGCAGGCCAGCGCGTTTGCATTTTCCATCCTTAATTTGCTCCCGCGCTTTTTCAAACCAATAGCAGCAAAAATCCGAAAATCCAGGAAGACGGCCTTCAAAAACCCTCCATAATTCTTGCTGGTACTCACGACCGAGTGCTTCCCAAAGCTTTCCACCACCAAGAAAAGGCGGATTGCTCACGATGACGTCGCATGCGGGCCAGGCGCGTTCGGTATAGACTTTCAGGGTGTCGTCCGCCGCGTGTTCGCCCGCGCGGGCGGCCTTGAGGCTGGCGGGTTTTTTGCGGAAGGTCTGATTGAGAAGGGCGTCTTTGTTTTCGAACCCATCCAATGTTTGCAGAATGGGCGTGCGGTCGAGCAGGAATCCGTTGTCCCGCATCCACTGGAGGTAACCGATTTGAACCGAGACCTGCGCCAGCTCGAATGCATACGGATTGATCTCGATGGCTTTGAGCTGATGAACATCCACCTGCGGCATGAGCTTGAAACCGAGTTCCCCCCGTCTGAGGGGGGACAAGTGCGCGGCAAACGCGATGACTTCTTTTTCGAGGCTGAGGAGAAGCTGCAGCGAGACGTAGAGGAAATTGCCGCTGCCGCACGCGGGATCGAGGACCGTGATAGCGGATAGTTTATTCTGGAAGCTCGCGAGGCGAACGCGGTCGGCGGCAGTTCCCTTGCCCTTGGCCAGACGGGGCAGGATATCGCGCTTGATCTCCGTCCACTCGCGGCGCAACGGCATCATGAGGACGGGTTCAACCAGTGTTTCAATGTCCTGACGGCTGGTGTAGTGCGCGCCCAGTTGCGCGCGCTGGTCGGGATCGAGGCCGCGCTCGAAGAGCTTGCCCAGGATGCTCGGTTCGATGAATTGCCAGTCGGCCTCGGACGCCCCGGCCAGCGCCCGGATTTCGTCCGGGGTCAGCTCGAAGACGGTCGCTTCCTCTAAGAGATGGCCGTTGAAGTGCCGGATTTTGTGCGCGCCGAACGAGCCGCCGGAGGCCATGGCGCGAAACAGTTCCTCGAGACGCTCGGAGAAGAAGCGCACGTCGTCAAGGCTGGCCTTGGTGATTTCCGAGAAAATCCCCTTGGGCAGCAGGCCGGTGTCCTCGGCGAAGAAACAGAAGATGATCCGATTCAGGAACCGTGCGATGCGCAGGTTTTGTTTTTGCGCGACGCGCACCTCATCACGGGTCCGGGCGTCGCGCAGTTCCACGCACTCGCGTCCTTGAAGCGAGCGGGCGACTTCGGCGATCTGGGCGGCGAGTTTTTCGGTGACCTCGCTGGTGCTGCGAACCGGCTTGAGATAATCCGGGTTGGCGAACAGCGCGCGGAGAATGCCGAGGACGCGCGGTTCATCCAGGTTGGCGTTGGTGAACTCGTGCGTTTCCTGGACCGTGCCATTGAAATTGGTGCGGATGATGTAACGCTCGAAATCGCAGACGACCAGGAGCGGTGGGTTGAGCAGGGACTCGCGGTAGCGCAGAAGCTGTTTGTAGGCGTCATCGAGATTTTTCTTTTTGCCTTTGTACTCCCAGGCGAAACAACCCTTCTTCCAAACGTCGGCGAATCCACGTTCTTCCCCCACTCGGAGGGGGGACAGGTCCGGGGCGTCGTATTCCACGCCTTCTTCTTTGAGGTTGAAAAGTTCAGCGTCCTTGACGACGCGTTTTTGGAAGCAGAAGGACTCGGCGCCGGTGGGATCCGCCTCGGCAGGCGTGGGTTGGCCGAGGAGGCGGCAGAGATCGTTGAAGTGCTCCTGGTAGGCGGCGGATTCCTTGCCCGTGTAGCGCGACCATTTCTTCTTGAATTCGGCGGCTGTCATGCGGCGTCCATTGCATCCTCCGGTTTGTCCTGTTTCAGTTTGTCAACAACCTGCTGCACGGGCGCCAACAAAGCCATATCCGGATGCTGCGCGGCTTTTTCCATCGCCTTGAGATAATTTCGACAAAGACTCTCGATCAATCCGACAAAGGCCGCGGGCGATCTTCGGAAAAGTGGTTCGAGGCCCCGAATTCCTTGGGCGAATGAAGCAGCGGCTTCGGCATGGCGCTCCAAGTCTCGCAAAACCGCACCACGTGAGCCGCAAGACATCGCCAGACCCGGCAGGAAAGCGTCGGGGTGCGCCTTCGCCAGTTGCTCGTAAATCCGCAGCGCCTCCTGTGCTTTTTCGAGCGCCTCTTCCCGCTGACCCAAGGTGCTTAACACGTTGGCCAGATTGTTAAGTGCTCCAGCCCACTTATCCTGGAATTTTGGAGACTGGGGTGCCAGCGCCGCAAGAATCGCGGCGGCTTCGCGAAAACACTTCTCGGCTGGATCGAAACGCACTCGCTCGTAGAAGCCGTTGCCGGCACGGAGAAGCAGTTGAGCCCGGGCCGCTTTCAACCCTGACTTGTTCCGCAGGCGCTCGGCTTGTTCCAACGCGTAGTCGGGGTCTGATGCGGCTTCCGCCAGCGCGAAATGAAACGGTACCAATTCCCGCCGAACCACCTCACCGGGCGGGTGGGGTTCCGGCGACGGCGTGACGGCGACGACCGCTGTCCGTAGCGACCACAAATCTGGCGCCGCTTCGCGTAGCAGTGGATGCAGCCAGGGCGCGACCACGAGCACCAGCGGGCAGTGGAAGCGCCGCAACAGGGGATTGCGTTGCTGATTCAGCGATGCCAGGCCATGCCGCCAGGCATCCTGCCATTGCTGGATTTCCGGGTCCGACTTCGGGATTACGGTGCCGAGCCAGATGCCGCCGAGATCGTTGCTCGGTTCCAGAGTGAAAAGCCGTTCAGACAGCCGGCGTGCGTCTTCGCGCCAGTCGCACGGCAACTCGGCCAGGCGTTTGCCTTTCGCGGTGAGGTGATCGCTGAGTTGCCGGCGGCAGATGTTCGCGCCAACGGCGCCGGGGAGGAGCAGCACGAGGAAGGAGAACCCTTCGCCCAAATCAAAATGCGCCAAGAACCGCTGCCAGTCTTTCCAAGCGCCATGGCCATAAAGTTGGACGAATTCCTGGGAGGGCGTGTCAGCCGTCGCAATCATCTCACACCTTCTTCGGCAGCGGAAGCTTGGCCAAGTCGTTCACCTCGTCGCGAATGAGCGGGTGGATGTCATACCAGTCCTCGCCATTGGTGAGGTAGAGGACCAGATGCGTGTCGAGAAAGCGGCTGAGTCGGCCGATGCTCTCCGGAGCAGCGTTGGGAAGCGCGGGGTCGCGGCGTTTTTCGATCTCAGCCAGCCAGCGAGCGTCTTCGGTGGCGATGGGGAGATACTCGTTTCGCACATTGACAATGGCTCGCTCCAACACCTCGAATGCCACCGGCAGCGACGGGCGCCAGGTCTGGATCAACACGATGGTTTCGCGGAAGAGCCGCAGCAGATCGCGGAAATGACCGCCGCTCATGGCGATAAGGCGATCCGCCAAGGTTTGGCCGGCGGGTCCCTTTCCAATGATGCGCTCAAAACCTTCGGTTCCAAACCGCTTGACGATGACCTCCCGAAGATGGGTCCAGCTTGTCTCGTAGCGTGTCCGCTTGGCATCGTTGTTCCAGAGCCGCACGCAGGGGAGCGTTTCGATGCCGAAGGCGCCCGGCAGCACAAACTGAAGCCACGGTGGCACGGTGTAAATGACGTGGACATAAGGGAGGCGGAGCAGTTCGAGGTGATTGGAAAAGAGACGTTCAACGCTCCGGATGACGGCCTGCTCGTTGGAACGCGAGCCGCGCACTTGCTCGAACTGATCGAAGAGAAACACGACCGTCAGGTCGGGGTTGTTTTTTGCCTTGCGGACGGCCTTGACGCCTTCTTCGACAAACGCGTTAACCTCTTTCTTGAGTTCGCCAAGGCGGTTGGCCAGGAAGTCCTGCAGCCTGTGCCGAAAAGTCGGGGCGGTTTTGAGGGCGACTTTCAAGTCGAGTCCCGCTTTCAAGTCGCCGACAAGCGCCTTGGCTGGCGTGCTGACTTCCACCTTGGGCGAGACCTCGATGACTTCGACCGTGGTTCTGGTCAGGTAATTGCCAATGCGCTGCCAGAAGTTCTCCGCAACGGCATTGGCGCCCGCTGTCTGCCTCAGTTGTTCACCGAACGCACCGGCGACCCCCATGAGCATCGTGGTGATGTCGATTTCCTCCGATGGGCTGAGATACTCCAAAGCGTCTGCATAAAGAACCAGATGACCTTTGGCTTCCAACTCGCGTCGCAACCGGAAAAGCTCGGTGGTCTTGCCCGTGCCCCGGAAGCCGGAAAACATCTGGAGACTTTCGACGGTGGCCCATTCCAATTGTGTCTTGAGTTTGGCCACAGGGTCCTCACCCTCTGGCCGTGTGTAGATCGGTTCGTAGAGATCATCATCGGGCTTTAACGGCCTGTCCGCCAGACGCTGATAAATGGCTTTGAGCATCTGCTCGTCGTTTGGGGTCAATGCCATGCCTCCAACCTTAACCTTATTGGTTGCAAAATGGAAGCCGAAACGAGGGCCGGGGGTGCTGTAATGGTCCAGCAACTTTTTGGCGGTAGATTATGCCCGATCGGTGATGCCTTTCGCCCTGACCACGCGCCGGGTGCCAGGAAAAAGAAGCAGACGTGGTATGAAAATGGTGAACATGAATTTCTCATTCGCCGCGGCAGATCCTGTGGCGGACGAATGAGAAATGCGGGTCAACCCGTCTGTTTCGGAGGCGTCAGCGGCTGGACCGTGAGACTGCCGAAGGTCGCGCCCGCATCCTCCGTCACCCAGGCGAACCGTCCCTCCTTTGCGGCATAGGTCGCCGCCGAGAGATGCACCACGTCGTCGAGACAAACCTCGATGTATTCGCCGCAGGCCAGCACCCGGACCCGGAGCGGCGCGTTGCGCTGAAGCCCGGCGGGGAGCGATTGGAACAAGGTGGGTTGAACGAGTTTGTAGCGTCGCAACGAGCTGTCATAGAGATTCCAGCGGTGCAATTCCACCATTCGTCTTTCAAAATCCAGACGAAGAAAATTCGCGACCTCCAGCGCCGGATCCGCCCGAAACACAAGGCCCGCCGCCCGTCCATTTTCAACGCGTAACGTGAACTCGGCGATGAAGTGGTCGAATGATGCGGAATGCGCGGCCAACGACCGCCCCACGGTCTCCCCGCGCACGCTGCCATCGGATATTTTGATCCACGCGGTCCTGCTCCCTTCGATATGCCGGAGGAACCCTGCCGCCGGGAGCGTTTGCGGACGGCCCTTGTGACAACCCTTCCATCCGGAAAAAGATTTCAACATCGGCGCGCCGTCGCGATCCCACTCCACCTCTTTGGGCGGCGGCAGGATCATGCAGCCGGTTCCTCGCGCGCCCCGTCGGGGCCAATCCGGGGTCGAATGAAGCCAGTGATAGAGAAGAGTCCGTCCATTCCATTCGCAAAACCGGAAAACGGCATTCCATCGGGGCAGCAATAATTCGCGCCGGGGCGGCAACCAGGGACCATCCAGCGAGTCGGCCACGCGACAGAAGGTATCCCCGACACAGAAGTGATGAAAAAAGAGCGCGTACCGCCCTGCATGTTGCAGGAGGCTGGGCACTTCGAGGTCCTCGAATTGGCTCGGAGCGTAAAGCGGCTTCAGGAGTTGCCATCGAATTCCGTCGCGGGACGTTGCGTGGGCGACGCAACCATTTCGAAATCGCGCCCCCTTCGCCGTTCGAGCGACGACAAGAATATGCCAAAGGCCGTTCGCATCGGTGAATACAAACGGGTCCCGAAACGAGATGAACCCAACCCGTCCGAGATTCTCGTTGTAGTGGGGCGATCGGGATTCCAGGATCGGATTCGCGGTGTGTTTTTTCCATGAAAAGAGATTCTCGCTGGTGGCAAGCGCGACACGCTGCACCTGGCCGCTCTCGGCGAGGGAACATCCGGTGTAGTACATGTGAAACAGACGGTGCGACGGATGCCGCATCACGTGCATGGTCCAGATCATGTCCCCGTCGCAATCGCGCGCCCCGCCCGTGTGGATCGCCGGCTCAACCGGTTTCCATCTCAAACCGTCGCTTGAAACCGCGTGCCCCACCACATCGTGATTGGGCAGCGTGAGATGGAACAGGTGGATGATCCCGTCATGCTCGATAACGGTGATGTCGCCCAGTTGGTTCGGATCCGCTCCGGGCGGGACATAGGTCACGGGAAAGAAGGGAGACGAGGTCGATTGCATCGTTTTACACACTTAATTTTGCAGCAGCCGATGATGAAAAGCAATCTCCGGCGGTCCGGGGTTGAGGCGTAGCCCGCATATTTCACACTCCCGTGTGAAATATGCGCCGAAGGCAGCCCATCCGCTGGATGGGCTGGGCTACCC
>JACQHZ010000436.1 GCA_016198745.1 Verrucomicrobiota bacterium
CGCTCGCCGGTGCCGATGAAAACCTGGGGAACGAAGGATTTCCAACGTGCGTTGGCGGGAAGGGATTTGCTGTTCCAGACTTCGCCAAGGGTCCTTTTGATTTCGCCGAACTCGCCCGAGGAATTCACATAGCCGCTGGAATCCGCTGAACGGTCACTCGTTTGGGCGTAGAGCGTATCCGCGTCCGGGGTGAGATCACAGATCAGATCCAATTTGTCCAGGACCGTCGGTCGGTCCGGGCTAAGCGTCACCTTCACCTGATACCAGCCGTCAATATCCAAAAGGCCTTTCAAATCCGCGCGCAGCGCGCCGAGGGTCGCCTTGGTGGAAACGGCCACTTGGTAGCCGTCGGAGGCCTCGAGTTTCAACGGCGGAATGGCGCCGGTTAGGGGGGGCCTGGTGTAATCATCGGTATTCACTACCCGGAGGCCTTCCATGTTCCGCAAGGTCACTTTGCCTGCGCGCAGCGGGATCTCCGCGCCATCCTGCTCGGCGATCAATCGAACGGGTGCGGCGAGTAGCTGTCGTCCCAGGATTTCCACCTGGGCCGGCAGGCCGTTCTCGCCGAGGAGGATGTCGCGTCCCCACGGTTTGAGATGGCGTCCCTCGACGGCGATGGGAACGTACGGCGGAATGATGATGGGCTTCTTGCCGATGTCATTGTTCTCCCAGGGGAAATGCTTGACCGTGAACGCGCGCGAAGTCTGGGAGAGCATCTTCCCCTTTGTATCCAGGAAACTTCCCCGGACGGTATAGCATCCGTCGGCCAGGGCAGGAAGTTTCTCCACCAATTCCCGGCCCGGCGCCGGGAAGGTTTGGACCTGGCCGCACCAAATGAATTTGCCGTTGGCATCGAGAATCTCATGGCGAAGACTTTGCGCCGCCGGGCAGCGCGAGGCGTCCACCGTGGCGGTCAGCGCGCTGGAGCCGGGCAAATAGCCGGTGTGCCAGATCACTTGGGGCAGCGGTTTAAGCTTCGCAGGATCGCGGTACCGCCAGTAGCAGTTGGCCGCTTCCTCGTCGGTCAGCATGCGGTTGTAAATGTAAAGCTCGTCGTAGGCGTTGAAGCCGGCGAGTTGGAGCGGCCAGGAATTGGCGCTCCAATCCGCGGCAAGCCGTTCCAGGGTTCCCCCCACCGGTCCGCCGCAGTTGACCGGTTCACCATCCAGGTAGAGCTTCATTGTTGCGCCCTTCCATGCCACGATCACATGATGCCATTCCTCGGGGGCGAAAACGAAGCTGCCAAATGGAAGGTAGGTCTTATCGTTGAACCATACCACGAGCGGCAACCCTCCGGGCTGGAGCACACCGGTGTTCAACACGTAGAGCATGAAAGGACCGCTGGCAATGCCCACATGATAGGTTTGCGCGTTGCTCCAATTGAGGGGCTGAAACCAAAATTCCAGGGCGCCTTCAACGAGGGAGATGTTGTCTTTCTGCGGAAAAGAAACGCCATATCGCAAGGCCCGGCCTCGCACCCCGGGCTGAAGGGCGTTCTCAGTGCAGGCGGAGGTATCTCCGTCATCGCCGGGCTGGGGAAACTGCTTTTTGTACGCCGCCGCAAACTCCTGGAAGGTGGACGTAATCGCGCGATCATCCCCCGCAGCCCGATCCGCCTCAAAACCCTGGTCAAAGCTGGCGTAAAACAGCGTCTCGGATTCGTCGGGCGTGTAGGGTTTTCCCCGCGTGAGGCGCCGCTTGCACTGAGAGTCCGTCCAGGAGTTGTCCGGGCGCGGGAAAACCTGGACCACGTCCGCGGAGAGACGCAGTTCGTCAATCCTGCCCGGCCAGGGCTTGGTCAGGGCGTCGTTGTTGCCGATCCATACGGAGCCGGCCTCCTTTTCCGCAGGCAGACCGTCCAGGACGCCCCCCTGATTGAGGAAGAGCCGGGAACCTTTTTCGATTCCGTTGACGCAAAGGAGCGCCTTGTTGTCCCAGCGGAATCCGCCGGCGAGATACGTCCAGGTTTTCAGCGGAACCGCATTGGCCGCCGTGGACACGATCAGCGGTTCCGCGTTCGTCCCCGCCGAGTGTTTCAGCCACCGCATGGTCAGGCTGCCATCGCGCCTGACCAGCAGCGTCCATTCATTTTGCTTGCCCGACACCCACGGGTGGAAGAGCAGATACCCTTCGGTTTCTGGATAGCGTTCCAAATAGACCCACGCGTCCACATACAGGCGGGTCGTTCCCGGCAGCGGTTTCTTGAGCAAAACCTTCAACGCACCCGTTTGCCCATTGATGGCCAACGCGGAGCCAAAGCATCCCTCTTGGGTCCAGTCCAACTTGCCGACGGCTTCCGTGCTCGTCACCCGCCCCGAGGCATCGGCAAAGCGCTCGGCCTTGGTACCGTCAAAATGCCAGAGACCAAGGGTCCCCTCCGAGACCGTGTGCGGCGCCCACCATCGCATGGAAGGAAGCAGATTGGCATCCGCAGAACAAAAGGCGGCGACTCCGGCCAGATACACGGCGAACAAGGCCAACTTTCGCGCGCAAGATAACGTTGACGAGTGCATCTGGTCATAGCGCCGCCTTCCGAAACGGAGATGGCGGTTCATTGTTCGATCCGGAGATGAGCGGGGGATTCCGTATAGCCGGTGTCGCACCAGCTTTTCACCTCCGCGCGGGAATACCACGCGACCCGGCCATCAACAAACAGGCAGTTCATTCCATTGGAATGCCTGGGGTAGAACGACATTCCCGCGTCCGGATAAACATACCACTGCGCGTACGCCCCCCCGGTGGGGTTGGAGGGGCTGTAGTACTGATCCATCCGACCGGTGCTGTCGGTCGCATACACGAGTGTGGAGGCATTGCGGACACTCGCGAGGGGGATCGGCGTCGTATAGAATGCATCCACCTGACCGTTGATTCCGATGGTCTGATACCAGAACGCAAAATTCGCATAGGCGGCCGAAAGACCATCCGTTTGTGCGTCCATGTCGGACGCGTAACGAATCTCCGGAGACGATGGGCAGATCCATAGACGGCCGCGATTTCCAATGTATCGCATCAGCAGTTGATTCCAGTAGGGATTCGGCCAGCCTCCCGCCTCAAATACTGGAATGTATCCATTATTGTCGGTGACGTACATTTGAAGGGCCAAGCCGGTTTGCCGCAGGTTACTGAGACATACGATCTGCCGTCCTTTTTCTCTCGCCGCCTTCAACCCCGGCAGCAGCAACGCGGAAAGAATCGCAATAATGGCGATCACCACCAAGAGCTCGATCAAAGTAAACGCCGTCCCTTTCCGTCGCGCGGTTTCCCTCCAAGACTCACAATCTGGCAGGCGGTTGAGATTTAATAAGGATGGAGGCATAGTGAGTTTCCTCTGGATATTTGCTATTCCACCACGATGTAGCGCACACCGCGGTCTGGCAGGCCGAAATATCCGGGCTTCAATTCGCCAAGCACGCTGCGCTTCTGGATCGCGTCCCACTGCGGCTTGAACTCGAAACCGGTCTCGGCATCACAGATGCGTGCCACCGGCCGGCCGTTCAGCAGGTTCGGTCCCAGATCGAAGGCCACGTCCACGTCCTCGCGCCGCTCATTCAACGCCACCAGCATGGCCCGGTTCTTGCCGCGGTAAACGCTGATATACACTCCAGGCGTGCGGTGCCTGACCAACTCGCCGCTCCGCCAGTAACCGATATATTCTGCGCCGTCGAAAAAGCCGACCTTGTCGTCCAATAAGTCGAGGGTGGCCTTGGCAAAATAGCGGTCGGCCCCCGCGCAATAGGAGCCAATATCGTGCAGGAGGCACATTCCCACCAGCGAACGTCCCAGGCGGCGCACCTGCTCGGTGGTCCCTTCCGGCCCGATGCTGTACAACCGGTGGATGATGCCGCGCTTCAGACGGCACAGCGCGCGGAAGTGCTCCACCGGCAGTTGCTCCTGCATCACCGCGTCCGCGTTCTGGGTATAATAGTCGTTCTCCACGTGCCAGGCAATCTGGCACCACGACCAGTCCACGTGCATATTGTTGATCCACCAGGGCTCGCGGCCGATTTCATGGCCGATCTGGTTAAGCCGTTTGGTCAGGCTGCGCCGGGCGAAAATGTTGAACCTCTGGTAAAATTCGCCGGTCTGCGGATCGTAGTCCTCCAGCAACCCGATCGAGGCGTTGTCCCACCACGTGCCGTTGACCGGCGTCTTCGAGAGGAGGCGCTGATGGTGCCAGATGAAACAGTCCTCCTGGGAACGGATGAAGTTCATCCCTACCGACGAGGTATCGCGTTCAGTCTTCCATTCCTTGCTCTGCTGCAGGTTCCAACAGCCGGTAAACTCCGTTTGCGGACTGGGCTTCCAGTTGGTGCGGCCCAGCCATTCGCCGCCGAACGTGTCGAATTCCTCCATCCCCAAGCCAGTCATCCAGGTCGAGCCGTAAAGCACCAGCTTTTGCTTCTGGTTGGCCACGGCGTCGAAATGAGTGTTTCGGAAGTGGTTAATGTGGGTGAGATTGGAGGGATCTTTGGCGGAAGTTTTCTTCGGGTCCGGCTTCCAGTTCGGGTCGGTGAAGACGCGGTTCAAGGCTTCCAGGTCCTCGTCGGTATTCTCATAGCCATCCACGCTACCACCGTAAAAACGGTAGCCGTAGGTGTTGTGGGAATAGGCGAGCCGACCCCAGGCCCACTTGCGCTCGTCCGGCATCCGTTTCACCGGATCAACCAGGAATGCGAATTCAAGACGGCGCGGCTTGGCGACCTTCACCGGCGCGGCGATAAAATTCACTTTCAGGTCAATACCGTCGGTGACGCGAAAGATTTCCACCGCCGCTTTCCGGTCGGACATGGACCAGTCCCGGTTCTCGTCGGCGAACCACCACAGCCCTTTATCGCCGTTCCCCAAGTAAACCACCGGAACGAAACTCTGCCAGTTGTAGTCCTGCGTGAGATAGGGCAGCAGTTTCGAGCTGTCCCACACCCGGCCGTTGTCGGCCGGGATGTTCCCGAACAAGTTGCCGCGCCGCCCGTCGCCGGCGCGCTGGACGTAGATCGTGTCGGCCCCTTTCCACAGCGGAATGTTCAAGGTCAGCGCATCCAGGCTCACGTCCTTGCCGGACGGATCGAGGGTGACCATAACATGGTACCACCCATCGTATTCAAGGCAGCTGGCAAGATGGCAGGACAAACCTCCGAGCCGGCCCTCGGACACGAATTCGACACGCCCCGGTTCATTGCGGTGCACCGCCAAACCGGCCCCGCTCACATGCGCAGACACGCCTTCGACTGTGGCACTCCAGGTCATGGGAGCACGCAGGATTTCCTCCGGCCCGGGGCCGCCGCCGGCGTTGATCTTCCGCAGAAGACCGTCATCGCCCAAGGTGTAGGTCCGACCCCAAACCTTCAGTTCCTTTTGGGCGGCGTCAGCCTGAATGGGCGTGTAGGGCGGGATCACCTGGTTCGAAACGCCAAGTTGGTTCCCATCCCAGGCGTACTTTTTACGCACGAAGTCCATGGTTCTCAATCCGACCACCGTCCTCCCGTCTGCGCCGATCACTTCGACCTTCGCGGTGTGAGCGCCATCCGTCAAATCCAACCCCTTCAAGATCATGTTCCCAACCCGGTCCTTGAGTTCGGCCCGCTGCGTGACCAGCGGTTTATCACCCCCCTTTTTCGCCACGCTCACGATAAAGGCAACGGCGGTCTCCAACTCTTTTTTGACGCCAAAGAAATCAACGTCCAACGCGGTTTTGGCCACGCCGTAGCTCGGCCAGTAGGCAAACTGCCAGTCCAAATCGCCCTGTGGCCGCTGCTTGAGCCAGGGGGCGATATGGGTCTGCCAGAATTCGTCGGTCAGTTTGATGATCGGCGCCTGGAAATGATAGGCCACGGCCTGGACCGTGTTTCCCTCCGTATCCTCACGTGGATACGTGGCCAGAATCTCGATCCGGTTCCCCTTATCAGTGAGCGGCACATTTTTCTCGAAGGCCAGGGACTTGACCTGGTCGTTGGACACGGAGGCGCTTTGGCTTTCGTCGTACACGGATTTGCCGGTGCTGTCGGTGATCCGCACCTTGACCTGCACCGGCACGACGCGCTCCTCGCGCCCGACCACCTCGAAACCAAAATTCATCTCCCCCTTGGCCAGCTCGCCGGTCTCCAGGAAACGGAAGACCGGCGTCTTGGCGTCGAAAGTCACTTCGCCGAAGTTCGGCCAGGCCAGCCAGGTGTCGCCCACCCAACCGGCAAAATAGACGCCGCCCGGCGCGTCGGCCCGCAGGAGTTGCAACACCCAGGTTTTGCCATTCAATTTTTTCTCGTTGAACGCCCGTATATCGATGGCGATCTCCATGTCCCAGCGTTCGGCGGTCACCGAACACTTCACCTCGCCGCCGATGGACCAGGCACCTTCCGTGCCAGGCGTGCCGTTGTAATACCAGTCGTCGTCGCGAAAGCCCTTGGCATTGGCGATGATCTTGTAAAAGCCGACGCCGCCGAACGTCGCCCTGGCGCGGTCCTTGGCGATTTGGATCTCCACATGGTCGTCGTAGAGGATGGTTCCGCCGCCGTCGTTTTTCTTTCCGCGCGCCAGGGGCCAGATGCCGGGGGGATTCGGCGAGTGCATGGCGATGTAAAAGTACTTGTCGTCGTAGCCCAGGTACCAAACCACCTGCTGGATCTTCGGCACGATCGTCTTCAGGAAACCGCTGGGTCCCCCCCACGCCACCATGCCGGTGATGGCGGCAAATCGCTGGTATTCGTCTTTGTTCAGCATGCCATCGATCGTCGGCGGTCGGTCTCCCACATAGGGGACGACGGCGCGCGGGAATTGGCAGGCCGCGGCCAGCGCCCCTTCCGTCTTCGCTGGTTGCCCAACGTTCTCTTCGCCGGCGGCCCGATATGCGCAACCTGTCAGCATCAAACTTGCTCCGATCAACATCCTGACCCATTTCAATTTGGTTTTCATCGTGGTCTGGTCCGAAAATTGAAGGGGATGCCTCATTCCATTCAGGGGGGAGTGGCAATCGTTTCCTCATCCTCGACTCGAATTCGTCCCCGGATGGCGATCGGCAACGGCGGGACTGGTTGTTTCAACACCCGTTTGAGCAAGAGCGCCACCAGTTCCCGAGCAATCTCCGCCGGGGAATACTCGTACCGGACGACGGGGATTCCATAATGCAAATCCACCCCTTCATTCGCGAGGGTGAGCACCAACAGTTTTTCAGGAACGACCACTCCATGCCGCGCGAGGGCCAGCGCCACCCCTCGCATCGCAATGTCGTCGGAGACCATCAGGGCGTCCGGTGCGTTGTGGCGATTCTGCTGGGCATCCCATTCCTGAAACAGATGCGATATCTTCTGAAACGCTTCTTTCTCCAGGGCGTAGCCGCCCACGCCGTACAGCGGTTCGATTCTGGGCGTCGGCAGATTCCTTTGCCGCACCGCATCCCGAACTCCCTCCAGGTCCTTCCCCTCCTTGGAGATGTCACCGCGCAGGTAAACCATCCGTTTTCTCCCCGCCTCGGCCAGGAAATTGACCGATTCCTGTCCGAACCGATACATGTCAAACACCAGATCGGAATGACTCCCCTCGGCATACAGGGAAGCCATGGGCAGCTTGGTGTCGATCCGCAATTCCTTCAGCCGCCTGGCCTGAGATCCAAGGTCGAGGATCCCCTTGAAGGCATAGTTCCGAAGGTCGCTGGCCAATCGCTGACGCAGATGAGCCACGGTCTGTTCGATGTCTTCAATCGGGGTGAATCCATCGTACACACGGCACGTCCAAGTTCGTTCATTCATTTGCCGGTGAATGGCTTTGACCACCGCCCGGAAAAAATGCGCCGTTTCATCCCCCAAGCTCGTTCCCATCAGCACGCCGATCACCGCTTTATCGGTGCGGGATGTCACAAAGGTTCCGTGTTTGGGTTTGCGTTCGATCAGCCCCTCGGCCGTTAGACGCGCCATGGCTTTGCTGATGGTCGTGCGGCCCACATGCCACTGACGCGACAACTCGCCAGTGGGCGGCAAACGGGCGCCCGACTCCAATTCGCCCTTCTGAATCTGAGTGCGCAAGTGCCGTTCGATTTGAAGATCGACGGTTTCGACGGGCTGGATAGTCAGTGAAATATTCATTCTCTAATATTCCTTATATGAATATAATAGAGAACGTATAGCTGTCAACCTGAATGAGGCATTCCGTCACGATGCAGACAATGGGATCAGCCGTCGGTGCGGTTTGAAGGCAGGAGGGGCTTCAATGGACGAACGACAGCGCGAGGTTTATTATTGCCCGGCTACTCACAAATTAGAACCAACATTTTGGTCGTAATGCGCCAACTGTCAGGC
>JACQHZ010000434.1 GCA_016198745.1 Verrucomicrobiota bacterium
CGCGCCGCGCGCGCCCAGGCCTTTGGATCGTAAAGATCGGGATTGAAGACCTCAAAGTACCGACGGTATTTTTCATCGGGAATTTTCTCGTGATTCTTTACCCATTCATGACGGGCAGCGGCGGAATAGCTGCCCCAATGGATGAAGAGTCCGAAACGTTCATGCGTGAACCAGGAGGTGTCTCCCGGCGTGGGATCAGGTTTGAGGGACATGGATTCATGTTGCCGGGAAAATCCGGCTGAGTTGGTTGAGTTGCGCCTCGGACACCTTGATGTCCGACGCGGCCGCGCTTTCGCGGACCTGTCTGACGGAGCGGGCGCCGACGATGGCCGAGCTGACGGCCTCCTTGCGCAGCACCCAGCGCAAAGCCAATTGGCCGGGTGTGCAGTTCGCTTTTGCCGCCATATCGCAAAGCCGATCGATTCGCCGGAAGTTTGCTCCCGTCAGAAAATGTTTCCGCAGATGGTCGCTTTCGCCGATGCGCGTCCCCTTGCGCGCATCCTTCAACGAACGATATTTCCCCGTGAGAAACCCCTGGGCTTGAGGGCAATAAACGATCAGGCCGACCCCCTGTTTTTCACAGACCTGAATGAGGCCGCGTTCCGGCGTCCGGCACATCAGACTGTAATTGGGCTGGTTGGAAACAAACCAGGCCCAATCATGACGTTTGCAGATGGCGAATGCTTCCCGCATCAGTTTGGGATTGTAATTCGAACACCCCACGTAGTGTGTCTTGCCCTGATGGACCAGGTCGTTGAGCGCGCCGAGGGTCTCCTCCAGCGGCGCAGTCTCGTCGTATCGGTGAAGCTGATAGAGGTCCACGTGATCCAGTCTCAGCCGCCGCAGGCTTGCATCCATCGCCTCCATCACGTGCTTGCGGCTGTGTCCCAAGGTCGTGGGACCCTTGCCGCGCACCGACCACCAACACTTGGTGGCCACCACGATCTCCTGACGCCGCAGGCCGCCGATCGCTCTTCCAAGAACCTCCTCGGCCTTCCCGTTTGCGTAAGCGTCCGCCGTGTCGAAGAAGTTGATGCCGAGATCGAACGCGGCGCGAACGATCTTCGCGGACTCAGCGGCGTCAATCTGCGCGCCGTGCGTGAGCCAGTTGCCCAGGCAGATTTCCGAAACTTTCAATCCTGTTTTTCCAAGGCGCCGATGGTTCATGGGACAGGCGGGGTTGTTGGCGGCGCGGGCGGCGCGGCGGGCGGCTTCCACGCTCCGCCGATTCTTGCTTGAAGCTCGCCGGTGACCTTGAGCTTTTCCGAACTCTCATCGCCGGCGCTTGCGGCGACGGCCTCGACGCTGAGGAAAACGGCGTTGCGTTCCACGCGTGTGAATTGGATCAGGCCGTCCACCAGCCGCCATTTCGCGCCGTCGGCGGATGTGATTTCCGTGTTCGCCGCCGTATCCGCCGTAAGGTTGATGGATTGTCCGGCGATTTGACGCGCCCCGGCCTCCGCTTCAACCGGAAATCCTCGAATGCTGAAGGAAACGCCATTGGCCGCGGAACCTTTCAGCTCGGAGGTCACGGATGTTTCGTTCGCCGCATTTTCCGGTTTTGCCGAACCGAGGAGAAGGGACAATTGCGTCAACACAATCTCCTTGTCACCGACGCGCAACGTTCCTCCCCCTGGTCCCAGGTCCCGGGTCTTTGCCTGTTTCGCCGACGATTCCTCCCATATCTGGTCCGATTTGGCTTTGATCCGCTGGCGGGTTTCATCCTGCTGCTTTCGCGCCTTGATTTTTTCGGACAAACCGCAACCGCACATCAAAACCGCGATCCATGCGGCGCAGAGAATCGCCTGCAACCAGCGTCCGTCTTTCTGTGAAAGCATGCAAAGGAGAATGCCGTGTGCGGCGGATTTTCCAAGGAGAATATTTTCATTGCATCCTTGTCATGGACGGATCGAGACCACATCAAGGCGATCAGCGGAAACGAGTGGAATAAAGATCGGCGTCTTTCATCACGAATCGCAGTCGGATGGGTTTGCCCATGCGGCGGCTCAGATCGGGATTCCCTTTCCACTTCACAACATGCTCGATCTCGTCGCCGATGATCTCATCGCAATCCTCGATGGTGAAACCGGGGATGGGTCTCCCCGGCGGCTCGGGATCGGCCAATTCGTGGGCCGGGTTGTCTTCCTGAATCTCGACCTTCACAAAGCCAGATGCACCCGTCGCATAATTGATGACGAGTTCCTTGCCGCTGAACTTGAATGGTTTGGTGAGCAACTCGCCACCGTCGTAGGGCGCGTTGACCGATGCAAACCCGTCGAGGCGGATCGTCATGCGCTCCAGCCACGGATTGGCCTGCGCGTAGTTGCGGAGTACGTAGAGCGAAATTTCCGCGGGGCTTGTCTGTACGACGCCGAGCGTGGTGTAGTTGGTGCGGCTTGTCCAGTTGTTGTGACCGATGCCGGGACGCACGAATGCTTCGCCGAACGTGCGGTCGATTTTGTCGCCGCCGCGCGAGGTGATCATACAGGTGTCATTACAATCGTTGCGCAGCCAGCTCTGTGGCGTCGTGTCGCCAAACCACTTCCGTGGGTCCTGCCAGCCGTCCTTCACGAGCGCATCCGCCAATGGCGCGACCTGTTCTTCCGTCAACGCCTCCCGTCCCTGCATGAAGCGCGTCGCCAGCCCGATGTAGATGTGCGGCGCGCGGAAGTACGGACGCAGGCCGTTGCAATAGATGCACTCCTTGTCGGTCGGCGCGCGCCCGCCCCAGTCGAGCATGTGGCGTCCGCTCCAATTGACGAAATCTTGCGACGTGGTCCGCGCAACCGTCTTCGCGTACTCCAGACGATGTTTGTCCGTGGTCACGAGTTCGAGCGTGTCGCGCACGGTGTGCTGGCGATAGTAGAGGACGTAACATTGCTCGTGCTCAGACCAGAACGCCTGGTTCATCCCATCGAACACGCGCGTCGCGTCGTCGTAGATGCGTTCCGCGCGGAACTTCTTCCAGTGAATGCCATCGGGCGACACGAACGAGTGGATGCCGCTCCGCTCCAGCGGCAGCCACTTCTTGCGGAAACAGTTCATGTTCGATCCCATGCCCGACGTGGACTTGAACCGCTCGCCATCGGGCACGCCCGGCTTGGTGTCGAGGAAGGCCATGAAATCGCTCGACCACGGCGGTTCGCCGGCGAGCACGACGTTGTTCTTCTTTGTGCCCATGATTTCGTAAAGACCGAGTTCCGGGCGTTCCCAGTGGATGCCGTCCCGGCTCTCCGCGTAGCATGTCCACTCGCAGTCGTAACCATCCTTCATGCCGACCACCCCGAGTTTTTCGCACTCCACTCCGCGATAGTACATCATGCTCTTGCCACCGTCCTGCACGATGTTCATGTAATAGGGATGGATGCCTTCCCACGGCTTGTCGAATTTGAGCGCGCAACCGGCGGGTTTGGGTTCCGCGAGCTTGAGGCGCGCGCCGCGCATCTTGAGACTCGACTTGGAAATTGATGGAGAAGCGGGCGTTTTTTTGCACGGATAACGAGGGAAAGAGGGTGTTTTCCCTCGGTTATCGTGACGTTCGGGAAGAAGGAGGAGAGCCCCCGCAGAGCTTGCTC
>JACQHZ010000079.1 GCA_016198745.1 Verrucomicrobiota bacterium
ATGACATTGTGAGCGATTACCTGCGGCGCGGCGGGAAACCGGCGGATTATCCCTTCAAGATTCCGGCGCTGAAGCAGCGGATTTTGAACGCGTTGGCGTCATCACGGCATCCGTGTTTTGAGACGAAGCCGCCGCGTTACGCGCAGGACGCGGAGGGGCGGTGGGTGACGACCTACGTTTCGATGCGTGAGATTGCGCGCAAGTACACGGAGACGCTTTCGCAGGGAACGGAATCCGCGCCGTTGCCGGAACCGATTCGCTCGATGCCGCCGTAGCGCGTGATTGATCTGACGGCGCCGGTGATCACCGGCGGGTGCCGGTCTCCGCTCGTTGTACCGGATGCCGAAGCGTCCATGGGGTTGGCGTTGCGTTACACGGGCGCCGACGAACTTCCCCTGCCCATCGGCATCTGGAATTGCGTCACGGTTGCTCCAGATTTGGACCGCGCCATGAAAGATTATCTGCGCAAGGAACAGGCGGGACAATACGAAGATTACCCCGGCGTATGTCGTGTGGTCAGAGCCAAGGACATTCCAGGCAAAGGGTATCACCTCTATCGCGGACCCCGTTTCAAGCTGTCGGAATGGACCCATACCTTCATCACCAAACCTTGGAACATCCAGGAACATCTGTGGTCCTTGTTCGATCCCGTTCGCCCGTTACAGGAATGGGACCTTCATGTGTCCGCGAAATTCACGGGACCTGCCTGTCCGCATGGTGATCCGAAGGAACCCAACGCCTTGTTCATTGACCGCATTCTTCTGACTCGCGAGGAGCGATAACCGAGCGGCGGCCATGACCGGACTTGAACGATTTTTGAGAAAAGTGTCAGTTCAATTATTATCATATCGCCGTTTCCCCGTTGCGCCATGCCGGTTGCGCAGGATTTCGATTGTTCGTTGGCGTTCATTGAACCGGTGAAAATTCACATTGGGGCGCGAAACCAGTCTGCGCACACCGTTGGTTGCAATCGTTTGAAGCTCTCAACAGAAAGTGGTGGAAACGCAGATTAGGTTGCTGCGCATGGCCAAGGCGGGACCATCCCCTGCATCACCCGGGAAAAGTCAGAACTGCCGGAGAAACCGCAGGTCGTTTTGATAAAAAAGCCGGATGTCATCAATTCCGTGCAGGATCATGGCGATCCGCTCCACGCCCATGCCGAAGGCGAAACCGGTGTAGCGTTCGGGATCGTATCCCACCGACTTGAAAACGTTGGGATCAACCATGCCGCAGCCGGCGATCTCCAGCCATTCCTTGTTTTTGATGCCCAGCGAAGCTGCTGAAAAATCAATCTCGAAACTGGGTTCTGTGTAGGGAAAGAAATGCGGACGAAACCGCGTTTTCGTTTCCGGCCCAAGCAGTTCCCGGAAGAAAAAGTCGAGCGTCCCCTTGAGGTCCGCCACAGAAACGTTTTCGTTGACGTACAGCCCTTCGATTTGCGTGAAGCAGGCGCTGTGGGTGGCATCCACTTCGTCGCGCCGAAAAACGCGGCCCGGCGCGACAATGCGGATGGGCGGCGGGTGCGTCTCCATGATCCGGATCTGAACTGTGGATGTCTGGGTTCGCAGAAGACGGCCGTCCTTGAGATAAAGCGTGTCCTGCAAATCGCGCGCCGGATGATCGGCGGGCGTGTTGAGAGCGTCGAAGCAATGCCATTCGTCCTCGATTTCGGGACCTTCGGCGATGGTGAATCCCAGTTGTTGAAAGATGGAGACCACGCGTTCCATGGTCTGGGTCAGCGGATGAAGCCGGCCGACGGCGCGACGGCGGCCCGGCAGCGTGGCGTCGAAAAGCGCCTCGGCGGCGCTTGTCTGGTGGGATTCGAGGGCTTTCTGGCGGGCGTCGAAAGCGATCTGAACGGCGGCTTTGGCTTCGTTGGCCAGCTTGCCGAGGCGGCCGCGGTCGCCGGGCGGCGTCGCGCCAAGCTGTTTCATCAACTCGGGCAAAATCCCGCGACGCCCCAGGTATTTCACACGCGCGTTTTCAAGAGCCGCAGCATCCGCTGCGGCGGAGAATTCCTCCGGCGCACGAATCTTCACATCGAGGAGTTGTTCTTCGAGAGTCGGCATGGCAAAGGGATTCAACGCCGCGTCCGGGATGCAATTGGCGTCCCGGCTTTTTCCCTTTCCTTCACCGGACGCCGCAAGCGGTTCACGCGCCGCTTTGCCCCCCGGTTGCGACAGGCGCGGCGGTCTTCGACAAGGCGGTTTTTGCCTGGGCGACGAGTTGCTCGAACGCCTTCGGCTCGTGTTCGGCAAGGTGCGCCAGCGCCTTCCGATCGAGTGCGACTCCGGATTTTCGCATTCCCTCGATGAAACGGCTGTAGGTGAGGCCCATCGCCCGTGAGGCGATGTTGATGCGCGTGTTCCAGAGGTAGCGGAAATTGCGTTTCTTGGTTTTGCGGTCGCGATACGCCCAGTATCGCGCCTTGTCCTGAGCGGGGGCTGCGTAACGGTAGAGCTTGCTTCGATTGCCCCGGTATCCTTTCGAGGCCTTGATGATGCGTTTGCGTCGCCGCCAACTTGCGGCGGCATTGGTTGCGCGAGGCATGGTGGTTCCTTTCCTGGAGGCGTCCGGTTTTCAGCCGGAACTTCTTCGGCCTCTTTGGGGCGCAGACGGCGTGCGGCCGTCGCGCGTATTTAGTGGTTAAAGGGAAGATTTTTGATCACGCGTTGCGTGTCGGTGGTATCGGCCTCCTGCCATCGGCGCGCGGCGCGACATTTCTTGGATTTCTTGCTTCCAGCCAGGTGCCGACGGCCGGCGCGGTTGCGCAGGACCTTTCCGGTGCCGGAAATTTTGAAGCGTTTCTTTACGGCTTTATTCGTTTTTTCCATATTTGTGGCATGGCTCAACGGTCAGCAGTTTTCACCTTCAAACTCCCGCCTTGGCGGGTTGAATCCGCCTGAGGCGGAAACCGTGAACTTTGAACCATGCCAGCTAATTAGGCTCTTGAGCGGCCGGTTTCAAGTCAATCTTGATCGTGGCGCCAAAAGGTTTTGGCGGCTCAGCGACGGCAACCGCTGCGTTCGGCGTCGCAGGAACAACTTCGCCAGAGGGCGATTTCGGTTTCGCTTTTCCAGGCACGAGGATGACGTGAAGATTTTTCCCGAGCAGCCTGGGCGCGGTGTCGGTATGGGCGTAGGGCGTCATGTCCTGGATGACGCGCTGGATCAATTGTAATCCAAATTCCTGGTGCTGCATTTCACGTCCCCGGAAATAAAGAGAGACCTTGACGCGCATGCCCTTCTGTAAAAAACCGGCGGCGTGCCGCAGCTTGATGTCGTAATCATTCTGGCCGATGTTCACATGGAACTTGAGTTCCTTGAGTTTGGTGGCATGAACATGATGAAGATCGCCCTTGTGTTTCTTGGCCTGTTCATAGCGAAATTTCCCAAAATCGACGATCCGACAGACCGGCGGTCTGGCCTCGGGCGCAATCTCGACAAGGTCCAGTCCCCGTTCTGAAGCCAATTTGAGCGCGCTGCCGGTC
The DNA here is from genome assembly GCA_016198745.1 of Verrucomicrobiota bacterium. Taxonomy (GTDB): domain Bacteria; phylum Verrucomicrobiota; class Verrucomicrobiia; order JABWAM01; family JABWAM01; genus JACQHZ01. Next base: position 3,491 of record JACQHZ010000079.1, read on the forward strand.
GACATGACGCCGACCTGCGCGCCGTCGTCTGCGATGACCCGCACCTCGGTGGCGCGGATGCGGTGATTGACGCGTATCTGGTTTTTTGGAAAGTTCATTCAGTAATGGTTACGGTCTTCAACATCACCGCAACGGGACCGCTTTCCAGCGACAAAGGAATATTGAGGCGAACGCCGCTTTTCCGGAGGCGCGCTTGTGGAGCGGGTCCCGATAGGTCCCGTGACCGCAGGGCAGCAGACGACGAACCGATGGAATTGCGGAGGCTGCATTCGTCACTGGCGCGCCCGGATTTCAGATGAAAGTCGCTTCACAAAGGCATCCACATGAACAGACCTCCCATTGCGTCCGTCGTGTATTCGCACGACCGTCTGGCTACCGGCCGCTTCGCGAGCGCCGACCACGAGCAGAAATGGGAGTTTTTGAAGTTGGGCATTTCGAATCTTGTCCGCCATACTATCAGTCTTTCCGGACACTGTCACGCAAATTTTTCATCTTTCTGCGTTGAATCAGCTTATCCAGTATTTCCCGAAGCGCCGATCGTTCTTGTCGCATCATGTGCTTCGGTAAAACCACCCCGTCAACGGTCTCAATCGCCGCGAAGAAATCCCGCGACCTGACACGCTCGTCAACGGCATCGAAGATTTCATCCAATGCCTTGACCGGCTCCGGCAGTGGAAGTTGATTTGCTTCGCCGGGCATCAGCTCAAGAACCCCGCCGCCGTAACTGCGTCCGGTAAGTTCAGAAGCGAGCAGCGTCCAAGTGTTCAAGAAACTGGCTGCATGGCGGCGTCCGCACGAGGGCTGATTCCAAGTGACACGGTGAATGGTATCCGTCGCCGCACATTTCTTGGCTAGGTGAACCACGCGCGACATATCGCCTGCTTGACGGAGCAGGACGGCGTTGGGTTCCCAAACGCTCGGCACGGCATACCATGGCTCGCGAACGCGGCATTTATAGCGGGTTGACACTTTCCGCCGTTCACCCATATTGAGGTATTCTTGTTCAGCGGCGCCCAGCATTTGACGCGGTTCGTGAATGCTCAGGAGAAATGCAGGTCGGTCTTCCGATACGACTTGTCGAAAGTCTTCGGCCCCAAATTGGATGCCACGAAGGTCGCGTGCGCTCGTGATAATAGGCACAAGATGCCGGTGAGGAAAGCGTTCGGTTTCCCGCTGGCGTAGAATGAAATAGTCATTGTCACCAGTCACAATGCCGACTTCGACGCGGCCATATTCATTGAACGGTTGCCAATTTAACACAGTCCACCAGTCATTGAGGCAACGACGTTCACAGGGAGAAAGAAACAGGTGACTCCACTTCTGGTTCCATTTCCATAAAGGCGCCGACTGCAAAGCGGTGTGATTTCCTTCCTCCAAATCAGAATAGTCAATGGTTAGCAGCCCTGCCGGAACACCGGGTTGGTTGTCGCACATAAGCAAAACAACCGCCTGCTGGACTTCGGGAAAAATGTTGGCATCCGGAAAGCAAACGATGACGCGACGAAAGCTCCGCAACAGGAACTCGCGCAACTCCTTGGCGTAGCCCACTGCCAGAAGTTCCTCGGGGATGACCATCGCGATCCGTCCGGAAGGCGTCAGCAAGCCGCAACTAATCGCAAGAAACGGCGCCCAGGTGCTCATCAAACGCGATGGATGCAAGCCGAGTCGCTCCAGTGCTGGAAATGCAAGCGTACGACTGGCTTCAGGGAAAAGATGCGAGCGAATGAATGGCGGGTTCCCAACAATCACGTCCAACTTCGGTGACGTGCGCGCCCAAGCGAAGAAATCCGCGCCAACCGCGCCGGCAAGAGCCGCGGTCTCAGCGTCAATATCAACGCCGATGCATTGAGGTTTGCGCGCGCCCAAATCGGCGAGTCGTGTGCGTGCAGCAGAAAGAAAGACACCTTCCCCACAGGACGGGTCAAGGACGACATCTGTGCGCACACGAACTGCCCATCGAGTCAGTGCAGCGGCAACTCGTGGCGGGGTGTAAACTGCGCCAAGCACTTTTTCACGCGCGCCGTTCTTGCGATACCGATGCGCGCTGTCGCCGTTGACAGGAGGCGGCAAAGCGAGCGGTTCGTCCAATAACTGAAGCTGTTCCTCTTCTCCCAAGATCGAACCGCCGGCCCTTGAAGTCGCTGAGTAGCGACAAATTTTCTGCGAAGGCGTCTTGCCGATCTTCTCTTTTCGTCGCTTCTTCATTCTAATCTACGTTGTGCGGCGGAAGGCCCGCAAATCTGTCAGCATAACATGCCTCAACTTGTTTGGAAAAACTTTCAATTCTTAGGTAGGAATCGGATGGCGGCCACGCATTGTCAACTAATCCGCTTGTCGGATTCCAAGCGACCAGTGAAATTACTTCCGCTTTGTGAACATCTCCGCCGGTTGCGCGGCGACCACATAGTCGAGTCAACGCGCTCGTTAGATTTTGCCTATGGGTTCCAAGACACGGTTCGGGCACGGCTACGATAAACGCAACGATGGCAGACGGAAAGCGGGTATGCACCGTTGCTGCCTCCGTACCCAGATCGTTGATCATATTCTGGTAATTTTTTGAGAGGCTCTGCCGTGTGTTCAGTGTCTTGCTGTCATAGGCGAACCGAATACCATCAGGACGATAAGCGACATCAAAGTTTTGGGGACGAATGCCCCCGATTACTCGAGTCGGGCCAACTTCTACGCAATCGGGCTTGGGGGGAAGGAGCGCTGTGGATTTTGTTGGAGGCAGAACTGGAATGTTGCCAAGCATGATCGCCAAGCTCCGACCCACTGCCAAATCACAAAGGTCACCAACCTTTTCGCCTTGAGCTTTTGGCAAGGCGCTTGTGGCGACATCCCAGTGACCGCCTATTTCGGTCAATCTGCCGGTTGGCAGCTCAATTTGAGGCATTGATTGAAGATTTGCCATAGCAGTTCGGTGATGTTTCGTTGGAGCTTCGGTTGTTTAGTTCGTCCGTCCCTTGATCGCTGCGAGGATGTCCGCTACCGCCTGTGTTCGCGGTCGGGCGCCCTGGTTGCCCTTGCCGTGGACGCGGACGCTGACGGCGTTGGCGGCCATGTCGCGAGGGCCGATGACCAGCATGGTGTGGACCCTGGACTGCTCGGCGCGTTGCACCTTGCCGTTGATCTTGTCGGCGCCAAAGTCGGTTTCCACGCGGACCATGTTCGCGCGCAGTTCGTTGACGATGCCTCTCGCGTAATCCACCAAAGCGGCATCGTCGCCGATGGTGAGGACACGGACCTGCTCGGGCGCAAGCCAGAGCGGGAAATTGCCGGCGTAATGCTCGATGAGAAAGCCGATGAAACGTTCGTGCGTCCCGAGCGGCGCCCGATGAATGCAAAGGGGCGTTTTCTCGGTGTTGTCGCGATCTCGATAGACCAGGCCGAAGCGTTTGGGCACGGCAAAATCCACCTGGTTGGTGGCGATGGAGAATTCGCGCCCGATGGCGCTCCAAACCTGCACATCAATCTTCGGGCCATAGAACGCCGCCTCGTTCGCCGCCTCCACGAAATTGATGCCGCTGTTCTTGAGGACGTCGCGCACCATGTCCTCGGTTTGCTTCCATAATGCCGGTTCATCCACGTATTTCTTGCCCATCCCCTCCGGTGCGCTGGTGCTGAAGCGCATCTGATATTTCTCCAGACCGAAAATCTTGAAGTACTTGAGGTACATCTCGTTCACCGCGTTGAACTCGGCGGCGAACTGTTCCGTCGTGCAATAAATGTGCGCATCGTTCATGTTGAGCGAACGAACGCGCATGAGGCCGAAGAGTTCGCCCGATTGTTCGTAGCGATAGCAACACCCGTGCTCGGCCAGCCGCAGGGGCAGATCGCGGTAACTGCGCGGTTCCGCCGCAAAAATGCGGTGGTGATGCGGGCAGTTCATGGCCTTGAGATAGTAACGATCGGCATCCGCATGTTTTGCTTCGGCTGATGCACCTAAGATTTTTCCAACCAATTCTTCAACTTCTTTCGGACTGTGCTGTTCGTATTGAAGTGATTTCAAAACCCGGTCGAACTTGTCGTCGGGGTCGTGGAGCGCACGCGCTCCCTGATCCTCATGCTCGATCAGTTCCATCGGCGGAAACATGCTCTCGGCGTAATAGGGGAGGTGACCGCTCGTGAGATACATTTTCTCCCGCGCAATGTGCGGGGTGCGCACGCGAACGTAGCCGGCGGCGAACTCGGTTTCCCTGGCAAGTTTTTCCAGTTCCTCGATCATCGCGCCGCCCTTGGGCAGCCAGAGCGGCAGGCCGGGACCAGTGTAATCCGGGTCGAACGCGAACAATCCCATTTCCGCGCCGATCTTGCGGTGGTCGCGTTTCTTGGCCTCCTCCAACATCGTGAACCATGCCTCCATCTCGGTCTTGTTCTTGAACGCCGTGCCGTAGATGCGCTGAAGCTGCGGATTTTTTTCGTCGTTCTTATAATACGCGCTGGCGACGTGCGTGAGCTTGAAGGCGCCGACGTTGCCGGTGCGCATCACGTGCGGCCCCGCGCAGAGATCGATGAACTCGCCGTTGCGGAAGAATGAAATCGGCTCGCCATCGGGGATGCCCTCCAAAATGTCGAGCTTGAACCTGCTGGGCGCGGGGCGGTCCGACAGCGCCGCCAGGCGTCCGCGGCGCGCGTATTCGAGCGCCTCGGCGCGGGTCACAACGATTCTCTCGAACGGCTGGTTCGCCTTGGTGACGGCGCGCATTTCCGCCTCGATTTTTTCAAAGTCGGCAGGGCTGATGCGGTGAGCCAGGTCCACGTCATAATAAAACCCGTTTTCGACGGGCGGCCCCGCTGCAAACTGCGCGTCGGGCCAAAGACGGGCAATGGCGGTCGCCATCACGTGGGCGCATGAATGGCGCAACCGCTCGACCTCGCTCATCCGGGCGCGTTGGCCGGGCGTTTTTCGCGATGCCTCCTGTAATTCGTCCTGCATTCGATAACAATCTCTCCCAAAGTCGGCTTCTCCGGTCAAGACTTACCCGCAGCCGGCGCGACGCCCGCTGCGGCATGCGTCGCCAGTCCGATCATGGCGATCTCCAACGAAAGGGGTTCATTGACGTTGCGCGCAAGGCGCCGGGCTAATTTCTCCAAAATTTCAACAGACCGCCCCCCTCCCTGGCGGGCATGGTGCCATTCCAAAAGGAACTTCAGGATGCGGCTGCGTTGCCGAAGATATTCGGCCTGCGCCTGCGCATCCATTTCTTCCTTCAGGTTCTCGCGCTGATCGGGTTCGAGATGTTCATAGACAGGGTCCTGGAGGAGTTGATGCGCCTCCTGAAGTTTTTCCTCGCGCGCCTGCTTGAGCGCGGCCTGCAAATTGCCCGCCAGCGCATAAGCTCGAAAGAACACGGACTCGGAGGGGGCAACCGGGGCCGCGAATGCCTCCAGCCAGGACTCCACGCGCCGTTCCTCCCCGGTTTTTTCCTTTCGGGCGCCGGGCCGAAAAGGAACGCGCAAACAGCGGGAGAGGATGGTTTCCTTCAACTGCTGGGGTTCCTCGGTGACGAGGAGGAGAACCGTGTGCGGCGGCGGTTCCTCCAGGGTCTTGAGGAAGGCGTCTTGCGCTTCCGACTGCAAGCGGTCCGCCGTGTGGATCACGCCGACTTTTGTCCGCGCTCGGCTGGCTTTCAGATGAACGACGCGTTCGAGTTCACGCATCTGGGCGATGCGGATGCGCCGCGATTTCGACTCGGCGCGCACGGTGAAAACGTCGGGGTGTCTGCCCGCGGCGATGTCGCGACAGGATGCGCAAGTCCCGCAGAAATCGCCGTCATTGCGGTCGCAGTTGAGCGCCTGCGCGAAAGCGAGCGCGAGCGGATCGGTCTCGGATTCTTCGCCGACAAAAAGGTAGGCGTGATGCACGCGTCCGTGCCGCAACGATCTTGCCAGCAGATCGCGCACGAGCGGTTGAGATGGGATGTCGTTCCAAGGCATGGGAAGAGGCCGCCGTGATTTCAATAGATCGGTTTCCCGTATGGCGGCAAGTGAGTGTGCTGAAAGCCATCTCCGGCTTCAAGCCATAACCGCGTGTGTTTCTTCTTGAACCCATCCGTTGCGAGTTCATCTTGCGCAAAACATCCGAAATCTGCTATTGTCATTGTGTTATGAAAAACGGCGTGGTTCCCATCCAGGTGCTCGGAGTGATCCCGACCAATCGGGGTTGCGCCGTCTTTGTCGGCAACAACGTGAAGACGTTCATCATCTACGTCGAGACCACGGTGGGACAGGCCATTGCGATGTTCATGCAGGGCACTCCGAAGGAGCGCCCGCTCACACACGACATGGTCGGCCACATCTTCAACGGCCTCGGCGTCTCCGTCCAACGGATCGTGATCAACGACCTGAAAAACGGCACCTATTTCGCGCGGCTCATCCTCAAACAGGAAAACGAGCTTGGAAAAAAAATCATCGAAGTGGACGCCCGCCCCAGCGATTGTCTCGCCCTGGCGATCCAGGCCAAGGCGCCCATCTTCGTGGCGCGCGCGGTGTTCGATGAGGTCGAGGACACAACCGAGGTCCTCAAGAAGTTGAACGAGATGCAGGAGAACGCCGGCGCCGCCGAGCCGGAACCGGAGAGCGATTCTTCGAGTTCGAACCCCGATGTGGACGAACCCGATCCGGAAGACGAACCGCCGGAAGCAAAGTAGGTTTTTGGCATGGTTTTTGCGCGGCGATGGGTTATCATCAAGACGTGCATCGGTCATTTCTCATCCTGTTGATATTCCTGGCGGCAAGCGCTGATTCGATTCATGCCGCCACGAAAATGGAGGCCGAAATCTATCCGCTCGGCCTCATTGATTTCGATCTGGCGGAAAAAATCGCCGGCGCCATTGTGTCGGAGGACGGCAAGCTGGTGGCGCAAAAGGCTCAAAACCGCCTGATTCTCTATGATTACCCCGAAAAACACGACGCCCTGCGCAAGGCGCTTGCCAAGCTGCAAGGTCCCATCCAGCACGTGCGCATTCAGGTCGCCTTCAAAGGGGTCAATGACGCTCAATTCGACGGCGCAAGCGTGGATGGGCGCGCGCGCGTCGGCTCGGTTGTGGTTCGAACGCCGGGCGCTCCCGCCGATGATTCGGTCCGGGTCAACGCCCAGCAGACGCATATTTCCGGGACATCCCTGATCCAACAAGAACTCCTGGTGATCAGCGGAGGCAAGGCGCATCTGCACATCGGCTCCGAGGTCCCCTACGCCGATTGGTTGTGGAGCTACGGTCTGCGTCTGGGGGTGTGGGGCGGCGAGGTGCGCTGGAAGAACGTCGGCGCGCAAATGGCGGTGGAACCCTGGGTGATGGGCAACAACGTTCGCGTGCGGTTGACGCCCGAATTCAGCTACGTGCTTGACCGCGAAACGCTCACCACCGCCATTGAGAAGCTCACCACCGAGGTGGTTGTTCAGAACGGACAGGAAATCGAACTGGGGGGATTGCCGGCATCCGATCGCGAGTTCTATTCGCGATTCCTCGTGGGATACAATCACCGCGGGGAAAAACAATCGTTGCGGATCACGCTGAAGCCGACCATTGAAACGCTCCAGACCTTTGGTCCGGGCGATGGCGGGGCCGACAACCGCAATGTGGGACGCTTCCGGTCGAGATAGGTTGCCTTTTTTTGCACGCTTTGCGCCGCATGAAATTCAACGGCAACAATCCCATTTTCCGGTGTTGCCTGCTGGTCTTCGTCCTGACGTTCGCCGCGTTTCATGCGGCGCTCGAAAATGATTTTGTCAACTGGGATGACCCGATCTTCATTTGTGAAAATCCGAGGATTCAGTCCCTTGATTGGCCGCATGTCAGCGAAATGTTCACTTCCCTGGAGGTTGCCGCCTACACGCCGTTGAGCCAGCTCAGCCTGGCCATCGATTACGCTCTCTGGGGCAACAACCCGGCCGGCTTCCATTTCACCGCGATTCTGCTTCACGGTTTCAACGCCATCCTTGTCTTTCTCATAGCCAGCCGCCTGAACCGGCAGGCAGGTTCCTCTCCGGATTCAAATTCATCCGCCAACGGGGGCGCGATGCTGGCGGCGCTGTGTTTTTCTCTGCATCCCATGAGGGTGGAATCGGTGGCCTGGGCGTGTGAGCGGCGCGATGTGCTTTCGGGGTTTTTCGGCCTGGCCTGCGTCCTTGCCTACACCCGCTATGCAAGTCATCAGTCATCAGTCATCAGTCGTCAGACATCATTCCCCTGGTTTCTTTCCGCGCTTTTCTTGTTTGTCTGCGCGGTGATTTCCAAGGCGATTGTGGTGACGCTGCCGGTTGTTTTGCTCCTGCTTGATTTTCATCCTTTTCGCCGCTTTTCCGCTGACGGTTCTTTTTCCTGGAAACGGAATTTTGGAGAAGCACTTGTTGAAAAACTGCCTTTTCTTTTTATTTCGGCGTTGGCCGGGGCGATCACCCTGAGCGCCTGCATATCTTCGGGACTTGCGCTCGATCCGCAGCGTGTCGGCTGGGAACCCCGATTGGCTCAGGCGGTTGTGGCCAACATGTCTTATTTGCGCAAGATATTTGTTCCCCTGACGCTGAACCCGCTCGACAAATGGTACGGGAGTTATGATTTCAGCCAGGGGATCGCATGGGAGGGGTTGATCGTAAATGGTCTCATCACCCTTTTCGTTCTTCTGTTTCGTCGTCGGTTTCCATCCGCCCTGGTTGCATGGTTTTCCTACCTTGTCATCATCGCCCCTTTTACGGGTCTGGCTCAAAGCGGGTTGCAATTCACCGCCGATCGGTACACTTATCTTGCAAGCGTTCCATGGTGCATCTTGTTGGGTGGCGCTTTTCATCGGACGCGATTTGCCGCTGCGAACTCCCGCTCGCCGCTGTGGGGACAGGGCGCGAAACATGGCATTGCGGCGGTTGCGGCCGCTGTTCTGTTGTGGCTTGGCTATCGCGCCCATGAACAAACGCGAATCTGGAGGGATTCCGAGACGCTTTGGAAACATTCACTCAGGCTGGACCCGAAAAATCCCATTGCGTGGCTCAATCTTGGCAATGCCATGTCGGAAAAAGGCGCGCACGATCTCGCGATCCTGGCTTTCAAACAAGCCGTTGGTTTGTCGCCGGCCAATGCCGATGCCTGGTATAATCTGGGCAGCGAAATGCGCAAACTCGAACGCTATGAGGAGGCTGCCGCGGCCTGCCAAAAGGCGCTTGTCTGCGATCCCTTCTGCGCCAGCGCGCATCACAATCTGGGCTGGATTTATGCGCGACAAAAAAATCTGACGGCCGCGCTGCGCCACTATGGGGCGGCTCAGAAACTTGCTCCCTCCGCGGCCACCGAGTACAACATTGCCTGCTGTCTCCGGGACAAAGGCGATTCTGCCGCGGCGTTTTCCTGGTTTCGTGCTGCGGCCGAGCACGGTTTTGCCGATGCATGGATCGGCCTGAGCGAATTGGTTGCCGTCCAGGGCGACCCGGTCAGAGCGCGCAACATTCTCGAAGATGGCGTTCAATCCTGCCGCGGCGGCGGGAGGTCACGCATTCAACTTGCCCTGGTCGAAGCCATTCTTGCGCAGCCCGGTCCTTCTGCAAAGGATCTGGCGCTGGCCCGGCAAATGCTTGTCGAGCTTGAGCGCAGACTGGAGGGCCGGAGCGAAAAAGTCCGGACCCTTGCCGCCAGATTGCGCCTCCGGGAATCTTCACCCGCCCCGGTCGCAAAGCCGTAGCCTGCATGTTTCATTCGCTGCGCGCGCGAAGTATCCGGGGTCAATGCGCCGCGTCAGGAGGCGCGGTGCCCTCTTCGGCGGGGGGCGGCGGGTTGTTTTCGCCGGGGAACGAAGTGTTGCTCATCATTTCAGATTTTTCGCCCGGCATCGGCGGAAGCTCCGCCAGTTTGTTGTGGAATGCCACGATCCACTTGCAGATATCGGCGTATTTCAATGGCGGGATGGCGGGTGCGAGTTCTTTTGTGGCGGACAAAGGCGGCGCAGAAAAGCTTTGATCGGCATCCTCCCATTGGCCGGCGTTCACGTGCGAAAGCGCCTTCCAGAACTCGACCTGCTCCTGCCATGCGATGGACGCATCCAACTTGCGAAGGGCTTCCAGGAATTGAAAGGTTTCTTCTTGCGGTTGATTTTGCAGTCGCTTGCGGAAAAGCAGCTCGCCGGTGCGCCGTTTCCAGTAAAGCGCATCCGGATCAGGCATCTTCGTGATGGACTCGGTGAGCTTGGCAAGGGTGTCCATGGCAAGATCGTCTTGTTGCCGTTTCAGGAAAATTTCCAGCAACGAAAAGAAGGCTGCCGGCGCGAAGAGATGACTTTCGTTGTGAGCAAGCGCCCGTTGATAATCAATCACCGCCTGGTTTGTGTCGTCAAGTTCGCGGGAGCAGTCGCCCATGCGATAGAAGGCGGTCTGAAGCAGCAGGTTTTCATCCTTGTACAACTCGGTGAAACGGGTGAAAAGCTTGCGCGCTCTCTGCCAGTCCTGAACCCGATAGGAAGTTTCCGCTGCCTCCCATTGGGCGGTCTTCAAGGTCGGAGAAGGGCCGCCTTCAAGCGTCCGGGCCTCCTTCATGGCCTTGTAGAAGGAATCCATGGCGTTTCGGATCAACCCCACCTCGCGATATTCGCGCCCCTGTTCCACCAGCACCTTGGGCGAACTGGGATCATCGCTCGCGGCCTGCCGCCAACGCTCGTAGTAAAGGAGCGATTCGCCATGGTTGCCCTCGGCAGCGGCCTGTCGCGCGGCCAGAAGCAGGGTCTCGCGCAATTCCAGGCTGTCGAAGGAAGCCGCCGTGGCGATGCGCTCAGCCATCGTGCGGTTGACCTCCCATGCCTGATGTCCTGCTTGCCGTCGAAACACATCCAATTCAGGATTGGCCGCTGACTCCGGGGCGGTTTCATCGCGATCTGTTTCCGTCGGCAATGGAGATTTTGGTTTCGATGAAACGGGAGATGAGTTTGAGGCGTTGGTTGCCGTTGCAACGGCTGCGGGGCGGTCCGATTTCTGCAAATTTTCGCTGACGATGGCATTACGCTCCAGCACTCTCCAGTCGGGACTGACCATCGAGATATCCGCATCCATGTTTTCCAATGCGGGCGCGGAAACGGCGCCGATGACACAGGCAAAAACGCACAGGACCTGCGCCGGCCTTCGAGCAATCTTCGCGTTCGTCGGGGTGTTTTTGAATGGGTTGCCGGTGATTTGTTTCATGGCGTTTCACTTCGCATATCCGCCTTCGCCGGCGTGTTGGCGGCGCTCCAGAAAGCCGGGACAGCGATCGCCATCGTTATTCCGGTTGCTGATAGATCACCGCGCTTGGGATCGGCGGGGGATTGCTGCCTGGCGTGAATGAAAAAGGAATATAGATATCCGACGCGCCTCCGGTCACGGGGCGGCGCAGCAGGTTGGAAGCCGGCGGCGGGGCTGCGGCCGCGGACGGCGTGGTTGAAGGCTCCTGGGATGCAGCGCGCGCAGGCGCAGGCGCGATCTGATCGTAGGATGGCAACACAGGGGACGTGGTGATGAATTCGAGCACGCCCATTTTCTTGAGGGGCTTTTCGGGCGCCTTTTCGTCCTTCCCGAAGATCAGGCTGGGGACTTCCAACGCTTCGGCGAGTTTCTTGGCGATCTCGTCGGAGAAGGTCTTGACGTTGTTCCCCTCTCCAGACAGGGATTGAAGCCCGACGAGGCGCTCCGCGTAATTTGAAACCTCAGCTTCCGTGGGAACGCGCGCGGGCGATTTCCACGGAGAATTGGGCGATGTCGTTTGCAGGTAGTTGGCGGTGGCGGCGCCGGAAACAATGAGCGGCGCCGCGAGCAGGAACGCCGCGCAGATGGAAACCAACCCCCATGACATGCAGGCGCCTGCGCGCACAGGGCGGGGCAATGTGCGAGGTGAAGAAGCTTTCATAATTTTCTCATCGGCTTGAATGGTGCGGTGTTTAGCGTCGTTTTCTCTTCAATTTATCGGATATGGGAAAAGTCATCCCTGGATTTTGGCGCTGAGCCGCACCGCCAGCGTGTCGCCCTTGCTGCCAATCTGACCAAAAAACTTGTGAATGGTCCCCAGGAAGATGGCCGTGCGGCTGGAGATGGCGGAGTCGAGCAGGATGATGTCGTCCTTACGAAGATTGCACAGGTCCCTGGTTGTGATTTGCAAGCCGTTCCATCGCGCGCGAATCGGAATGGCCAGGTCCGCCATGGACTCCTGGATGTGCGTGTTCAACGGCACAGGCGGGGGTTTCACGGTCGCCAACGCCGTGCCGTCCATCGAGATTTCGTCCGCCAGCTTTGTAATCAGCGGTTCGAGGGTGCTGTGAAGAAATGCCAGCCGCATCAGCCCCAGGCAGCCGCCGAAATTCACTTCAAGCGTCAGCAGGAAGACGCTGGCGCTGTCGTTGGAAAGTTTGAGGTACCGGGCGCTGGTCTCGTGCCCCAGGAGAGCAGGCTTGAGAACCTGGTTGTGGCTTTGCCAGTTGGAAGAGTACTCGCGCAGCACCGTTTCAACAAACTCGGTCATCACGGTCAGTTCCAGGTCCGTGAAATTGCGATCCTCCTTCACCGGTTGCGCTTTGCCCCCCAACATGCGGGAGACCACCGTCAACCCCAGATGGGGAGAGATTTCCATAAGCGCCAGACCCGGCAGCGGCTCGATCCGAAAGAGGCTGAGATAAGTGGGACCGGAAAGAATATCAACCAGGGACTTGTGGCTTACGGTTTCCAGATTGGAAAGCCGGACCGAAAATTCGCTTTTCAAGAATTGCGAGATCAGAGCGGTGATGCCGCTCGCAAACTCCTCATGTTTGATTCGGACACGACGAAGTTTGCCGGCTGTCAGAAAAGAGGGGGTGTGAAAGTTATAGGGCTGAAACGCCTTGCCCCCGCTCTGCGTGGTTTCTTCAGCTACCGAACTCAGCAGCGCGTCCACCTCGGACTGGCTGAGGACCTCCTGTTTGTTTTCCGTTTCGTCCATGGGCGCTGAGGAGGGAAAAAGAAATCGGGCGGTCAGACGACGACATCCGACTTGCCTCCGGTGTTGAGGATGATTTCGCCTTCCACTTCCAGCTTGCGCATGATCTCGATGATGCGATCCTGCGCGGCCTCGATATCCCGCAATCGGACCGGCCCCATGAGCTTGATGTCCTCCTTGATATTCTCGGCTGCGCGTTTGGGCAAGGCGCCGTAAACAGCCATTTGCAGCTCTTCGCTTGCCGTCTTCAGCGCAAGGGATAGGTCCTTGCTTTCGACCTCGCGCAAAATCCTCTGAAGCGTGAGGCGATCCAGTTTCTTGAATTCATCGAACGTAAAGAGAATTTTCTTGAGCGAACTGGAAAGCTGGGGATTTTTCTCGTCAAGCGTGGCCAGAAGCGACCGGCTCGTGGTGGTGTCCATGTTGTTGATGACCTCGGCGATGGCCTTGAGGCCGCCCGGCTTGCTGGAAAGCGTGTGTTCGGTGGTCACCCGTTTGCGGAGGGTGTTGAGCACCTTGCCCAGGACATCCACCGAGATCGGCTCCATGCTGGCAATTCGCGCCACCACGTCGGCGCGCAAATCGGTGTCCAACAGCGCCAGCGTTTCCCCGCACTTGGCCGGCTCCAGATAGGAGAGCACCAGCGCAATGGTCTGGGGATCCTCGGATTTGATCAGGTTATAGACCTGGGACGGATTCGATTCCTGGAGAAAGGAGGTGTCGATCGATGTGGCTTTTCGCGGCGAGACATTTTGGATCATCTCGTTTGCCTGAAACGCGCCTAGCGATCTTTCGAGAACCTCGCGGGTGAATAGAGTTCCGCCTCGGACCGCAGTCGTTGCATAAATGGCGATCTGCGAGAATTGTTCGAGCAACTCCTGTTGCGTCTCAAAATCCACCATCTCCATCCGGGCGATCTCGGTGGTGATCTCGCGAACCGTCGCGCTGTTGAAAGACTTCATGATCTCCGCCGCCAGATCCGGCCCCAACATGATGAGAAAACCCGCCAGTTTTTGAGTTTTGGTCTGCAGCTTGGATTTGCGTTCAGGAACAGTCTTCTTCGCCGGAGGCGGAGTTGCCGGCGGGACATTGAACGCGACCATTTCGTTGGCGTCAGGCATGGTTTTTACGCAGTTGTATCGGTAAAGAATTGGCTCCACAACCACCCGGCGATTGAGCCGGCGGTTGCTTTATTATCTCCGTCTTCCGGCGACATGTCAAGCGACTGCCGCTTAAACGGAACGCTCAACAAAGGTGCATGGGTCCTCATGGAGAAACATGGGGTCATTAACCTTTTCTGTAGCATGAACCATGCCAGGGGAAAATTGCAACCACTCAGGTTCACTCAGGTTGTCTCACTGACGGGGTTGTGTGTAGGGGATGGCTTTATGCCATCCCGCTCCGACAAATCAGGCGGGTCCCGCCAAGGGGGGACCGCTCCTACACTTTTTTCATCACAGCCGCCTGAATCGTTACGGGTGAGGAAAATGTGGACTGTCATCGGCGGGCAAATATTGCCGGGTAAATTCAGGTTGCCGAGGCATTTGCCGGCGCCTTCCCCTCCATGGATTCGGAAGCGGTAACTTCCGACGCCTGGTTCGAGGCCGGCTTGGGCTGACCCAAAAGCACAGCTTGTGCCTCTTCGAGTGAAGCGTCCAGCGTCATGTCGCTTATCTCCTGAAAAGCCTTGAGTTTGACATTGACAGTTTGATTGCCGACCATGCGGACCCGGATGCTCAATTCCTGGCAGCTTTGCACGAGGGTGATGATGGTTCGAATCAACGGGACATCGAAATCTGTGACCTTGCTCAGGTCCACGATGAATTTGTTCATACCGGCGTTTGCCATGTCGTTGATCTTCGCCGCGAGGTATCGCTCCACTTCGCCAGTGACCTGGCTGGTGACCTTCCCGGTCAGCGTCAGATACTGGATGTTTTCATCCATGGAAAAATAAAGCAGGGAAGTGTCGATGCTCATGGCGCGGATGAGCTTCATCTTGAGCGCCTCGATGTCAATGGGCTTGGTGATCACTCCAGAAAATCCCGTCTGTTCGGCGCGACTTTGGGTTTCCGTGTCGGTCTTGATGCACATCCCAAAGATGGGCACGGCGCGCGTCTTTGCAAAGCCGCGGAGTTGCTGGAAGAGATTAAAGCCGGCGCCTCCATCGAGAGAGAGGCTGATGAGAATGGCGTCCGGAACCGAGCTGGAAGCCTCATGCATGCCTTCGGCTGCGCTGGTCTTGCCGTTGATTTTCCACGGCGTGTTGCTCAAACCTTCAGCAATCTGTTGGGAAATGGCCGGCTTATCGTCCACGACCAAAATGGACACCGCGTCCGCCAGCGTCTTGACGGCCGCCTTTCCTTGCGATTTGGATTGCAGGTTGACGACCCGCCCCGCCTTGTCGATCAACTGATCTTCCTTGAATGGTTTGACGATGTAATCGCGGATGCCCATCTTCGCGATCTTGAGCACGTTCTCGCGGCCGGACTCGGCGGTCAACATGATCACCGGAATGGGTTTGAGCGCCGCATCGCTCTTGAGTTTGCGCAACGTTTCCGTTCCGTCCATGATAGGCATGGTGATGTCGAGGATGATCAGGTCCGGCTTTTCACGGGCGGCCACCGCAATTCCCTCGACTCCATTCGATGCCTCGAATATCTCACAATCAAACGACTTGAAGGCCCTCGCCACAATCAGCCGGATTGTTTTGCTATCATCCACCGTAAGGATTTTGACGGCCATGGCAGGTGCGGGTTGAGAGCCCGGTTATTGGTCTGCCTTGAAATAGACCTCGACAATCACCACCGTGTCCGCCTGTTGAGGACAAAAAACCAACCGTTGTTGTTGGGCGGCCCCCACCGCCTCAATGCGGAAATCGCTGCCGCGCGTGATGGAAGGAATGGAAAGCACGCAAGACAGACCGTTATCCGCGAGGTGTGATTTGAGATTGCCGCCGATCATGTTGCTGACCTCGCCGACGGCATCCTGAACGTCCGCCATGTTTTTGACCTCATCCGGCTTCATCCCCAGCATGGCGCCTGTCATCTGGCGGGCGAATGCCTCTGTCACATGAATGTAAACGGCGCCCGTGGCCCGTCCGGCAAAACCCACCGAGCCGACAAGCCGTTCGCCTTCCAGGTTGGCGGTGGTATTGGAATCCAGCAGTTCCACTTTCATGGAAACCATGGTGCCAAACACATCGGTTACAGCTTTGGTAAGAAAGTTCCGCAACTGAGTGTTGTTCATAACAGACGATTTCCCATTCCCCGATTCATCGGCCATTGGAAAGGCTCAATCAAGGAAAATTTGGGATCAGCGTCGTGTCCCAGAACGGCTCGACCACTTGCTTCCCCTTCATTTTTGCGCGGCTTTTACGACCAGGATGGGGATGTTCGCCTTGTGGCGGACCGCCTCGATGGTGCTCCCATGGATGATGTCGCCCAGGAGTCGGTGACCGTGGGAGGTCATTGCGATCAGATCGCAACCCTCGGTCGCCGCGGTCTTGAGAATCTCCGTGGGCGGATTTCCCAGGGCCAGCCTGGTTGAGATTTCCAATCCTTCCGCGCGCAAGCGTTCTGCGGTGCGCTCAAGATAAACAACATCGTTCTTCATCTCCTCCGACTCGGCCAGATTCAATTGATCGTAATTTCGCGCAACCCACCCGTCGGCGACATGCACAAGCAGCAGGCGCGATTTCAGGAGTTTCGCCAGTTGGGTGACGTGCGGCAGCAGGCTCTGGTCCGGCTCGCTGTTTTCCAAAGCAACAAGAATTTTCTGGTACATGAGATCAGCCTGCTGAGCCGGTCATCCATGCGATGACGCCGAAATAGTCCAGCAGGTATTTGACGTTCAGGGTTACAATGATCGCGGCGGTAGTCCATGCCAAAATCTTGATCCAGGGCGGGTTTGCGAACACTCCCATCTTTTGGCGATCACCGGTGAAGATCACCAGCGGGATCACCGCGAAACTCAATTGCAGGCTCAAGATCACCTGGCTCAGGACCAGCAACCGGGCGGTGCCGGTTTCGCCGTAAAGCGCCGTGCAGACCACCGCCGGCACGATGGCGATGAGCCGCGTGATCAGCCTCCGCAACCACGGGCGCAGACGAATATTGAGGAACCCTTCCATCACGATCTGGCCGGCCAGCGTTCCCGTCAGCGTTGAATTCTGTCCCGAAGCCAGCAGGGCGAGCGCAAACACGACGCTGGCAATCGGCACGCCCAGCATGGGGGTAAGCAGCTTGTGTGCGTCTTGAATTTCGGCCACATCATGGCGTCCCTGGGTGTGAAAGGTGGCCGCCGAGACGATCAGAATCGCCGCATTGATGAAGAGCGCAAACATAAGCGCCACGGAGGAATCCAGGGTGGCGAACTTGACGGCCTCCGCCTTGCCCTCCGCTGTTTGCTCGTATTTCCGGGTTTGCACGATCGAGGAGTGAAGATAGAGATTATGCGGCATCACCGTCGCGCCGAGAATGCCGATGGCCACGTAGAGCATGTCCGGGTTCGTCACGATCTCCGTCGTTGGAACCAGCCCGCCGAACACGGCGCGAATATCCGGTCGAGCGAAGATGATTTCCATGGCGAAACATCCGCCGATCATCAGAATGAGTGTGACCACCAGCGCCTCGATATAACGAAAGCCCTTGTTTTGCAGGTACATCACAGCAAGGACGTCCAACGCGGTGATGCACACCCCCCAGAGCAGCGGAATGTGGAAGAGGAGATTCAGGGCGATGGCGGAGCCGATCACCTCGGCCAGATCGCAGGCGCAGATGGCGATTTCGCACAACAGCCATAAAGCATAAGAAACGGGCGCAGGATAATGATCGTGGCAGGCCTGCGCCAGGTCGCGGCCGGTGACGATTCCGAGCCTGGCGCAAAGGGCCTGCAAGAGAATCGCCATCAGATTGGAAAGCAGGATGACGGAGAGCAGATTGTAACCAAAGGCCGAGCCGCCCGCGAGGTCGGTGGCCCAGTTTCCAGGATCCATGTATCCCACCGCCACGAGATAACCGGGACCGGCAAAGGCGAACGCCTTCTTCCAAAAACCAAGGCTCTTGGGAACGACAATGGAACGGTGCACTTCCGGCAGGCTGGGACCGTCTCTCGCCTTCCGCCAGCCGCCGTCCCCGGCAGGATCCTTCTCCTTGATTTCGTTCAGGGCAGTATCCATTATTTACTGAAATCTCAGAACTCAAGCGATGGTCTTCCACATGGGCCGGCGCGCATGAAACACAACCCTGGTTCCATCCTGCTCGATCTGAAAAGGCATCTCAATTCCGAAGCCGATGACCTTGCCCCCGAAACGATCCGCGTAACGGGGCAAATCCGTCGGCACGCCGGCCAGACTCACGCGAAGCGGAGTTTGAACAATCAACATGATGGCGTCTGTGAAAAAAAAGGATGAAATAAAAATCGGCGGCTGTCCGTCTCAGCGCGCGTCGTTGCGCTTCAATAATACCCACCTGCCGCCGCCGGCGTTGTCAAACCGGTCCCCCTCGTGATAATGCTGCTGTATCCACGGAAAGTCAAGAAACCCACTCTCTGCGGGCGCTTCGCGCCTCGGCGATAAGACGGACGTTTTCCACGCCAACCGCCAGCGGTGTCTCCGCCGCCTGACCGTAAAGAATGGCGGAAATGAAGTCAACGGCCACCTGCCGCACCGCCGTCAGCCTGCATATTTCACAAGTGTGGTGAAATATGCAGGAAATTCGAAGCACGAAATCCGA
>JACQHZ010000437.1 GCA_016198745.1 Verrucomicrobiota bacterium
CGCGGATGCCGAACTCGCCCAGCTCGACGGCCAGCGTGCGAGTGAAAGCCAGCAACCCCGCCTTCGCTGCGTCGTAGGTGGATGCTTTCGGACTGCTGGAAAGCGCATTGCGGGATGAGACATTGACAATGGCGGCGCCTCCGAGGGGTTTCATCGCAGGCGTAAAACCGCGCACCAACGCGGCAGCCCCGACAAGGTTGACATTGAGCGAGACTCGCCATTGTTCGTCAGTCGTTTCAGCGATGGGCGCATAAAACCATGCGCCGGCATTGTTGACGAGCGCCCGCGGCGCGCCCAGTTCTTCGACAATGCGGCGGGCCAGCGGCGTGAGGGCGGGCACATCATTGAGGTCGCACGGATAGGGATGGAACTTCGCGCCCATGGGAAGATGTTTCATGCGCCGGAGTCCCTCCTCCGATTTGTCCAGCGCCGCCACGCGATATCCCTCACGGACAAATCGTTGGGCGGTGGCCAGCCCGATTCCGTTGGCGGCGCCGGTCACGACGGCCAGGGGTTTGAGTGTGCGTTGTGGTTTCATGGTTGTTCAGTCCGGTTCTTTTGCGGGTTCAAACAGCCCGATGGGTATCCGATCGGGATCCAGCGCAAACATGATTTTACCCATCCGTATTCCATCACGAACATAGTCCGCAGGCGGGTTGACGCATTCCGCGTTCGCCGCCTTCAGACGTTCGAATATTGCCGCCAGATCGTCAACCATGTAACAGACATTGGCCGAGCCGATCTCGACGAACGTTCCGTGGCCGCCGGACTTTCGGGGGGCGGGTTGCGGATGGAGATACTCGATCAACTCCAGCAGATGCCCGCTCCCGCCGCTGTCTTTCATGGCCGCGACCCGCAACCTGACGCCCGGAATCCCCAGCATTGTCTCAAAGGAAACGCCGTCCCGGATTTTGTCGTAGAGCAATTGAAAACCCAGCATCTGCGTGTAAAACGCGATGGACCGGTCCATGTCGGAGACGGCGAACGCGGTGCGCAATGCTCTCAGGTTCATGGTGGTTCCAGGCAATTCAGAATCCAAACGGAGCTTGTCCTCAAAACGCGTGATTTTCAATTTCGCGGTTTGGGGCGGTGGGTTAAAGGTAAATACAAGCCGGTAGAACGACAAGGGCCATTTGGAACGAATCCCGCACCCATGATCCCATTGAACAGATTCCCTCTTGCAACTTGCAGGAAACGCGCGTATGGTAGTACGTACTACTGAACTTATGTTTTGTGTTCGCCAGGTTGATATTGCCCGGAAACTGCGCATCTCGCAGCAGGCGGTGGCGTTTGCTTTGAGCGACCGGCCGGCGTTCCAGAAAAAGCTCCACCCGGAAACGCGCCGGCGCATTCTCAGCGCGGTCCGGCGAATGGGCTACGTGCCGAATTCAAGCGCGCGCAGTTTGAAACTGGGCAAGACCCACACGGTCATCATGGCGACCCGTGAAGCGTTTCATCATCCTTATGTCCACGAACTGGTCGAGGAGCTTCAGATTGCTCTCGCCGCACAAGGCTACCAGATGATGTTGGAGTCGCTCCAGCGGGTTGCTGACGAGGCCGCCGTTTACCGTTCGTTCGTGCCGGGGAGGTGCGACGCGGTGGTGATGCTCCAACTGCCGGCGTCAGCGCGCGGCCCGCTGGTGAAAGTCCAGCGCCGCGGCTTGCCGGTTATTGCGATCGAACCCGGACCGGTTCCCGGTTTTACCTGCATTGATTATGACCGCGCTGAAGCGGTGCGGATGGGCGTGGCACATCTGCTGGGACAGGGACACCGCCGCGTGGCGCTGGTGTTCGACGCATTAAGGGGTGTTCGCCGTCAACAAAGGTTGCGGGGCTATCGTGCCGCCCTGAAACAGTTCAAAATAGAATTCGACGAAGCGCTGTTATTTCCCCAACCCGTTGAAGCGGATGCGGGGGAGTTGTGGCGTCAAATGGCGGTTTTGCAACCCCGACCCACCGCCGTGTTCTGTTACAATGACGAAGTGGCCGCCCGGTTTCTGGCCGCGCTGCGCAAAGCCCGGGTGCGGGTGCCCGCTGACGTGGCCCTCGTCGCGCAGGGCAACTCGCGCCTCACCGCGTTGGTTGAAGTGCCGTTGACGGCCGTGGACACGAATCATCGGGGCATCGCGCAAGCCGTGGTGGACGCGTTGCTTGCGCGGTTCAAGAATGGCCAAGCGCCGCCGCGTCAGATTCAGGTGAAACCGTTTCTGGTGGAGCGCGCATCGAGCGGAACGAGAGGTGACAGGTGACAGGCAACAGGTTCCAGGTTCCAGAAAAGAAAACGCGCGTGAAACGTGAAGCTTTCGCGCCTGGAATGGAAGATTGGAATGTTGGAAGAATGGGACGGTCAAGACGGACCGCGCTAGTGCGGTTCCCATCCTTCCACGCTTCCACGCTTCCATCCTTCCATCGCCTCGCATTCACCCTCATTGAGTTGCTGGTGGTGATCGCCATCATCTCGATTCTGGCGGCGCTGCTGATGCCGGCGCTCAGTTCCGCCCGGGAAGCGGCCAAACAGATCGTTTGCATGAATCAAATGAAACAAATTGGCACGGCCATTCTGATCTATGTCGGGGATTACAATGGAACTTTTCCACCGGGCGTGGAATCCGCGGCCGGTCCGGTGCCTGGCGCCAATGATTTTTCAAGCGTCATGTTCGGCACAACCCCTCCTTTCAATATTTATGTTCCCATCAGCCTGCTGGATTGTCCGTCCGACAAAACACGCGTAGGAGCTGAAGGCTGGCCGATGGTGGATTACTATCCTTACTGGGGGACATACGTCAAAAACATCAGCTACGGGTATAACGTCAAGATTGGCGGGCAATGGCTGAATACGACCACGTCCGGTGCGATGCGTCCCAAGACTCTGGCCGAGCTTCAATCGCCGGCGGAAGACATTCTGATCGCGGAAACGGACCGCCGACCCGACGGCTGGAGCGGTGGCACCCGGGCTTACGCCTGGTATGCCCTTCCGTGGGTTTCTGATGACCGGTCACCGTATGTCATTACGAATCCGCATCATAAAAATGGGAACAACTTTTATTTCGTTGACGGCCATGTGGCCTGGCACAACAACGACACTTATTTGAACACCTTGAGATATCAAGGTGATTTTGCGACCGACTGGCTCGGCAACACCTGGACCATTGAGGGTTACAGGATCAACAATTGATCCGTAAAGCGTGAACGCATGAGGACCGGCGTCATGAATAGAAATGCCCTTTGCGTGATCGTGCTGGCGGGATCCCTTGGCGCTGGAGCGGCCGATGAATCCAAGATCATCTTCGCCCCGCTGACGGCCGCTCCGCCGAAGATTGATGGCGCGCTGGATGACGTTTGCTGGCAACGCGCCGAGGTTCAGGATGACTTCATCCCGCTGGCCGATCGCCCGGCGGACCGGACCACCGTGCGCGCATTGCACGACGCAAGCCACCTTTACCTGGGCGTCGAATGCGATTGGCGCGATGAAGCCGCGTTGAGAAAGGGGGTCAGCGCAATTGTTGAAAAGCGCCCGCAGGCATTGACGTTTGTCGGCATCGAGCAGTTTGTGAACACCCACGGCGTGGAGTGGTTTTTGGATCCCGGCGCCACGCGCACGAGTCATTACCAGATTCTGGCCAATGCGGCCGGCCAGATTTGCGGGCAATACAAAATGGACTGGAACCCGTTTCCCGAAAAACCCGCGTTCGCCGTCCGCCTTTCCGCGAAAGGATGGAGCGCGGAATTCAGCTTTTCGGCCGCCGCGTTGCGACAGCCCGCGCTGCGCCTGGGGGACCGATGGGGATTCAACCTGGTGCGGAACGACGCAATCCCCGTGGCAATTTGGAAACGCGTTGGCCCCGATTTCAATGCGCCGGCAATGTTCGGGCTATTGATTCTGGGCAATTACCAGACGTGGTGGCGGCAGTCCGTCGAGGCGGCGATGTTCAAGCGGTTTGACGAGATTGGGTTGCGCATGGACTTTTACCAAAAGATAAATCCGCAGATCGCAAAAATGCACGCGGAACTTCTGCCGCGGATCCAAGAGATCAGGAAGAATCCTCGTTATGCGCGGATCGAAACCCGCCAGGATTTTATCCGGTCTTTTGAAATGCAACAAAAACTCAGCCGCCTTTTCGGCCGCCTGGACGATCTCTGCAAAACGGCGGAAATGACAACTGAAAGGCAGAAGTAAGAAGATTTGCCGCGCATCATTATGAAATGGATCATTTTTTTCATGGCGCTTCTGTCCACGGCGACTGTTTATGGTCTTCCGTACGGCGACCCGAATCAGCCTTATGACCGCCTGCCGGGCACTCTGGAGACTTATCATGTCAAGTGGGCCACGCCGTTGCCCGGCGGCAAACTCAAGGCGCTGTTTCTCGTTCCCTATCTGAACGCCCGGGAGGTTGTGGAACTGCGGCAACGGCTGGACCTGGACTGCACCGTGATCATGAACGTCGGTCATTTGCTGTGGGCCGGCGGTTACAATGAGGGCGCCGACGCCAGTCCCATTCAGAATGGCGATCAGGTTCTTGAAAAAATCTGTCAGGAACGGCTGAGCCTCGATCAGCATTACGACTGCATCGTGATTGGCAAGGTTTCCTGGGAGGTCATTCCCAAGCGCGTGCGCGCCATGATTCTTGACCATGTAAAACGCGGCGCGGGTTTGGTTTATGTCTCGCCGAGCCGCGCCCTTTCCGAAAACACGGTTGGGGATATCACGAACCCGACCCAAGCGGATGGCGATGATTCCGAGTTCAACACCCTGTTTGCGGGCAAAAGTGACCCCGGCCTGCGACAGCGGATGGAGTCTTCGCTGCCGTTCGACTGGATGCCATTGAAGATTGTGGAAAACGCGGATGAAATCAAGGCGCTGGGCCCGCCTCCGCCCAACGCTGACTTTATGGGTTTGGTTTCAACGCAACAACCCGTTTCATTTCGAGCATCACAGTATGGCAAGGGAAAGATCGTGGGACTCGACTATTACGACGCGCTGGCTGGGCATTGCTCGCTCACTTCCAAGGCGGACTATAGCGACCTGATGTATGACTTTCAGCAGGCCCTTCTTGCCAGATGTGTTTTGCATGCGACCGGGCGCGCGCCGGCAGTCCATGCCGCCGTGTCGTTGGAATTGGCCGGCGCGCGCGCCGGTGTCGCGAACGATCCCAAACCCGCCCGTTCTGGTTGGGATCAGAAAGTTCCCCAAACCGTGATTGCGCGGGACGATTTGGGGAAAGCCAACCTGGCGCTTTCATGCGCCGGCAATCCGGTGAAAGCGGAGCTGATCTTGGAATGGACGATTCGGAATCAGAAGGCCCAGGTCGTGGAGCGTCAGCAAGCGCGGGTCGCCGGGAAGGATGGCTGGCCGGCGCAGAAACGCGTCAAACTTCCCAGCTTGCCGCGCGGCAATTATGTGGCCGACCTGCGGCTCCTGGACGCGCGCAATGCCGTGGTGGATTTTGCCTCCGGCAGTTTCCGCGTTGAAAACCCGCAGAGTGTCGGCGTCATTACAACCGACCAGGACCAATATCGTTCCGGCAATCAAATCAAAGGAAACGTGGCATTCACCCAACCGTTGTTGGACGGTCAAAAGGCCGAAGCCTGCGCCATTGACACTTGGGAGCGAACCGTGGCGCGGGTGAAGGTCCGTTTGGATGCCGCGCGCGCGCATGGAAATTTCACCATACCCGTTGAACGGCCGCTCAGTCGGTTGTGGGACATCGAAGTCCGGATCGTGGATGATCAGGGGGTGGTGGATGCGTCCAGGACCTGGGTGGGATTGCCCGACTGGACCTTTGACGAATACTTATGGCCCACCATTTTCGCCATTGCACCGGGAGATCATACCTGGAAATGCGGGATGTATAACCGGATGCTGCGGTCTTACGGCATCAATGCCTCGAACGTCATGCTGGTGTATGGGAACTCCGGCCAGTATGAAGCGTTCGAGCGCGCGCATCTGGCCGGCATCACCTACGGCGATTGCTGGGGCGAACATAACATTGCGAGTCCGGGAAGAGACACCGTGGGACTTGACAAGGAACGCGCGGACTTTTCAATCGCCGATTTGGGCGAACTCGTCAAGGCTTACACGCGAACCGGCCAGCCGTTGGATCCCAAGGAATATCCCTATCAATGGCCGCTGCACGCCATCGGCGCCGAGTATCTGAATGACCGCGCCAAGACCTATCGGAAAGCAGCTCAGTTTGGCATCCCTTATATCTACATCAAGACGGAGGACGGCCTGGCCGGTGAGTTTGCCGGGATGGAAAATTCCGGTTTCACCCCTCTCGTGACCAAACGATTTCAGGATTGGTGCCGCAAGGTTTATCGCGATGATTTGCGCGCGCTGAACGCGGAGTGGGGCGGCGATTTCAAGGCTTGGGACGAAATTCGCGGCATCCTCCTCAAAGACGCGGCCCAAAAAAAGCAACTGCCGCGCTGGGTGGCCTTCCGTTATTTTATGCGGTCCCAGGTGTGGGACCAATTCTTCATTGACTATTCGGATTTTGTGCGTTGCGCCATGGGTTATCCCGTCCGCACGGGTTACAACGGGCACGACAACTTTGATCACAGCCGTTTCCGCAACCAGATGACTTCGGGCAAGCTTTATGTTGGGCAAGAAATGAATTTCGAATACCGGTCGTGCGTAGCGCAGGCCCTGCTGCAATCGTTCTCCGGCGACCGCGGATTCCTGCTGTCGGCGGAATCCATGATGACCTTCAATTTTGATTTCAAGACGCCGCTCAACAATCATCGTTTGCCCTGGAAAGCGCTCTTTGCGGGGTATCGCGGGTTCGACTGGGAATGCCTGTCCGCGCAATCAATGGGTGGCATGGCCTGCACCACGCCTGACTACTCGGAACCCATGCCGTTCTTCAAGAACATCAGCGAACAAGTCCACGCGCTCCAGAAGGGCATTGGGAAATTGTGCATTGTCTCCAAACCCCACCGGGATCCGGTCGCGATTCTGTGGAGTCCGGTCAATCACTACATCTCGCGCCTGTTGCCGCTTCAAAAGCAGGGCTTTACGGGCGGGACGCTCTATAACAGCAGCGTGGACGGCGGCGCGGTGGCGGACTGCCTGGTGATGATGAAAAACCTGCGCCTGAACCCGACGATGATCGCGCCCGACGACCTGGTTGGCGGCATTCTCAACCAGCGCAGTTTCAAGGCGTTGATCTTGCCCTATAACAAGGGGATGTCCGGCGATGAAGCGGAGGCCATTCGCGCCTTTGTCAAGGAGGGCGGCCTAGTGATCGCCGACAACGAACCGGGCGGTTGGTCGCAATTTGGCCGGAAGCTTGAAAAGGGGCAACTGGCGGATCTTTTCCCCGTTCTTGACAAGGAAAATCTCGTGCGTTTTGGAAAGGGGGCCGCCGGTTACTTGCCGGATCGCATCAATGGTTACCTGGCCCGGATGGAGGCCGGCGACTACACGGGATCGGACTCAGTGGCGCATCTGCTCAAGCAATTCGCGGGCGTCGCACCCGTGATTGAACTGACGGATGCCAATGGCAAGAGCCGGCGCGACACGTTGATGCCGATTTTTGAGAAAGGGTCCACCCAACTCGTGGGCATGTTGCGCGCGGACAGCAGTGTGGACAAGGAGACGGAAGAGACTCGTATTCAACTGGATGGCAAACATCATGTCTGGGATGCGCGGACGGGCGCCTACCATGGCTTCGTGGATGCGCTGAACATCAAGCTGGACATGTATCCCAAGTTGTTCGCCCTGTTGTCCGCCAATCCCAGGGGCATCACGCTGGCGCCCGCGAAAAAAACGGTCAGACCGGGTGAGATTCTGGATGTCTCGTTAAACGTCAAGTTTGCCGAAGGCAGTCCGGACGGCATTGCCCGGATGGGACAGGTGGCGCATGTTCGCGTGTTGGGTCCGGATGGCGCGGAACTCGAATGGTACCGACAGAATGTAACTTTCGAAGGCGCGACATGCGCGGTGCGCCTGCCGATCAGCGAATCGGAAGCGCCCGGCCGGTATTCCATCAAGGCGTTCTATCCGCTGGCGGGCATGGAAACGGACGCCTCGTTTGTCGTGAAACCGAAGGAGGAATCTCAATGAAAATGCGCGATATTATGTTGGCAGCATTGATCCTGTCCCTTGCGCGCCACGAGGCGCCTGCCGCGACGGAAGATGACAATCTCATCAAGAACGGCGGGTTTGAGGAAACGCGGGAGGAAGCCCTTACCGGCGGCGGTCATTTTCTCCAGGCGCTCAAGGACGGCTGTGATTTTGGGGCCGAGTTGTTCGCACCCGTTCCCAAGAATTTCGACCAGTTCATTGGCAAACCCAAATGCTTCAAAGTGGTGAAGGGTTCCGCCGGCAAGGAAGTTCATTCAGGCGGGAAAGCGTTGTTGTTCAATGGGTTTTTCTATATTCAGGACACGTTGACGGTCAAGAATGGGAACTCCTTCGCGGTGCAGTATTACGCGAAGGGCGACGGCAAAACACGGCTGCGATTCGTGGTTCGCGATGCCGAACGGCGGGAGACCTCCCAAGCCGGGCCGCCGAAACCGGTTCAAGTGACTTCCGACGATTGGACCCTTGTCAACTACACGCTGGACATCAACGACGAGCAAGCCTACCGCGCCAGCATTCTCTTGGAAGCGGAGGGCGACATCACCATGGACGACCTCCGCATCACCGAATCCGAAAAGAAACCCGCGCCGGACGCCAAGCAGCCCTAGCCCGCATACTTCACACTCCCGTGTGAAGTATGCGCC
>JACQHZ010000438.1 GCA_016198745.1 Verrucomicrobiota bacterium
TCCCTCCACCCGCCGGCTCAGCTTGTTGGCCGCCCTCTTCCGCGCCACCTTTCTTTCCGGCGGCTTGCTCCTTCCCCGTGTCTCCCTCTCCTGCGCCCTTTCCGGTACCTGCGCCCGTCTCGCCTTGTCCGCCTTCTGCTTTCGTCATCTCCGTCTTCTTCCCGCCGCCGGTTTCGCCGGTTCCCTTTTCGCCTTTCCCTCCGCCCACTGGCTCAGCTTGTTGGCCGCCCTCTTCCGCGCCACCTTTCTTTCCGGCGGCTTGTTCCTTCCCCGCCTCTCCTGTACTCTTTCCAGGACCTGCACTTGTCTTGTTCCCGTCCCCGGTCCTGCCGGTTCCCTCTTTGCCCTTGCCTCCACTTACCGGCCCGGCTTGTTGGCTGCCCCCTTTCTTTCCCCCTCCCGTTCCCGCAGTTCGATCCCCGGTCTGCCCTGCTCCCCCGCCCTTTCCGGGACCCGAACCCGTGTCTCCCTGCTCGCCTACTCGCTTGACCACTGGTTTCCCGCCAGTCCCAGTCCCACCCGTTCCATCGCCTCCTCCGCGCTCCTTTTTCGCCTCGACCTCCTTCTGCTTCTCTTTGACTTCATCCCGTCGTTCTTTGGTATCGATCCCAAGGTCCTTCTTCATCTCGAACTCCCTCTCGCGCTTCTTTCCGCCGCTGCTGAACAGGATGCTGGACTGGATGAACACGCCGGCATTGACAAAGGACGGTTGTGCCATGGAGAGAGCGCCGGCCAGGAGATTGAGCATTTGGCCCGGTCGCAGGCTCTTCTTTTCGCCGCTGCGCTTGTGCTTGACGGTGACGGGGCCAAGCAGGTCGCGCGACAAGGCCACAATCGCGGTCGCGCCGCTGGGGAGAACTCGCAGAGCCACCACGTCGCCATGGATGGCGGTGGTCGCCTCCGGAGTGTTGATCTGTGCGCCGCCCGAATTGGGCGGCACATGAACCAGCACCGCGCCCCGCTCGACTCTCATGTCACGGCTGGCGCCATCAAAGGAAAACACGGCGTTCGAGCCAAGCCGCACAAGGGACCCATCCGGAAACTCCAGCTCAACCCTCGATTTGTCGCCCGTGGACACAATGTCCTGGTCCGCAATTTTATCCCCGATTTTGATTGGCTGTTGCGCACCACCTTTTTTGAAGACGACAACTTCGTTGTTCGCGTCGGTGACAATCGCTGACTTGAGACTTTCCGCCGCCCCAGCGGTCGTTCCCCCTGGCAAACCCAAGCAAAAAAGCAGACAGAAGCCCGTGACCGTGAAACGACGATCGTTCAAGTTTGAGTTTGAGTTCATATATGACAAAAATTTGTGACTTGTGTCAGGTTTCTCGCTAAAATGCGTTCACGTCGGTCAACAATATCAAACTGAGCTATTCAGGCTAGCAGAAAATGCGCCATCGCCGATTCTTTTCGTTTGTTGTGGATTGGCCTTTGCTTGTCGGTGGTTGGCACGTTCGAGGCTGGGGGTGATGCCGGTCGCGCTTCGAAAAATGTGGTTAAAATGCGAAATCGAACGGAACCCCGATTTGTACGCAACCTCCTTGATGGACAAACGTGAATCGCGAAGCAAGTCCTTGGCTTTCTCAATCCGCACCATCCTGATGTAATGGGTGAAGGTCATTCCTGTGGTTCGCCTGAACAATTTGCAGAAATAATGACGATTGAGATGAACGTGTTTTGCCACGGTGCCCAGGCTGATCGGCTCCGCGAGATGCGCCCTGACGTATTGTTTCGTCCGCTCCACCGCCAGTGGCTCCGTATTGCTGTCGGCAATCACCCAGCGACCGGCGCAATGGGCAAGCAATCGGGCAAATCCTGAGAGCAAAGTGATGCAACCCGCGAACCTGCGCCGCGAAAGGCACGGCGTACGCCACCAGAGCCTTTCAAGTCGTGCCAATTGCCTTTGATGCCCAAGCCGGGTGAGTGCCTTCCGGACTCGCCCGAATGCGTGTCGGCCAGGCTGACGCAAAAACACTTGGCCAGCCGTCAATGTGGCGACATGTTGGCCGCTTACCACAATCGGCAAGGCCGTGTGAATCATCCCTGAGAAGCATGTGAGACGATACGGTCTGACATTTCTCTGAACGCGACCCAACAGATCGTCGCAAGCTTTGCAGCAGGCGTTCGGGCCGTGTTCCTGCCGTTTCGCAAACGCGCAAAACGGGTTCTCAGGAGATTCAAGCGAGGGACAACGTCGGCAAGCATCGGCTGGGACAAGCTTGAGAGCCAAACTTGTGGCCTGCTGAATTCCCGCGATCAACTCGCGGACGGCAGGCGCCCGTACCAACGCCTTGAAAATCGCCTCGGTCGGCGCGCTGCACGACGAATCATTGGTGCCGTCAGACATGGTCATGAACACGCGCGATTCAGCCGTGTCTGACGGATGGCTTTCCTCTGAAGAACTCCTGTGCCGGTTGATCCGCCTTCGTTCGCCGTGGCGAACGAAGGCAAGCTTGTCCGCCATGGCGGACAAAAAGAATGGGACGCACCTACTTGCGTCCCATAACAGGCACGTGGATGCCTCCAGAGGAACGTTTTCAGTACGCCCCAGTCGGGGCGCACCTCGAACGCGGTCCTCTGTCGAAATTTCCACGTTTCGTTATGGACAGCAGCCGAAGCTACGCGAAATTTACCCCGTTTGGCGGGGTGATTTTTTGATTTACTTGTTTGAGTTTCGGAGATTCTCCTTTTTTGATATTGAGGCTCAGGGTTCCATGCTCTCAAAAAGCCAATTGAAAGAGCCGCTTGCAGAATGGCCGCAAAAAGACGCAAGAGGCACAAAGGGGATGGAAAGTTGTCCGCTTTTTGCGACTTTTGTGCCTTTTTGCGGCCAATTTCTGAGTTTTGCAAGAGTCTCGAAAGAGATGATTTCTTCCGTCGTAAACAAAAAGGCAGTTTCCCAACACATCACGGCCAATCAACACATGGATTCCTTGATGGTTCAGGTGCGATTCTGTCACGGCCAACACCCGCACCACAAGGCTCAAGTCGGCATGGAGCAGAGTCAAGCTGGCATCATATTGATTGCAAACATGAGGCGTGGCGCCCGTGGAGGGGGTGATGATCGAAGTTGTGCCGGTCGGCGTAAGTTGAAGTTGGCGGATCACTTCAGGATCAAGACAGGTGCAACTTGCGCCTGTGTCAATCAGCCCACGGACCATCATGCCCGCGGGAACTGCCATTCCCTGTTTTTGCAACGCGTCTGCGCGTGGGCCGCTGACCCCGACCGCCACATCCAGCACCGGACCATTCGCTGCGAATTGAATGGTCAGGTATGGCATGGATCGAGAATGTCCCGCGTGAAATAATGCACCTGCTCCATCTCCTGGATCTGCTTCACAAGAAATGGAGTGAGGCCGCATTGTCTGTAGCCGGCGGCCAAGGCATCTTCATAGGCGGCATGAATTCCAAGAACCCGATCCCCCTGAATCAGCACAAAGTTCCCTTTGTTTTGCATCAAACGGAACCGTTCACGCTGATAGGTCTCCATCTCTTTCTTCAACTCGTTCATGGTCAGACTTTAATACAGAATTCTCGTTTTGCCAAGCCTGCTTCGTTTCCCCAAATTCGGATGTAAGCACACAAGAATCGCCAAGTTCGCATCGGTAAGGAGATGATCGCCACCGGTCCGGCGCGATGGATTGAGCGTGCATTGATGGAAGCCGATGTCATAAGCTTGCGAATCTCATGAACAAATCATCGCGCAAAAAAGTCCGGGTCGCCGCCGTGGGGATCGGCGGGCGGGGCGAATGGGCTGCCGAAAAATTGGCAGGCGATCCGCGTTTCGATCTGATCGCCCTGTGTGATCGCAACGGTCCCCGTCTGGCGGATATCCAGCAAAAACTCGGGCTGCAAGACGTGAAGGGTTACGAGACAATCGCCTCATGTCTCAAAGACGCGGCGCCCGATGCCGTCGTGGTCACCACGCCGGACGGGCATCACGCCGAAGTGGCGGTGCCGTGTCTGGAGGCCGGAAAGTTCGTGTTTGTCGAAAAACCGCTCGAAATCACCGAACCGAAATGCCGGGCGCTGATCAACGCGGACCTCGCGGCCGGAGAAAAGACGTTCGTGGGGTTCAATCTGCGGTATGCGCCCGTTTATGAGAAGATCAAGGAATTGATTGACGCCGGCGCGATTGGAAAAATCCTGACGATTCAGGCCGACGAATTTTACGACGGCGGCCGGACTTATTTCCGGCGATGGCATCGGCTCCAACAGAAAGGCGGCGGCCTTTGGATCACCAAGGCGTGTCATGATTTTGACATTCTTTACTGGCTTGCCGGAAAGAAACCGCTTTCGGTGCATGCGATCGCGCAGCTCGGGTACTATCGTCCGCGAAGCGACGCCCCGCTTTACTGTAAGGAGTGCAGCCTGATCCGCACTTGTCCGGACTGCTTCTTCACCTTCGGACTCCCAAACGACCAGGAACGGGCGGAAGCGGCGTCCCGCGTGGAGAAGGCCATTGACAGAGGAGACCCGCGTCCGGACCTCTGTCTTTACAACTCGGACAAGGACACCTTTGACCACGGCATCGCCACGGTTGAATTCGAGGATTCCATCCTTGCCACTTATACCTGCAATGTGGTTGCCGGATTTTCCAACCGCCGGATTCGCGTGTCGGGGACGAAGGGAACGATTGACGGCGAACTGCTCGGAAGAATCACCCTGCACAAGCGCGACCCGCCGGGCATCGAGGAGGTTCCGGTCTCGAACGCAGACGGCGGCCATGGCGGCGCCGATGATCGTCTCTTCGCGCATTTTCATGATTTCGTGCGCGGCCATCCCGTTCGGATGGTTCGGCCCCAGGAGGCCATCGTTCCCGTGCTCATGGGGCTGGCGGCGACGCGTTCAGTGGCTGAGAAGCGTTCGGTTCGCATGTCGGAATTTGCATCGTTGGCGCCGGCTATCGCTCGTGGCGCAGAGGTGAAAGAATGACGCCGCGCGAGCGTTTTCTGGGCGCCTTGCGCGGAGATCGGACGGACGCGCCTGCGGTCGGCAATCCAACCTCCATTGCCACAGCGGACCTGATGGAGACAACGGGCTGCTTTTTTCCGGAAGTCCACACCAACGCGGAAAAAATGGCGACGCTGGCCGCGGCGGGTTACGAACGGCTGGGCTACGACACGATCATGCCCTATTTCTCTGTCGTCCAGGAAGCCGCTGCGATGGGCGCAACCATTGACTGGGCGGATAAGGGACGGATGCCGTCGGTGCGGCCTTCCCCTGACACGGGCCGCTACCTCTGCGAAGAACCCGATCAGATCGAAATCCCGCGAGACTTTCTTGATCGCCTCTCGACGCGCACGATTCTGGATGCCCTGCGGATTTTGAAGCGGCGATACGGCGACGAGGTCGCCCTGGTCGGAAAGGTATTCGGCCCATGGACGCTGGGGTATCATCTTTTCGGCACCGAAAACTTCCTTTTGTTGGTCCTGGACGATCCGGAGAAGTTGCGCCGCATCCTGGCGCGATTGATGGAGATCACGGTGTTATTCGGACAAGCGCAGATCGAAGCAGGCGCGGATTGTCTGACTCTCGGCGATCATCTGACCGGGGATCTCTGCCGCGCGGAGACGTACCGCGACTTTCTGCTGCCCGCGCATCAGCAACTCGCCCGAGGCCTGCCCTGTCCCGTCATCCTGCACACCTGCGGTTACACCTTGGACCGCATGCCGTACATCGCGCAATCAGGCTTTGCGGCGTTTCATTTTGATTCGAGAAACGACGCGAAAAAGGCGATGGAAATGGTGGCGGGGCGCATCCGTCTCATCGGCAACGTGAACAACCCGGACACGCTTTACGGCGGGAAGACCGGGCAGGTGGAACGCGAGGTTGCCTACGCCCTGGAAGCAGGCGTTGCCGTGATCGGTCCGGAATGCGCCGTGCCGGTGAACATGAATTCCCGATCGCTGCGTCACATTGCGGAGGCGGCGCGCGGGACGCGCTTCACATGAATCTGCCCAACAAGATCACCCTGTTTCGGGTTCCGTTGACGGCGGTTTTTTTTGTCTTTTTTTTCGACCAGCCGCTCCCGTATCTTTTCCCGGAGTTGCGCCCCACGCCGTATCATCACACCATCGCATTTTTTTGTTTTCTTCTCGCCTGCGCATCCGATTGGTCGGACGGCTATCTGGCGCGCCGCCGCAATCAGATCACCAATTTCGGCAAGTTTTGGGACCCGGTGGCCGACAAGATCCTGGTCACCGCCGCGTGGGTGACGCTGGTGGCCAACAAGGCGATGCCGGCGTGGATCGTGCTCGTGCTGCTCTCGCGGGATTTCGCGGTCTCCGGCTTGCGGATGATGGCGGCGCAGCAAGGGATCACGCTTGCGGCGGAAACCGGCGGCAAGATCAAGACCTTCACGCAACTCCTCACCATCGGCGTGCTGTGCGCCCATTGCGCGTTGACGTCCGACTGGGGATGGAAGCTGGACAAGCCTGGTTCCGCGTGGTTCGAGGAATGGCTTCTCTATCCCGCTTGCGTCCTCACCAGCCTCGTCTCGGCCTGGATATACTTTCACGGAAACCGGTCGTTGCTCAGGGCGTGAATGCCTCGTTCATCCTCTTTGTGTCTTGGTGGTGAACCATGATCAAGCTGCGGGGGACCAGCGTTGGGCGGCTCTCACCTGCCCGCGGCTTGGCAGGCGGATCAAGCAGGCCGGAGCCTGTCCGCGTCCCGGCATTCCGGCATTACCGGCAAATGCTGTTGCTTTTCGGATGTGATTTCCCTAAAGAACTTCCGCGAATTTCTGCAAACCGAAAGGATTACGAATTATGTCTGTTCCATTCCGTGTGAATCTCAAAGACCAGGTGGCTGTCGTGACCGGTGGCGGCGGCATTCTGTGCAGCGTGATGGCGAAGGCGATGGCCGAGTGCGGCGCAAAGGTCGCCATCCTCGACTTGAAACCTGAGGCGGCGCAAAAGTGCGCCAACGAAATCACCAGGACCGGCGGCGTGGCGAAAGAGTTTGCCTGCAACGTGCTCGAAAAGGCCAGCATCGAGACGGCGCACGAACAGATCAAGGCGGCGTTCGGTCCCGTGAACATCCTCATCAACGGGGCGGGTGGCAATCATCCGAAGGGCACCACGTCGAAGGAGCATCTCACGCTCGAGGATCTCACACAGAAGAAGGACGGTGTGACGACGTTCTACGATCTGACCGTGGACGGCATCCAGTTCGTTTTCAATCTGAACTTCCTCGGCACGTTCCTTCCGACACAGGTGTTCAGCAAGGACATGGTCCTGAGGAAGCAGGGCAACATCATCAACATCTCCTCGATGAACGCCTTCAAGCCGCTCACGAAGATTCCGGCCTACAGCGCCGCCAAAGCCGGTGTGAGCAATTTCACCCAGTGGCTCGCTGTGCATTTCTCGAAAGTCGGCATCCGCGTTAACGCAATCGCTCCCGGCTTCTTCCTCACCGACCAGAACCGCGCGCTGCTGACCCAGCCCGATGGTTCGCCGACCGCGCGCGGCAACACGATCATCAGCCACACCCCACAAGGGCAGTATGGCAAACCCGAGGACCTCGTCGGCACGCTGCTTTGGCTGCTGAGCAATGAAGCCAGCGGCTTCGTCACCGGTCAGGTCATCGCCATTGACGGCGGCTTCAGCGCCTTCAGCGGGGTGTGACAAGCAGGCAAGATTTCAGAAAGGAAAAAATAATGCAAAGCAAAGCAGACATGGGATTGATCGGTCTCGCCGTGATGGGCGAGAACCTTGTTCTCAACATGGAAAGCAAAGGCTTCACCGTCGCGGCATTCAACCGCACCGTCGCGAAGGTGGACGCATTCGTTGCCGGACCCGCCAGGGGCAAGAACATCATCGGTTGCCGGAGCATCCAGGAGTTGGCGGACAAACTGGAGAAGCCCCGCAAGATCGTCATGCTTGTCAAAGCCGGCAAGGCGGTGGACGAGTTGATTGATCAGTTGATTCCTGTCTGTGCGTCCGGCGACATCCTGATCGACGGCGGCAACAGCCACTTCCCCGACACGATCCGTCGGACGGCTTACGTCGAGAGCAAGGGGTTGCTCTACATCGGCACCGGCGTTTCGGGCGGCGAGGAGGGCGCGCTCAAAGGGCCTTCCATGATGCCGGGCGGCAGCCCCGCTGCATGGCCGCACGTTAAGAAGGTATTCCAGTCCATCTGCGCCAAGACGCCGCAAGGCGAGCCGTGTTGCGACTGGGTCGGCGAGAACGGCGCCGGTCACTTCGTGAAGATGGTCCACAACGGCATCGAGTACGGCGACATGCAATTGATCTGCGAAGTCTATGATCTGATGAAGCGCGGCCTCGGCTTGACCAACCCCGAGATGCACAAGATCTTCACCGAATGGAATCAGGGCGAACTCGACAGTTACCTCATCGAAATTACCCGCGACATCCTCGCCTACAAGGACGACAATGGCAAAGAAGTCATTGACCTCATCCTCGACGCCGCCGGCCAAAAGGGCACCGGCAAATGGACGGTCGTCGCGGCGCTTGATGACGGGATGCCGCTCACGCTGATCGGCGAAGCGGTGTTTGCGCGTTGCCTCTCGGCCGTGAAAGAAGAGCGCGTCGAAGCCGGCAAACAGATCACATCGAAAGCGAAGCCGTTCAAAGGCGATCCCGCCAAGTTGGGACGATTCGTCAACGACCTCCGGCAGGCACTGTTTGCCTCAAAGATCGTCAGCTACGCACAGGGCTATCAGCTCATGCGCGCCGCCGCGAAGACCTACAAGTGGAATCTCAACAACGGCGGCATCGCGCTCATGTGGCGGGGCGGCTGCATCATCCGGTCGGCGTTCCTCGGCGACATTAAAAAGGCGTTCAAGCGCAACCCGGGGTTGGTCAACTTGCTGCTCGACCCGTTCTTCCGCAAGGCCGTCGTCAAACGGCAGGCGGCGTGGCGGCGCGTGGTGATGCAGGCGGTGAAGATGGGCATCCCGGCGCCCTGCCTCAGCAGCGCGTTGGCCTACTTCGATGGTTATCGGAGCGACCGGTTGCCGGCCAACCTGTTGCAGGCTCAAAGAGATTACTTTGGGGCCCATACGTATGAGAGAGTGGATAAACCTCGTGGGGAGTTTTTCCATACCAACTGGACCGGCCGCGGCGGAACAACCACCGCCCGCACCTACACGGTATAGAAACCACGAGATACACGAATGGGCACTTCCTGTACTTGGTTTTGGGGCAGTGGGATTGTAGGCCGACTCTGCGAGTCGGCGAATCCCACAACAAGACCGCCGCTTCGCAGAAGCGGCCTGCAAAACCGATGTTCAGAAGTTGAGTTGCCGGAGATGACTGCATGAAAGACGACATGCCGGCACTGGCGCTGGAACGCATCGAGGAATGCATCTACACGGTGCGCGGGCAACGGGTTATGCTTGATGCCGACCTCGCGGCGGCGTATGGGGTTGCGACGAAGGTTCTGAATCAAGCGGTGAAACGGAATCGCGATAAATTCCCCACAGATTTTGCTTTCCAATTGACCGGGGATGAGGCAACGGCTTTGAGGTCACAAATTGTGACCTCAAAGGGCCGCGGCGGACGGCGGTACGTGCCGTACGCGTTCACCGAACACGGCGCAATCATGGCGGCAACGGTGCTCAACAGTCCGCAGGCAGTTCAGATGAGCGTGTTTGTGATGCGGGCGTTCATCAAGATGCGCGCCGCGTTGTCGGACAACCGGGAACTGGCCCGCAAACTCGCCGCGCTGGAGAAGGAATTGAAGGACCGTCTCGACGTCCACGAAGCCGCCATCGTGACCATCTTGCAGCGCGTAATGGACATCATTGATCCGCCCGCCCTGCCCGAACCGCCCAAGAAGAAAATCGGGTTTCAAGTGAAAGAAGGCAAGGCCCGGTATATGGTGCGAAGGAAGCAAAATGACGTCGTTGAAAACCGTAAGGCCGGTTGGCGTAACGAAAGATGACGGAGATTACAATTCCCGATGATGTCGTGCGTAGTGCCTTCGCGGAGGCACTGAGGATGCCCGCAGATACGGGGTCTGATTTCTTTGCCGATCTGCGCCTTTTGCGAGCGAATCGGGAATACAATGCAAATGCTTTACGCCAATTGGGTCTGGGACCTCTCCTTGAAAAAACAAGCTAAAGGAAACAACACATGAAGATTGAACTGAAGAAGAACTGTAAGTACGCGTTGGTCGTCCCCACGAGCATGGGGATTCGGATCACGCCTCCCATCGGGCAGCCCGTGCATGTTGGCGGCACGTTCATCATGCAGGCCACCAGCGCCGAGACGAACGTGGCCAGCGTGGCGTCGTTCCTGGGCTTGCCGGTCAAGGTTCTCACGACGTTCGTCAAGGGCAGCCCGATTGCGCAGTTGATCAAGGACAACCTTAAGAGCCGCCACATGGACTTCGAAGGCATCGAGGTTCCGCAAGGCGGTCCGTGGGGCCACCGGCATCAGTTCAACATCGCCGACAGCGGTTACGGCTCGCGCGGCCCGCGCGTGTGGAATGATCGCGCAGGCGAAGTGGGACGGACGCTGAACGTGAAGGATTTCGATCTGAACCGGCTCTTCGGAAAGGAGGGCGTTCAGATTGTTCACCTGTCCGGCCTGATCGGCGCGTTGTCGCCGGAGACGGGGACGTTCTGCCTGGAACTGGCGCGGGCCGCGAAAAAACACGGCGCCAAGATTACATTCGACCTGAACTATCGCGCGACGTTCTGGAAAGGCCGCGAGAAGGAACTCGCCGCCATCTTCGCGGAGATCGCAAGTGTGTCGGATGTTCTGGTCGGCAACGAGGAAGACTTCCAGCTTTGCCTCGGCGTCAAAGGGCCGGAAGCGGGCGGCAAGGGACTCAAGTCCGAGATTGACGGTTTCAAGGGGATGATTGAACGGGTGAAGAAAGCGTATCCGAATGCTTCGACCTTCGCCACGACGTTGCGCGAAGTCGTCGATACGAACCACCACCTCTGGGGCGCGATCATGGCTGCGGGTGAAGAATGGCACGTCGTTGAACCGCGCGACATCACGGTCCTGGACCGCATCGGCGGGGGCGACGGCTTCGTCGGCGGCATGCTCTACGCGATTCTCAAGGGCTGGGAACCGGAGAAGTGGATCCAGTTCGGATGGGCCAGCGGCGCGTTGGCGACGACGCTTCTGACCGATTATGCTCAACCCGCGGACGAAGATCAGGTCTGGAGCATCTGGAAGGGCAACGCGCGAGTCCAAAGATAGGCACGGCGTAAGAAATCGAGGTATTTCAATATGGCAACCTACTTTTCACGCGGCGGCGTAACCGACAACATCACGACGGCGGAGAAACGGGCGGCGTTGCAGGATGCCTTGCGCATCATCGGCAAGAAACTGCGCAAGGTGCTGATCCTGCCGCCCGACCACACCCGGCTGAACTCCAATGCCGGTCCGCTGACGGCGCTCTTGT
The DNA here is from genome assembly GCA_016198745.1 of Verrucomicrobiota bacterium. Lineage (GTDB taxonomy): Bacteria > Verrucomicrobiota > Verrucomicrobiia > JABWAM01 > JABWAM01 > JACQHZ01. The sequence continues at coordinate 11,392 of JACQHZ010000438.1, forward strand.
GCGAGATGCTCGCACCGACGACGCAGGTGGACATCATGCCGACGCTCGGCACGCATTCGCCGATGACGACGGCCCAGCTTCGCATGATGTTCGGCGAGGCGATTCCTCTCGACCGGTTTCTCGTCCACGACTGGCGCAACGGCGTTCGGCAGGTCGGCACAGTGCCCGGTCGGCTTATCAAGGAATGGTCGGATGGCCGCTTGGACTACGATGTCCGCGTCGAGGTCAGCAACCAACTTTTTGCCGGCTACGATCTCATCCTGTCCGTCGGCCAACTCGTCCCGCACGAGGTGGTCGGCATCGCCAATTACACCAAAAATATTATGACCGGGGCTGGCGGTCCCGATTCCATCAACAAGTCGCACTTCCTCGGCGCGGCCTACGGCATGGAACGGATGATGGGGCGGATTGATACGCCGGTGCGAAAGTTGTTCAACTATGGCATCCAGACGTTTTTGCGCGACCTGCCGATTGTCTATATACTCACCGTCATGCAAAAGACGGAAGCCGGCATGGTTATGCGCGGGTTGTACATCGGCGACGACGACACGACGTTCACGACCGGTGCAAAGCTTTCGCAGAAAGTAAACCTTGACCTGCTCGACGCACCGTTGAAGAAGGTGCTCGTCTATCTCGACCCGCACGAATTCAAGAGCACGTGGCTCGGCAACAAGGCGATTTACCGGACCCGCATGGCAATGGCCGACGACGGCGACCTGATCATTCTCGCCCCCGGCCTGAAAGAGTTCGGCGAAGACCGGGAGATTGACCGTCTCATCCGCAAGTACGGTTATCGTGGCACCCCGGCCACACTCGCGGCGGTGAAAGCCAACCCGGAATTGGCAAACAATCTCAGCGCCGCCGCGCATCTCATCCACGGTTCCAGCGAAGGCCGGTTCCGGATCACGTATTGTCCGGGACCGCAAATGAGGGCCGAGGCGATCCGCTCGGTCGGCTTTGAGGCCGGCGATCTGGAACACTACCGGCCGGATGCACTCAAAGACGGATATAACAAGCTGCCTGACGGCGAAGGGTTGTTCTACATCAGCAATCCGGCGCTTGGTCTCTGGGCGTTGAAGAGCCAGTTCGCTGCCTCGGCTTGATCGTCGTCCTTGACCATCGACCTTGCCCATGGATCGTTGTGGTAGCCCATCGACTTTTTGGCGGCAGATTTTGCCGGTGGCTTCCGGAAAAACTGCGTGATTTTTCGTCCGATTTTGTTTGGCGGCCGGTTGCAGTCCCGTTACAGACTCCCTATGTAAAAATTTATACTTCCTAGGTAAGAGAGAGGGGATGAATGAACTTCCTATGTATTGTGCGTTGGGGTGTGATGTTGCAGAGCCGGGTCTCCTCAAGAGAAGTCAACGGGAGGATGGATGAAACCGATGACGGAAGATCATCACAACCCCCTGCCATCGTCCGGTCTCGTGGGCAAAGCGGATCCAACAACAGCGGGATGACCACCACCTCGCCGCGCGCCATTCGAATGCCCTGATTGCGCGCGCCGCAACGTCCATCGCGGTTGTCCTGCGGCGCCAGGCGGAAACGCGGGTCCCCAAAGTTGCGCACCATGTTGGGCGTTTCGTCGTCGGAACCGTCCACCACCAGTGTCTCGTGGTCGCCGTCCGTGTTGGCCCGGATTGCCTCCAATGTGGCGAGGATGTCTTCCGCCTCGTTACGGGTCGGAATCACAATGCTGAAATTTTCAGAACCGGCGATTGACTTTTTTACGTCTTGGCGTCATGTGCAGATTGCAAAAATCAACCTGATGCGCTCTTATGTCTCTCCTGATTGTCGGTTCCATCGGCATTGACGACGTCAAAACACCCGTTGCCTCGCAAAAGAATCTGCTGGGCGGATCGGCCTCTTATGCGTCGGTGGCGGCAAGCTTTTTCGCGCCGGTCCGTCTGGTCGGCGTGGTGGGCGAAGATTTTCCTCCTGGATACTGCGCGCTTTTCAGAAAACACGGCATGGATCTTGAAGGATTGAAGGTTGAGAAGGGGAAAACCTTCCGATGGTCCGGCGAGTATTTGCTGGACCTCAATCAGCGCAAGACGCTTTCGATTGAGTTGAATGTATTCGAGCGATTCAAACCGGACCTGCCTGATTCCTATAAGAACACCCCTTATGTGCTGCTCGGAAACATCGCGCCGTCCTTGCAATCCCACGTGCTCGGTCAAATGACGCGCCCAAAATTCGTGATGGCGGACACGATGGATCTCTGGATTCACACCGCCAAACCCGATCTGAGGGAACTGCTCCGGAAAGTGGACGCCGTGTGCATGAACGACAGCGAAGCGCGGGAATTGACGGGGATGACCAACCTGATCAAGGCGGGGCATCATCTGCTTTCCTGCGGGCCGAAGTATGCGATCATCAAGAAGGGCGAGCACGGATGCCTTTTGTTCGCAGATGGACAATTTTTTGCCGCGCCGGCATATCCGTTGCGGGAGATTTCGGACCCCACCGGCGCGGGGGACTGCTTTGCGGGCGCGTTGATGGGATTCCTGACGAGCGCAGACACGGTTAGTTTCCAGACTTTGCGCAAGGCGGTGGTTTATGGAAGCGTGCTGGCGTCATTCAACGTGGAGGCATTCAGCCTGGCCCGGCTTCAGACGCTTGACCAAACGGATATCGAGGAACGTTACACCGCTTTCAAGGTCATCAGCCGTTTCGATGACAGTGATTCCCGGCCTGCAGGACGGAAGGAAAAGCCCAAATCTGGACGCAAACGTCCGGTTGCGTCACGTTGAAAATGGGTGCCGCGCCCCATCGGAGATCATGAGGGCAGCAAGATCGAGCGCAGGAAAGCGGAGGTTTTCACCGCGTTCCCCTCGCGGAGCAGGGCGTCCATGGCCGCGCGATGTTGAGTGACAAGCGCCTGAAAACCTTGCAGCCAGCGCAGGCTTTCTTCAATCGCACCGCGGCCGTCCTCGCGATACGGATACTGATCCATCGAGTACCAGCCCGCATATTGAACGCGGTCCAGCCAGTAGAGCAGTTCGATGTGCTCAACGGCATGAACGGAACCGACGATCATGTCGTCGTCCCAGTAACGGAAATTGTCGTTGAAATGCATGTGGAACAGCCGTTTGCCGGCCAGGACAGCCGCCTCGCCCAAGTTCTCGTAGGCCATCAAGGCGTGACCGGTGTCAATGCAAACGCCCACATTGTCCAGACCAAGGTCGTGGATCACCAGCATGGTGTCGGAAACTCGCGCCAGATACGAATGCGTTCGCGGCTCCTTGAGCTTGTATTCCAATGCGAACTTCAATGCGGGAAATTCCGAAGCCGCCTTTGCCAGTGATTCCTGGAGCCAGCCCCGGGCGGCGAGGTAATCGTCCTGCAGCGGATAATCATAACCGTCCTGACCAGGCCAGATGTTCAGCAGCGGACAACCGAGCGCCTGGGCGATTTCCGCGTTCATCCGGATTTCATCCACACACGCCTTGCGGATCGCCGGATCGCGCGACACCAGGGCGCCCTTTCCCCACGCCGGCCGGGCAAAGATGTCGGGGATGATCGAAACGCAGGCCAAACCGTGATCCCGCAGGACCTGGCCGACCTCGCGATAATTCTCGCGGGTGACGTCCCATGTGCCCACCAGTTCGAGACCGGAAAGCCCCTTGATGGAGGCGGCCTCAGCGATCATGTCCCGTGTTGCGCGCGCGGTCTTGTAGCCGCCGCCCATGAATCGGTCCCGGGTATTGCCGAGATTGCCAAGGATAACGGAATAGCGTTTCGTCATGGAATTGAATTGTTATGGATGAAAGGCTGCAGTTTGCCTCCCGCGTTGGCATCAGTGCCCGGTAGTGTCGCAGCATTCCTCGCCCGAATCAAGCCCTGGTTCTCAAGAATTCTGATCCCTGAAGTATACCGAGTGCCGTTCCCTATCCTTCGCCGCACCCAAGGAGAACCGCTGCTTGATCACAAACAAGAATCCGCCCGGGTTGACGATCCGGATTATCTTGGACAATCACTCGGCGCACATCTCCAAGGAGACGCGCGGTTACTTGGCGACCCGGCCAAACCGTTTCATCTATGTCCACACGCCCAAGCACGGTTCGTGGCTCAATTTGGTGGAGACGCTCTGGTGGAGACGCTCTTTGGCAAGATGGCGCACACGTTTTTGAGGCAGATACGAGTCAAATCCAAAGCGGAACTCAAAGAGCGAATCCTGCTTGGGATCGCGGAGATCAATGCCGCGCCAGTGGTGCATCGTTGGAAGAAGTTCGATCTTCTGACCGTCTGATGTGTAAAGCTTTTAACGGAACGATATACTAGCGCCCGAATTGCGCGAACGCGCCATGTTCAGCGCCCGCACCGCCAATGCAGGATATTTGCAGCAAATCCACGATCGTGTTGGCAGAATGCTGGAGGCCAAGGGCGATCAAGCCACCATGCGTCTCGAACTCAAACAAGCGTTGCAAACCCTGGACTACCAGCCAGACCCCGACAAACGCGGCGGCCTCCAGGATTTATCCAGCGATGCCCGGCTCAATCTCATCCTTGAAACCAATGTCCGCATGGCCCAGGGCTATGTCTATTGGAAACAAGGCCAGGACGAAGCCATCCTCGAAGCATTCCCCGCCCAGGAACTCATCCGCGCCGAAGATCGCGCCATTCCGCGCGATTGGCCCGGCCGATGGGCGGAGGCGGGCGGCCAATTCTTCGATGGCGGGCGGATGATCGCCCTCAAAAATGATCCGATTTGGACAGAAATCAGCGCCTTCGGCCTCCCTTATGCGCCCTTCGATTTCAACAGCGGCATGGATGTGATGGATGTCAGCCGCGATGAAGCCATCGAACTCGGGGTGTTGGATTCCGAAGACCCCCCCCCGCTCCCGGAAGATCGCGGCTTCAATGAAGACCTCGAACTCAGCGCCGCCTCGCTCGATCTCAAATTGCGCCTGGCATTGGCTCAAAGCATGGGCGACGAAGCCGAAATCCGCAATGATGTGTTGCGGCTCAAAAATCAACCGGAAACCTGGCAATCCCTCAAATTGCCGCCTCTTGCGCAAATCACCCCGGCCCCGGCGCCCGCGCGTGATTCGCCTCAAGAAGCCGAACAAAAATTGCGCGCCGGTATTTCATTGAAAACCCCGCTCGGCGAGAAAGTTGAATTCGGACCATTGCTTCTCGATCATATCAAAGACCGGGATCAAGGCCGGCGCATCATTGATCTGCCTTTTGCCGAAGCTGCAGTGCGAGAACCATTGGAAATCTGGCGATTTCAAAAACGCGATCGCTACATCAAAACATTCGAACTCGAATCCGGCAAGAAAACAGGCGCTTTGGTTGTGGTTGTTACTGGCAATAACGTACTGACCTTTCAACGCGCGCGATTAAATGACCTCAATAAATCGCGCAAAGGAGAATTGCTCTTTGCAGAAGCTTGAAGAATAGACGCTGCAATTATCGGTGGCAATCAATTGCACCGCCAAGAGATTATCGCCGCGCACCAGCAACCTCAAGGCTCATTGCCAAATTACCTCAAAATCCGAAATCCACAAGTGAAATTTCTGAATACTGACACTGAACACTGAACACTGATCTCCGCCATGGCCTTCTCCATTCACACCAACATCGCCGAAATCATCGGCAAATTTGTTCCGCTCAACATGGAGCGCGTCCGTTCCGTCGGCGGCCGCGCCCTCGTCAACACCTTGCGCGCCCATTTCTTCCGGCTTGACCGCGAACGCGCCAACCAACTTGGCGGCAAACGCACCCATTTTTACGGCCAGGTTGCCCGTTCCGTCCAGGACCCGCGGTTGGACGGCGATACCATCAATGTCTCCATCAACCATATTGGCATTGCCCAACGCTACTTCGGCGGCGAAATCACGCCCAAAAAAGCCAAATATCTCACCATCCCCGCCCGCGCCGAAGCTTACGGCAAACGCGCCCGCGAATTCGATGACCTCCAAATCCTCTTTGGCCGGGGCGGCCCCGTCGCCCTCGTCCAACGCGAACAATTGGAAATCACCCTGGGCCGCAAACGCAAGAAGGGTGACCGGAAGGTCGAGACAGAAGAAATCGTAGGCGGCGGCATCTTCTATTGGCTCGTCAAATCCGTAACCCAAAAGCCGGACCCCACCATCCTCCCCCCCGAAAACGAACTGCTCGCCGACGCCCGCGCAGCCGCCCTCGCCGAAATCAACCGCCAACGCGGCAAAACCTGACATGGCCGAATCCAACATCGAAATCGTCATCCGCATGCTCAAAGAGGGCAAAGGCGACCAGGAGGTCATCGCCGCCCTCGAAAAAATCAAAGCCTCCGGCCAAGAGGCGGGTGACGCTTCCAAGAAAACCGGAGAAGACCTCGATGTCCTCCAACAAGCAGGTGGCCGGACCGCCGAAACCTTGATGCGTGCCGCCGTCGTCAATCAAGAATATTTGCAAACACTCAAGAGCGTCGAACTAGCCGCAAAAAGCCTTAAAAGCGGGCTCATTGCGAAAACGCTTGCCTTGGGCGGCGTCATTGCCGCCGGGGGTATTGCCATCGGCGTTGTCAAAAAATATAGGGATGAAATGATCGCTGCCTGGGAAGTTGAAACAAAATCCAGCGGCGATCTGGCGGACATCCTCGAACGCCGCCGCAAAACGATGGAGCGATATGGATTGAGCGCCAGGGCCACAAGTGCCGAAATCGTGGCATTCAACAAAATTCAGCGAGATGCCATCTCAGGGATGAATGAGTTGTTCACCTTGGAAAAAGAGGGATTGGCACGGCGGGAACAGGAACATTCATTGTTGGAAATTGAAATGGAAGCCAATGCCCGCCGCAACCAAATCCGACTGCAAACCAGAGCCATCGAACAAGGTCCCGCCGCTTTCGATATCGAAGCCGAAGCAACGCGCGCCGAGGTTGTGACCAAAGTCGAACAGGCAATGCTCAAGACCGCCGCCGCGCAAGATAAACAGCGCTTTCTACAAATCATCCTGGAAGAGGCCGAAGAAAAGTTACTGGGAATTTCTAAGGAAAACACAAAAGAACGTGAGGAACAAAACAAAAAAATCGAGCAAACACGCGAATCCCTGGCCAAAGCCAAGCGCGAAACCGAACTTGCCGCTGCAGCGCAAAAGGAAATCTTGGAGACATCCAAGATCGAAATGGAACTTATCGATGCGAAAAACGCGAGGGAGAAACAAAGAATTGCCGAAGATCGAGCTTCCAAAATTCTGGAATTCCAAGGGAAAACTCGATCCCTTCTCGAAGATACTTTTGCCCTCGAAGCTCAAATCAAAGGCGTGGAAGACACGCGCGTTGCCGGCGCCATCGCCTATCTCGAAGCCACCGGCCGCACCGCCGATGCCGCCCGGCTGACAACACTGGAACTGGAAAAGCAAAAGAAATCCCTCGCCGAGCTCTCGCCCCTCCAACAAGCCGGACGCGGCATCGCCGGAGGCCGGCGCGGCCTCAATGTCGAAGCCATCGCGGCCCAAGGCGGCAGCTTGCGCGAACGCTCCGAACTCCGCACCCTGGCCGGGGATTTCGAGCGCGATCTCCAAGCCGAACGCCGCCGGCTCCAACGCGGTCCCAATCGCGATCAAGCTCTCATCCAACAACAGCTTGCCGGTTTCGCCGAGCGTCGCCTGGCCGAATCGCCCACACTCGCCAAAGCCCTGGGCGTGCCTGTCCCCCAGCTTGGGGGACCGCTTACCGTCGAAGCCCCAAAAACGCCCATCGAAAAGGAACGCGAGGGATTGATCAAAACCGCCGAACTCGGCAAGGCCACTGATGTGGCCGGCTATTCTCGGCGCGACCAATGGCAACGTCACCGCCATCGCCTATCACACCTTCACCTTCCAGATTCCGCCTTTCGCCACCACCTACGTCATCAACGCCATCGGCATCCAAGTTTCCGGATGTATAGCCGGGAACTTCGTTACCGTGGTGGTTGAAGACAATACCGGCGCCGTCACCGCCCTGGCGGATTCATGGTGGAAAGCCCTGCGGGATGTCCGTCGCGAAGGCGAAATCCCCAGTTTCAACTGGTTGCCCGCCTTGCAGATCGGCCACCGGATCAACCTCCTCAACACCAACGACCCCAAACTGGACACCATGGCCGAACCGATTTACGAACTGCAATTCGATCTTCTTGGCCGGACCCGCCTCGGCTTGGCCATGAACCATTGGCTCGGCCTCGACGACCTCCTTGCCCACCTTGAAATCCCGTCGTTGTGCTGCGCGAGCCGTTTCGAGACATCCTCGCTCAAACCGATGTAGTTTTGCCCCTGTGGATTGATCAAAACGTAAACTTGATAGCCGGACGCAGCTGACATTGAAGATGGTTGCGGGGGCTGGATTTGAACCA
>JACQHZ010000480.1 GCA_016198745.1 Verrucomicrobiota bacterium
CTGTCCGGGACCAGGGGAATCCGCAGGCTTCATCCATCAAATAGCGTGTAAGCATCGCCATCAATTACCCTGCTCACGCTCACGAGGATCTTGAGATCCGTTTCCGGGGAAACGGCGGTCCGTTGCGCCGCGTTCCGTCGCGGAAGTTTTCCCGATGACAACCGGTTTTGGGGGTTCAGATGATTCGTTCATAGCGTTTCTCATACAGGTTTACGTTTTGGCCAACGGATCGAGGCCAGCAGCACAATCTCACTGAAAAAGTTTGTTTTGATTACGCGTTCTGCTTCGAAAATCGAGTAGAGGTGCGCATGTCACCGCTTGTCCAAACCATGCGGCGTAACATTACGCTCGCCAACGAGCGCCGAACCATGATCGTGCCTAGAAAATAAGTCTTGATCGAACCGTCGCAGAAATAACGAAAGACATGCTTCGTACTCCGAAAGATTGGCGGCGTAGATCGGTAAAGGTGGCGCCAGTCAGGCAAAGGTGTTTCCGCGAAATCCTGAAACCCTTCTTGCGCTTCCCTCGATGCTCCGAAAAACCGATCATCCGCCTCTTCCACATCGGGTCGCGCCATGTCCTCAAATGCCCCGCCTGTCGCCGGCAACACAGACGCATTCCGGCCAATCAGATCAATCGCAGGTGCAAGAAACTCAAGTGGCGGTTGCATAGCGTGTCGGCCAATCGCAAAAGCAAAATAGCGATTTCAGAGATTCCTCAGCAAGCCCGGAATAACAACGAATTCATCTACGAAGGCAGCAATACCTGCCAGCGCAGTGGTTCGGCGGCATTTTCTCTCACGACCAACTTCTGCACCTCCTCGGGGCTTTTCCGTTGGGACGGCAGTGGCTTCGGGTCGGTGAGCATCCGCAACAAGATATTCGCGCAAACATCCGCGTTCGATTTCAACCAGCGCGCCGGCACTTTCTCCTCAGTGTCCAGAACCGTGTGCGTCCAGGACGGAAACGAATTTCGCCAGTCCGCGGGGCGCCCTGCGGGAACGCCGGCAAGCAGGAACGGCAGATAATCGCTCGACATGCAAAACAAGTTGCGCACTTCAACGCGCGGATGCGACCGGCGCAACCCGTTGGCGATGTAGTTGCGCAATTTCGGCGCGCCCATGACGGCGACCCCTTGCGCCGTGCTCTCGAACATGCAGTCCATGCTCAACACGAAACGAACGCGGTCGAGTTCATCGGCATGCGCCCGCACGTATTCCTTGCTCCCCCCATAGCCATATTCCTCGCCTGTGAACGCGATGAATCGCAGCGTGCGCACAAAATGCTTCTGAAAGGGCGCAAGCGCGCGGGCGACTTCGGTCATGGTAACCACGCCGCTGGTGTTGTCCATCGCGGCGGGTGAAAGATAGAAACAATCGAGATGCGCACAGGCGACGATCACCTCGGTGGCAGTCCCACCGCTGCGGAATGATCGTCGTTGTCCGACTTCGTCACGGCGTCGGTGGTCGAGTGCCCCCGCTGCCGTCGGACCGAGTTCGCCAATCAGATTGCGGCACGTCACCCGTTTGGTTCGACCTTCCGTTCGGATCCGCATGCGAATCGGTTTCCGGTTGAGCCATCGCCGCAAGGTCTTTGCCGTTTCGATGGCAAGACCGATCACGGGAATGCGCGCCCGATTCAGAAACAGGATCAATGGCAAGGTCGGATGCCAGCCCACGACCAGCACGGCAATGGCGCCCAACGCTTCAGCAAGACTGATTCGTTTTTGGAGCGGTTCGAATTGTCCGCCGGTGATCTGGTTGCCGTTGACGAGGAGTATCGAGCCGCGCGCAAGATTGCCGAGTTTCTGCAAGTCCGAAAAAGCCAGGTTGCCGCCATCGGCCAGCGGCGCTTCCACGATTCCTGACTTGGAGTGAATGGCCTGGATGCCCTCGAAACGATGGCGGACGGGAGCAGTCATTGCCACCTCGGTGTCGCCTTCCTGCCATCCATCGAAGGAAACGGCCTCCGCATGCACGGTCGCGGCCCCGAATGCCGACCATTCGCGTTGGAGGAATTCCTGCGCCCGTCGCATCCCGTCCGACGCGGGCGGCCGGGGGCCGAACTCACGACAGAGCGTTCGCATCAACCGGCCCGCATGCGGACCGGACCGGATGGAATCCGTCATCGCACGCGATGCCCTTTTGAAATCAAGGATGGTTGGGTTCATCGTTTGTTCTCCAAAGTCTGACGGCGGCCGAACAACACAAGCGGCTCGCCCTTGTTGACGCGCGGCAAGGTGCGGACGGCAAGGACGATTCCGTCATGGCGGCTCAACAAGGGGCGCGCTTGCAGATCAGGCGTGGTCCATTCCCCAAGCGGTTCCCCTCTGCGAATCTTCTGGCCGAGCGCCACTGCCGCGAAAAACCATCCGTCATTGGGCGCGGATTGCTGTGTTGTGCGGTCAACGCGCGTTTGACGACGCGGTCCGTGATTGTTTTTCGCATCATCACGGGCGGGTGCGCGAGACACACCTAGGCGTTGCATCACGCGAAGGACGCCGCGGAGATAGGCGGCGGCGCCTTGCCGATTCAATCGCGCCTCACCCGCGTATTCGCAGCCGATGGCGGGTTTCCCAAGTTTCACAAATTCACGGCTGAGGACGCCCGGGCGGACGGGGATTTTCCAGAGATAGGGCAATGGAAAACAGGCGGCCAATGAAACATCCGCTTTGCGGTAAAACCCGGCCAGCGGCGCATAATCATATCCGGCGCCGCCGGAATGCAAATCTACGAGCGCATCGGCATCCGACACGAGCCCCCAGATGAACCCGGCGAGTTGCTGGGTGGGCGTGCCGCCTGATCTGCCTGGAAAAATTCGCGCCAGGTTCTTTCCGTCGAGACTCTTGGGCGAATGGCGCGAGGCGATTTCCGCCGCCCATGGGTTGCAAACGGGCAGGACGAGCAACGATCCGCGCAATTTCATTTTTTTCGAGGCTTTCCACAAAGACAACGCGGCGGCGAATCCCTCGTATTCGTCGCCGTGGATCATCGCGGTGACAGCCAGACAAGGGCGAAGCGACTGGCCGCGCTGCCACCAAACGACCAGTTTGCGCCGGTGTCGCGCGCGACCGATCTGCAAAAGAATCTGATGCCGGCGGGGTGATTGCGGCAGGTCACTCAAGTTTCGAATGTCGCGCGGTGTCATGAACCGGACTCATGAACCGCAGGACGGATTTTGTCGAGACGATAGGTGTTTGCGGTGTCGGAAACTGAATGCATCTGGTTCCTGCCACGAGGGAATACGCCTCAATGCTCGGCCTCGTAGAGATGACCGAGCGATGTCCGGGCGGTGTCCTGTTTCCGGCCGCCCCAAAAGAGTTGCGCCTCAAGCCAGATGGCCGGCAGAGGACCGCCCGCCTGAAGTCTGGGTTTCAAATCAAGCGGAAAAGAAACGTCAAACGGATAGTTTAACTTCGGCGTCTGGCCGGCTGAAATCCCCTCGGCCGGAACGCGTCCCACGCCTGATGACTTGGGGACCTGCGCGTTTCCAGCGATAAACCCCCACTCGAACGTCTTTGGGTTGGTCACAAGCGCGTCCGATGAAAAAACAACCCGGACTTCGCGGGGATCAATTCCTTCAGGAATCCGGCGGAAATCGAACGTCAACCAACACCTGGGATTTCCGCCGACGAGACCGCCGACAGCCATATTCGGGAGCTTGGCGTTTCCTTCGCCAATAAACGTCTTGTATGCCTGCCGCCCGCCCCAGACAAGCGCGGCGCAAACCACCACGTTCCGCACGAACCGGAAACCCGATGCCAAAGTTGATGCCAGAGACATGGAAAAGGTGACTTCACGTATATTGGTTCGGCGTGAAGGGAGCAATCCCATTTTCACATGAAAACTTCTCCAGCATCTTCCACAATTTACGTTTTCGATTGGAACCGGCCATCGCCCCTGGAAAATCGCGACCGGCATCACCGGGACATCATGATCTCCGGGTTGCCCTGACTGGCAATGCAACCGCCGCGATGGTGTCCTTGGCCTTCTGTAACTCGGCGTTCATGTTGAGTTCGAGACGGCTTCTGGGAGTGAAGGAGTTAAGAAAGTTCCATTCGGCCACGGATTCAACCGTCACCTCAGGCGGCAACTTGCCATCCACCATCTTCTGGCTGCAAAGTTTGGCCAGCGAATCGCCGACGCAGATGCACGCGGCCAGGAGTTGCGCATTACCGGGTTCGGACTCGCTGTTTTCAACGGCTTTTGACGGTTCGTGGTGAAATCGAATCGACCGGGTGATTTCCTCGTTCAAACGCCATTTTTCACAAAGGCCGGCGCCGATTTCGGGATGGGTGACATCGAGGAGAATCATCTCTGCTTCAAAGGAACTGCAACCCGTCTCCGCTGTGTGCAGCACAACCGAGTTGAATTGTTGCGGAAAGTATTTTTGCAGAAAGAGTTTGCCGATGTCGTGCAGCAACCCGGCGACATATTCCTTGCCCGACATCGGCTGATAGGCGTTGGCGAGCCGTTCCGTAAATTGAGCGGTAAGAAGGCTGTGCAACCAGAATTGGTTCCAATCAATCTTTTCGCAGAGATGCGCAAGGCGGTCAATCACCTCGATCCCCATGGCCAGCCTTCGGATCTCATCGAACCCCAGACGCAAGAGGGCATGGCTGATGTCGGTGATGTTCTGTCCGCCGAAGGCAACCGAGTTGGCGAGACGCAGGTATTTGGAGGCCAGGCCCGGATCCAGACGAACCACTTCCGCCAGTTCCGCAAAGGTGACGTACCGCTGGCTGATGGTGTCCATCAATTTCTGGGTGGTGGCTGAAAACGCAGGGATATCCTTGCAAGTTTGCAGCGTATGCATCACTTCGTTCTTGATTTGCAGACGCACGTCCAACGGCGCGTGAACCGGATGAGAAATCGCGGATGACGCGGCGGGTCGGGTTGTTTCAACCGGAGCGGGGGCGGTGGCGGATGGCGCCGGAGGGGGCGCGGCGGCGGGCGCTACGGCAACAGGCACGGCGACAACGGGTGTGACTGCCGGAAGGGATGGCGCGGGGGTTGGAGGCGGGGCAAGCGCGACCGTTGTTGCGGTCGGCGCAGCAACCGGTTCCGGGAGGACAGGCTGGGCGGGTGTTTTCGGGAATCGGATGTTCGGTTTCTTTTCCGGTTGTTCATGCGCGAATGACTGCGCGAGATCGATGTCGGGAACGATCAAATCTTCGGCATGCTTGGTTTCCGACAAGGAAACGCCCGGCCTTGACTCCAACGCAATGCCTGATTGGAATTTGATCTCAGGGGCGCCTGCGGCAACGCAGAGCCGCCCGCGCACTGTGGCGATGGCAAGAGCGCGGCTGAATTTTTGAGCGAGCGTCTCCTGCATCTGCACCCATCGTTCATCGTCAATGACGTCGCCCTCCTCAATCAGAGTCAGAAGGTCAAAGAAAGGGCGAACCTGGGACAGCAACGGTTCGAGATAGGTTTGCATCCCTTGATAGTCCAGGGCGATGATGGACTCCTTGAGACGCCGGGCCTGGTCCTGACACTGGGTAAGAGGGGGAAATCCGATCCCGCTTTTATAGACGATGCCCAACACCCGGTCGAGCACGTTGCGCGCGCTCTGTTTCGCATCGATGAGTTTGCTCTTGGCCTCCCGGACTTCAGCGATCTTGTGGAGCATGCCTTTCAGTTCGGCGATCGAGAAAAGTTTGCTCTGATCGGGGATTGCGGATACGCCTTCGGTGCCGGCCAACTGGATCGCGATGTCGCGCAACTTGAAGAAGCGCCTGCATGTTTGTTGCAAGCCGTCAATGACATCCTCGGTCGGGATGCGCCCCGTTTGTTTCAACTGGGTTGCGGCATCCAGAAGCTGCTGACTCACCTGCCAAAACGTCCCTTCAAGGTCATCGGCTTCAGCACACAGTTCAGCGTGAAGATCGGCCATAGGTTTTTCCAGTCATGCGACAAAACATCCACAGGCGGCTCGCTGCAACGCCTTTAATACATTATGCTCCAAGTGGTTGATTTGCAACAAGTTTGTATTTCCTATCGGCTTGTTTTGTGGCGGCATTAGCCCAATTTCTCGCGCGCCGTGAAAAGGGCGCGCCGCTCCAGTGAGAGGCGGACATACCACCCGGCAATCCCGCCGTGGCGGGACCCCAGGCGGAAGCAACCGGAGCAGCGATGGCGGGCGATTTCGGCCTCTGGGCGGATATTTCATCCCGTCATGGCGGGATGAAATATCCGGGTCAGGCCGTCCAGACGCCGACGATGCTTTCGCCGCAGAACCCGCATTTTCCGTTTTTCAAATGGAATCCGACCACGGAAAACGCGATGCGCTCCACAACCGCTTTTTTGCAACGCGGACAAAACGTGGTCTCGGCATCCTCCAATTCCCGGACATTGCCGATATAGACGTACCGCAATCCCGCTTGACGGGCGATGTTGCGCGCTTCCAGCAGAATATCAAGCGGCGTGGGGGGGAGATGTGTCAGCTTGAAGGCCGGATGAAACCGCGAGAAGTGCAGAGGATAATCCGGCCCGATATTTTCCAGCAGCCAGTCGCACATCCGTCGGATCATATCCGTTTTGTCCGTGTAGGTGGGCACAATGAGATTGGTGACCTCGAACCACACGCCGTGATCCTTGAGAATCTTGAGAGCCTCCAATACAGGGTACAACCTTCCCGCGTTGAGGTCCGCGTAAATTTCCTCGCTGTGGCTCTTGAGATTGACGTTGGCGGCGTCGAGCAACGGGCACAGTTCTTCAAGCGCATGAGAGGTGATGTGACCGCAGGTGATCCAGACGTTCTTGATGTTTTTTTCGTGAGCCAGTCGGGCGGCATCCTGCATGTATTCGTAGAAAACAATCGGTTCCGCATAAGTATAAGCGATGGAAGGACACCGAAAACGTTCGGCAAGATTCACCACGTCCTCTGGAAACATGCTCAACCGGGCCGCATCCTGCATGGTGAGCGCATTCACCCGCTGAGGCGTTGCGCGAACCTCATCCCCGCTCGCGTCCTTGGTTTCTTCCGGTCGCTTCTGGGAAATTTCCCAGTTCTGGCAATTCAGACAGCGCAGGCAACAACCCGATGTGGCGATGGAAAATACGCCGGTTGAAGGCAGAAAGTGCATCAACGGTTTTTTCTCGATCGGATCGATGTGAAACGAGCATGGATTGCCATAAACCAAGGTGTAAAGACGTCCATCCCAGTTGATCCGGTTGCTGCAACGGCCGCGTTGCTTCGGTTCCAGCAGGCAATGGTTCGGACAGAGCAGGCACTTGACGATTCCCTCTTCCAGGCGAACATAATGGCGGGCTTCCCGGCTCCAGCCGCGTTTTTTCCAGAGGTCCCACATTTTCTCGGTGAGCGGCGGAATATCCGAAACCTGAGGCGGCCGGCGTGAATTCAGAGCGGAACGAAGATAGCAGGCGACGGCGCCCGCTCCGCACACGCCCGCCACTCCCACAAGCCCGTACTTGAGGGCCTGTTTGCGCGTCATTTTCCGATGCCACACGCCTTCGTGTGAATCGGAACTCGAACGATCTGTTGGCTGCGGTTTCGTATCCTAAAGGATACCAACGGTTCAACCTTTTCGCAAGGCGCCATCCTCATCCCTGATTCAGACCTGCACGCCATTTGCAACGGTCACGCCGCGACGGAGTGGCTCCGCGTTTTCCGTCGCTCCGCCCGCCCCGGCAAGTATTAGGCACTGGGTTTCTGGTTTCTGCCGATGGTTCCGCCCTCGAATCTGAAACTTGTCGCGTTTCACGTGATCGACGAGCACCTTTACCGCCTTTACGGCCTGACCAAGGACGAACTGCTGTGCCCTCCTGAAAAAGACTCCAATCCCAAGAAGACACTCACGGAGTTGTTCGTTCGTCCTTCGACTGCAATTGAATATGATGTGTGGAACCGCCAATGTGCGCGTCTTGTTGCGCCGCATCTTCGTCATGAGCAGGTTGCAATACATTGTCCGCGTGGTTTTAAGCGGCTTTCGGCCGATTTGAAAAGGAAGGTAAGGAGACAAACAATTTTACCGGACTGATTCGTCAATCCACACAGCAAACCGTGGATGCCCCTGCATCCCTCGAAGCCTGGACTCCAACCGAAAGCATGATGGCCATTCATCATGTCAGCTTATTTGACAAGCCGAATGGGACTGGACGAAAGCCGATGATTGGATGATCCTTGGAGTACGGAGCCTTCATGCCAACCCCTTGCCTTCAAGGTCTTTTCGCGCGGACGCGGCCATGCTGTCCTGCAACGATGGCATTTACTTTGATCGAACTGTTGGTGGTGGTCGCCATCATCAGCATCCTGGCGTCACTGTTGCTGCCTTCGCTCAAGAATGCGCGCGAGTCGGCAAAGATGGCGAAGTGCATTTCCAATCTCAAGCAGATTGGGGCGGCGGGTGTCATGTACGCTGATGACAACAACGGGAGATCACCTCACCATTCGCACTGGCCAAGCCTGGGTGTCACTGTCATGCCTGGCTATGGAATGGGAACGATCCTCGACAAGTTGTTTCCTTATGTGCAAAACAAGGTTGAGGTATTGGAGTGCCCTTCCCAGTTGACGGAGCGCTCGAATCAGATGCCTTCGCCTTATCCGTACCGCAAGTACGCGGTTGGTTATACCGCAAATTACCAGGTGACCGAGTGGAACACCGGCAACGGCATCCTCCTCTCCCAGGTCAAGAATTCCGACAACAAGGTGTGGTTTGCCGACGGCTCCTGGGGTGTCCCGGGACAGAACACCACCCTTTACGGTCCTTGGCAAGATACATGGTCGGGAACCACATGTTTTTATGAGGGTAACGCCAGCCAGATCAAGCCGGTTTCACGCCGTCATAGGAACGGGTCTTGCCAGGTCTTTTTCGATGGCCACGTCGCTTGGATGCGCTACGCCGCCGTCATGCCGGTCGGTCCAGGCGCATTGTTCGTAAAGTATTGGGATCCCGATGAAGACGGAGCTACAAGCACTCCTTGAGCAATCCGGAATTCGGGTCAATTTTTTTGATTATCGGAATCGATCTTTTTCCATCGGAAAAAGGGGCGCCCAATCTCGTGTCTGAACGCATGGTGAACGCGGATGACCGTGGTTGATGTCCCCGTTTTTGGATGTGCATTCTCTCATTTGTTCCAGGCCTCGGTACTGGCAAGGCATCCGCACCGAAGGACCGGACGCGCCCGAACATGTCCGGTTGATTGTGCGTCCTTCAGCCAGCCGCAAATGCCGCGCGAATCACGTGGTCAGCGCCAATCCATGCTACCCGCGGGACCCGGCGTTCTTCGTCGTCCACTGCGTTCCGCGCAGAGGCTGGCAAATGGCCACGCCATGGGTGGAGCGGATGAGGTCAATCTGGTAGTCCTCGGTGACATGATGCCCCGTGTGGATGCCGGGGCCGAAAACAACTTCGAGCACCTTGCGCTCCCACTGCACAAAGGGATTGCATTCATTGCCCTTCAGCGGAAGGCGTCCTTCCTGGAGACGCGCGCTCCAAAGATCATCCGACACATCGTGGGTGAAGATGAGTTTCTGGCGTTTGCGCGCTTCCGTGGCCATGTTGTAGGTCAGTTCCCAGGGATGCGCGTCGAGAAAAACCGCGTGGGGGTCCAACTCGTCGAGGACCGGACCGCAGCGAGTGGTGATGTCTTCGATGCGGGCATCCACTTCTCCCCCGGAAAAAGCCCGTTGTTTGAGCACAACGTCGTACGTGGTGATCCGAGGCTGGATGCCGATCGCGCGCAGGCCGTCAAGGAAGATGCACGTGCTGATGCCGTGTTGAGTGCCGAGTTCGAGAAGTCGGAAGGTCCCGAGACCGGTGCGGCTGATGGCTGTCAACACCGCCACGGTTTCAACAAAATCAATCGTCTTGACCTGCTCGATCACGGGTCCCGCAATTTTCTTCCAGGACGGGAAAACCTTCCGGGCAATGTCCACGACCGTATCGTCTGTGACCTGACAGACTTGCGCAACCACGTGAAAGAGATGGGAAGACTGTTCGGCATTGGTTTCCATGAGCCGCCTTGTAGCATAAAGAGCCGTCCGATTCAAACTCCTGCTGAAGTCCCCACACGGATGGGGCGCGTCTCCGATTCCTCCAAAGGCATTTATCCTGCTCGATGTCTCGGGACCGCCGCCAGACTGCTTGCCAGACACAGAATGGCGGTCAGAAGACATGCTGCCGTAATGCCGATCAGCGGAATCAACAACGCGCTTGCCAAAAACATTCCAAGAGCGGCGCCCACATAATCCGCGGCGTACAACATGGCGGCGGTGACGGTTGCGCCGCGAAAATCCAGCTTGCCGGCCAGGGGAAAAAACATGCCCACCAATCCCGCCGGCAGGAGAACCATCACCGGGAACATCAGCCACTCCAAAAACCAGGCAACGGCCGGCTGCCGGACATGTCCGATCGCCATGAGCACAGGCGGCGTGACGGCCGCGCAAACCGCGAGACACAACAGAAGTTTCGTCAGGTCCGCCGCCGTTCGCCGCTGCAGAAAACGATTCATGACCAGTCCCCCAAAACTCAGCCCGCCCATGAACAGGGCGACAACCCATCCTGCTTTCTGATACACGCTGCCGTAGAGAATCTGGCATCCCAACAAAAGAACCACCTCCATCACCGATGCTGCAAATCCCGCAGTGAAAACGACAAACGAAACGGGACGCATTCGCAGAAGGTAGAAGAACAGAACAATTCCCAGCAACGCCTGGAGAACTCCGGTTTGAACCCTGAACCGGCTCATCCAATGCCGGAGATGATCATAACAAAGGATCGGATTGAAATCGCGATTCACGCCGGCCTGATCCAGGAGAGCCGCCCGTCGCACCTCGGCGAAACGGTCTGCGGTCAGAACGCCGCGCAGATAATGACGGTTGACCAGCCGGGTCGGAATTCCATTTTCCTCCATGCGCGCGGCAATGTCTTCGGTCAGTTCACTGTCAGATGCCAGAAAGAAGACCCGCCCGCCGGGAATGAGGGTCACCTGCGCGAAAACGCTCCGCAAGGTCCGATGAGCCGTGGCGATCATGGCAGACAATTCCTTGCCCAGATAGTTTTCATAACGGCCCAACGCAAAGGCGAGCACGCCTCCCGGCGTCATGGCCCGTTGCGCTTCCTGATAAAACTCCCGGGTGTAGTACCGGTTGAGTTGGAAGGTCATGGGTTCCGGCACATTGACAAGGATCACATCATAACAGTGATGACTCGTCTTGACCCGCAATCGGCCGTCACCGTGGAGGATGCGAATCCGTGAATCCGCCAGACGCTCCGGGACATACTGCCCGGCCGCTTCGAGGATCAGGGGGTCGAGTTCCACATAATCAACCCTGGCTTCAGGATATTTGAGAATCTCTCTCGCCGCGCCCGTCGCGCCGCCCCCAATCAACAGCACATTCCGCCTCCCGCCGGCGCGCCATTGCGCCATGGCGTAATGAACCGTTTCTTCAACCTGCTCGACATTGTGTGTTGAGAAAAAAGGGACGCCGTTCTGGATGAAATGATATTCGTCGGAATGCCTTGTCACCACCAGCTCGCCATAGGGCGAATGGCCGCGGAAGATCACCTGGCGTCCGGCGAATTCGATGCGCGTTGAAATC
This sequence comes from Verrucomicrobiota bacterium, assembly GCA_016198745.1. GTDB lineage: Bacteria > Verrucomicrobiota > Verrucomicrobiia > JABWAM01 > JABWAM01 > JACQHZ01. Next base: position 11,565 of record JACQHZ010000480.1, read on the forward strand.
CTGTCGAGATCAGCGCAGCCGACAACAAGAATCTCTCCCAGCGTGATGACGGCGGCGCCCGCGAGGAGACCGCGCTGTCCGGTGTTCCATGCGATCGCCAGGGCGCAAAAAAGGTTGGCGAATGAAACCACCTGGAGAATGCTGAAATGATTGAGGAAATGGATCATCACGAAAGTGAAGGCCGCACCGCCAAAAACGCCGCCAAGGCTGTCCAGCCAATAGACGCGCCCAATGCAGGTCTCCGCCTTGCCGCCGGGATCCTTCGCCGCCTCCATGACGCAGGTCGCCACAGCCAGGAACAAACCCGCGCTCAGGCAAAAGGGAAGCAATGCCGCAAAACAGACGGTCGCCGTTTCCGCAATGCCAAGGGCCTCGCCGCGCGCGAAAAAAACATGACGCGCCGCCCGAAGCAGGAAGACGCCGGCAAGGGGCAGAACGGCCTGGAGGATTTGCGTGATGCCAAACAGAAAAACACCCGCACGCCGGGCGACGCTGCGCCCCAGGGCGGCGCCCAATCCCATCAGGAGCATCCAGTTTCCAAGAACGATTCCGAGGACCATCTCGTTTCCGTCGAACACGTTGAGCATCTCGCGCATGAACACAAGCTGCGTGACGATCGCCGAAAACCCGGCCGCGCCGATGGAAGCGGCGAGAAGAAAAGGCGCGGGAATCCTGGAAACCGTTTCTGCCGGAGGGTGAGATTGCGCGTTGGTCATGCCGGTCCTGCTCGCTTATGATTCACCAATGCCCCGGATGTCCTCTGGACCGACGCGCCTCGACAGGACAAGCCACCAGAGGATAAATGACGCGTAGGCAAAGACCACGCTTGCCGCGCCAAAGATGATTCGGAAAACGATGGGCGCTCCGCCCGGAACCAGCCTGGCGATGCCCGGAATGGATAGGGTGATCTGTGATGCCGGCCAGGCCAAGAGCAGAGCGACCGCAGGGAACACGGTCATCAAACTGTTGAGAGCGATTGATCGCCATGATCGTCCGGTGAGACCGCAGATTGCCGCCACAATCATCATGATTCCGAAGATCAAGAACGGCAGGCCGACGAGCGCCCGTGCCCAGTTCGGAGCGTCCTCCGGATTCCCTCGTTCAAGGTCAAGGCCGGCCAGCAACAGAAACCCCGGCAGAAGGAAACAAACTGTTGCAACCGCCGCGGCGACAAAAAAGGCTTTCGTCTCGGATTTCATGGAAAACAACCGCCTTCATAGGTTAACCTGTACATTTCATTCGCCGTGACTTGCCGCGTCGAGTCCGTCCTGTGGCGGATGCCTTCCTGCTCGCGACGAATGTCGGAGTTTGCGGCCATTCGCGGCGGTTTTTGGCTGCGGCTCTGCCGTGCTGTCCGGCTACTCACAAATTAGAACCAACATGTTGGTCTTAGCGAGCCAAGGTTCAGGCGGCAAGTTTGAGCGTCCGCAGCGTCCAGAATTGATCAACCAACGGGC